>NZ_JBHVPG010000027.1:0-114206 GCF_042887545.1 Streptomyces sp. NPDC057939
ACGGCGCCCCGTCACCGGATCTCCGGTGACGGGGCGCCGTCGCGTCCGCCGTGCCGACCGCGGTGGGTTCCCGTGGGCCCGTTCCCGCAGCCCCGTTCCCGCCGCTCAGTTCTTTCGGTGGCCCACCAGTCGGGGCCTGGCCTCCAGGTTCTCCAACCCGTGCCAGGACAGGTTCACCAGGTGCGCGGCGACCTCGGCCTTCTTCGGCTGCCGGGTCTCCAGCCACCACTGGCCCGTCAGCGCCACCATCCCGACGAGCGCCTGCGCGTACAGCGGCGCCAGCTTCGGATCGAACCCGCGGGCCTTGAACTCCAGACCCAGGATGTCCTCGACCTGCGTGGCGATGTCGCTGATCAGCGAGGCGAAGGTGCCCGTCGACTGGGCCACGGGCGAATCCCGGACCAGGATCCGGAAGCCGTCCGTATAGCTCTCGATGTAATCGAGCAGGGCGAACGCGGCCTGTTCCAGGAGCTCCCGCGGGTGCCCCGCCGTCAGGGCCCCCGTCACCCCGTCCAGCAGTTGGCGCATCTCGCGGTCGACCACCACCGCGTACAGGCCCTCCTTGCCGCCGAAGTGCTCGTACACCACCGGCTTGGACACCCCGGCCTTGGCCGCGATCTCCTCCACCGACGTGCCCTCGAAGCCCTTCTCCGCGAACAGGGTGCGGCCGATGTCCAGCAGTTGCTGACGCCTCTCGGCGCCCGTCATCCGGACCCGACGGCCTCGCCGGGGCTTGTCGCTGCTGGAACTGCTGCCGTCGATCGCCACGTCCCCCATCATGCCGCGTTCGACATCTTTTCCTGGCGCCGGGCGGCGATCCGGTCGGCCGAGGGCCAACGCACGTCCGACGCCCATCCCAGCTGCTCGAACCAGCGGATCAGCCGCGCGCTCGAATCGACCTGCCCGCGCAGCACGCCGTGCCGCGCCGACGTCGGGTCGGCGTGGTGCAGGTTGTGCCAGGACTCCCCGCACGAGAGCACCGCCAGCCACCACACGTTGCCGCTGCGGTCCCGGGACTTGAACGGCCGCTTGCCCACGGCGTGACAGATCGAGTTGATCGACCAGGTCACGTGGTGGAGCAGCGCCACGCGCACCAGCGAACCCCAGAAGAACGCCGTGAACGCGCCCCACCAGGACATCGTCACCAGACCGCCCACCAGCGGCGGGATCGCCAGCGAGAACATCGTCCAGTAGATGAAGTCGCGCGAGATCCGCCGGATCGCCGGGTCCTTGATCAGGTCCGGGGCGTACTTCTGCTGGTCCGTCTGCTCCTCGTCGAAGAGCCACCCGATGTGCGCCCACCACAGGCCCTTCATCAGGGCCGGCAGCGTCTCGCCGAACCGCCACGGCGAATGCGGGTCGCCCTCGTGGTCGGAGTACTTGTGGTGCTTGCGGTGGTCGGCGACCCAGCGCACCAGCGGACCCTCCACCGCCATCGACCCCATGATCGCCAGGGCGATCCGCAGCGGCCGCTTCGCCTTGAAGGAGCCGTGCGTGAAGTACCGGTGGAAGCCGATGGTGATGCCGTGGCAGGCGAGGAAGTACATGAACACCATCAGGCCCACGTCCAGCCAGCTCACCCCCCAGCCCCAGGCCAGCGGGATCGCCGCCAGCAGCGCGAGGAAGGGGACGGTGATGAACAGCAGCAGGGCGATCTGCTCGATGGACCGCTTGTTCTCCCCGCCGAGCGTGGCGGACGGGTCGGACGGGGTGGCGCTCGCGCGCGCGGAGGACGACGTGGCGTCCTCGATCAGATCCGGACTGGTGGTCATGGGGGTTCCCCCGGGGGGTGAGGAGTCGGCAGGCGCCGGGCGCGGACCTACGGGTCCGTAACCTACGGCGTCGTAAGTATGGCAAAGGTCCCGCATCCGGCAAGAGGAGCACGCCCGGCGACCTCCCCGGGCGCCGTGCCGCGCCGCCGCGCGCGTCCACAGGGCGGGCGCCCTACCGGGGCACCGGCACGGGCCACCTATCCTGTTCTCGTCGGACAGCGCGGTCCGCACGGGCAGCCCGAGCTGCGCATCAGGACGCGGCACCGCCGCGCGCACCCGGGCAGCCCCCCGCCCAGTAGCGCTCGAACACTGCAAGGAGCCGCACCTGTGAGCAGTGCTGACCAGGCCCCCGTCACCTCCGTCTCCGCCACCGCAGCGGACACGGCCAACGCAGAGCTGCGCGCGGACATCCGCCGCCTCGGCGACCTCCTCGGGGAGACCCTCGTACGCCAGGAGGGCCAGGACCTCCTCGATCTCGTCGAACGCGTCCGCGCGCTGACGCGCACCGACGGCGAAGCCGCGGCCACCCTCCTCGGCGACACCGACCTGGAGACCGCCGCCAAGCTTGTGCGCGCCTTCTCCACCTACTTCCACCTCGCCAACGTCACCGAGCAGGTGCACCGCGGCAAGGAGCTCCGGGCCCACCGCGCCGCCGAGGGCGGGCTCCTCGCCCGCACCGCCGACATGCTCAAGGACGCCGACCCCGAGCACCTGCGGCAGACGGTCAAGAACCTCAACGTCCGTCCCGTCTTCACCGCGCACCCCACCGAGGCGGCCCGCCGCAGCGTCCTGAACAAGCTGCGCCGCATCGCCGCGCTCCTGGAGGAGCCCGTCTCGGGCGCCGGTGAGCGCCGCCGCCACGACCTGCGGCTCGCCGAGAACATCGACCTCGTCTGGCAGACCGACGAGCTGCGCGTGGTCCGTCCCGAGCCCGCCGACGAGGCCCGCAACGCCATCTACTACCTCGACGAGCTGCACGCCGGCGCCGTCGGCGACGTCCTGGAGGACCTCGCCGCCGAGCTCCAGCGCGTCGGCGTGGAGATCCCCGCGGGCACCCGCCCGCTCACCTTCGGCACCTGGATCGGTGGCGACCGCGACGGCAACCCCAACGTCACGCCCGACGTCACCCGCGACGTCCTGATCCTCCAGCACGAGCACGGCATCACCGACGCGCTGGAGCTGATCGACTTCCTGCGCGGGCTGCTGTCCAACTCGATCCGCTACACCGGGGCCACCGAGGAACTCCTCACCTCCCTCCAGGCCGACCTGGAACGCCTCCCCGAGATCAGCCCCCGCTACAAGCGGCTGAACGCCGAGGAGCCGTACCGCCTGAAGGCCACCTGCATCCGGCAGAAGCTGGTCAACACCCGCGACCGTCTCGCCAAGGGCACCCCGCACGAGGAGGGTCGCGACTACCTCGGCACCGCCGAGCTGCTCACCGACCTCACCCTCGTCCAGACCTCCCTGCGCGAGCACCGCGGCGCGCTGTTCGCCGACGGCCGCATGGACCGCACCATCCGCACGCTGGCCGCCTTCGGCCTCCAGCTGGCGACCATGGACGTGCGCGAGCACGCGGACGCCCACCACCACGCCCTCGGGCAACTCTTCGACCGGCTCGGCGAGGAGTCCTGGCGCTACGCCGACATGCCGCGCGACTACCGGCAGAAGCTGCTCGCCAAGGAGCTGCGCTCCCGCCGGCCGCTGGCGCCCACCCCGGCACCGCTCGACGCGGCCGGGCAGAAGACCCTCGGTGTCTTCGGCGCGATCAAGGACGCCTTCGAGAAGTTCGGTCCCGAGGTCATCGAGTCCTACATCATCTCGATGTGCCAGGGCGCCGACGACGTGTTCGCCGCAGCCGTCCTCGCCCGCGAGGCCGGTCTCCTCGACCTCCACGGCGGCTGGGCCAAGATCGGCATCGTCCCGCTCCTGGAGACCACCGACGAGCTCCGCGCCGCCGACGTCATCCTCGACGAGATGCTCGCCGACCCCTCCTACCGCCGCCTCGTCTCACTGCGCGGCGACGTCCAGGAGGTCATGCTCGGCTACTCCGACTCCTCCAAGTTCGGCGGCATCACCACCTCCCAGTGGGAGATCCACCGCGCCCAGCGCCGGCTCCGTGACGTCGCGCACCGCTACGGCGTGCGCCTGCGCCTCTTCCACGGCCGCGGCGGCACCGTCGGCCGCGGTGGCGGCCCCTCGCACGACGCGATCCTCGCGCAGCCCTGGGGCACCCTCGAAGGCGAGATCAAGGTCACCGAGCAGGGCGAGGTCATCTCCGACAAGTACCTCGTCCCCTCGCTGGCCCGCGAGAACCTGGAACTGACCGTCGCGGCCACCCTCCAGGCCTCCGCCCTGCACACCGCGCCCCGCCAGTCCGACGAGGCCCTCGCCCGCTGGGACGCGGCCATGGACATCGTGTCCGACGCCGCGCACGGCGCCTACCGGGCGCTCGTCGAGGACCCGGACCTGCCCGCGTACTTCTTCGCGGCCACCCCCGTGGACCAGCTCGCCGACCTGCACCTGGGTTCCCGTCCCTCCCGCCGCCCCGACTCGGGCGCCGGCCTCGACGGACTGCGCGCCATCCCGTGGGTGTTCGGCTGGACCCAGTCCCGCCAGATCGTCCCCGGCTGGTACGGCGTCGGCTCGGGCCTCAAGGCCCTGCGCGAGGCCGGTCAGGACGCGGCGCTCGGCGAGATGGGGGAGCGCTGGCACTTCTTCCGCAACTTCCTCTCCAACGTCGAGATGACCCTCGCCAAGACCGACCTGCGCATCGCGAGGCACTACGTCGACACCCTCGTCCCGGAGAACCTCAAGCACGTCTTCGCCCGCATCGAGGCCGAACACGAGCTCACGGTCCGCGAGGTCCTGCGCATCACCGGCGGCAAGGAGCTCCTGGACTCCAACCCGGTCCTCCAGCAGACCTTCGCCGTCCGCGACGCCTACCTGGACCCGATCTCCTACCTCCAGGTCTCCCTGCTGGCCCGCCAGCGCGCGGCGGTCGCCCGCGGCGAGGAGGCGGACCCGCTGCTGGCCCGCGCCCTGCTGCTCACCGTCAACGGCGTCGCCGCCGGCCTGCGCAACACCGGCTGACCCGCACCCGCACGCGGGAAGGGCCCCCGTCACCGGATTCCTCCGGTGGCGGGGGCCCTTCCCGTGCGCCCTACGAGTTGTACGTGGACTGGGCCCGCTCCAGGCCCTCCTGGATCAGGCTCTCCACGGCGTCCGCGGACCGGTCCACGAACCAGTCCAGCTCCTTGCGCTCCGTCGAGGAGAAGTCCTTCAGCACGAAGTCCGCGACCTGCATCCGACCGGGCGGCCTGCCGATGCCGCAACGGACCCGGTGGTAGTCCGGGCCCATCGACTTCGTCATCGACTTCAGGCCGTTGTGCCCGTTGTCGCCGCCGCCCAGTTTCAGGCGCAGCGTCGGGTAGTCGATGTCCAACTCGTCGTGGACCGCGACGACCCGGTCCAACGGGACCTTGTAGAAGTCGCGCAGGGCCGTCACCGGGCCGCCCGACAGGTTCATGAACGACATCGGCTTCGCCAGCACCACCCGGCGGTTCGCCGGGCCCGGCGGGCCGATGCGGCCCTCGACCACCTGGGCCCGGGCCTTGTGCGCCTTGAACCTGCCGCCGATCCGTTCGGCCAGCAGGTCGGCCACCATGAACCCGATGTTGTGGCGGTTGCCCGCGTACTCCGGCCCGGGGTTGCCCAGGCCGACGACCAGCCAGGGCGCCGCGTCGTCCGACATCAAAAGCTCCTTACGCGTTGAGCCCGTACACGAGAACGACCGCCGTCCCGCTCCAGTGGAGCCGGACGGCGGTCGGTCAGCAACTGCTGAGGGGGTGGGGCGAGGCTCAGGCCTCGGTGCCCTCGGCGTCGGCGGCCGGCTCCTCGGCCTGCGGGGCCACGACCTGGAGGACGGCGATGTCGCCGTCGACGGCCAGGGTGGTGCCCTTCGGGAGGACCAGGTCCTTGGCGTGGATGGTGTCGCCGGCCTCGAGGCCCGCGATGGAGACGGTGACCTCGGTCGGGATGTGGGTGGCCTCGGCCTCGACGGAGATGGTGTTCTGGAGGGTCTCCAGCATGTTGCCGCCGGCGGCCAGCTCGCCCTCGGTGACGATCGCGACGTCGACGGTGACCTTCTCGCCCTTCTTGACGATCAGGAAGTCGACGTGGGAGATCGAGCGCTTCAGCGGGTGCTTCTGCACGGCCTTCGGGATGACCAGCTCGGTGCCGGCGTCGCCCAGGTCCAGGGAGAGCAGGACGTTCGGGGTGCGCAGCGCCAGCTGAAGGGCGTGGGCGTCGACGTTGACGTGCTTCGGCTCGGTGCCGTGACCGTAGATGACACCGGGGGTCAGGGCGTCGCGACGGGCCTGGCGGGCGGAGCCCTTGCCGAAGGTGTCACGGATCTTGGCGGAAAGCTTGACCTCGGACATGCTCACTCCTCGTGGGGTGACGGAAATGGACGACAGTCACCCGGCCGGAACGGCCTGCTACGAAGAGCGCGTCGATAACGGAGCGTCCGGACCCGAAACGGGTACGGCCTCCCTCGCCGAGCAACTCGTGGAGTGTACCCGGGCGGGGGAGGCCGCACCAAAAGGATCTAACCGAGGAACGGTTACTGCTGCTCCTCGAAGAGGCTCGTCACCGAACCGTCCTCGAAGACCTCGCGCACGGCGCGGGCGATCATCGGTGCGATCGACAGCACGGTGATCTTGTCGAGCTCCAGGTCGGACGGGTCCGGCAGGGTGTTCGTGAACACGAACTCGCTGACCTTGGAGTTCTTCAGGCGGTCGGCGGCCGGGCCCGACAGGATGCCGTGCGTGGCCGTGACGATGACGTCCTCGGCGCCGTGCGCGAACAGGGCGTCGGCCGCGGCGCAGATGGTGCCACCGGTGTCGATCATGTCGTCGACCAGGACGCAGACGCGGCCGCGGACCTCACCGACGACCTCGTGGACGGTCACCTGGTTGGCGACGTCCTTGTCGCGGCGCTTGTGCACGATCGCCAGCGGGGCGTCCAGGCGGTCGCACCAGCGGTCGGCGACGCGGACGCGGCCGGCGTCCGGGGAGACGATCGTCAGCTTGGTGCGGTCCACCTTGGCGCCGACGTAGTCCGCGAGGACCGAGAGGGCCGACAGGTGGTCCACCGGGCCGTCGAAGAAGCCCTGGATCTGGTCCGTGTGCAGGTCGACCGTGAGGATGCGGTCCGCACCCGCGGTCTTCAGCAGGTCCGCGACCAGACGGGCCGAGATCGGCTCGCGGCCCTTGTGCTTCTTGTCCTGACGGGCGTAGCCGTAGGACGGGACGATCACGGTGATGGAGCGTGCCGACGCGCGCTTCAGCGCGTCGATCATGATCAGCTGCTCCATGATCCACTTGTTGATCGGAGCCGTGTGGCTCTGGATCAGGAAGCAGTCCGCGCCGCGAGCCGACTCCTGGAAGCGGACGTAGATCTCACCGTTCGCGAAGTCGAAAGCCTTGGTCGGCACGAGGCCGACTCCCAGCTGGTGTGCGACCTCCTCGGCCAGCTCGGGGTGGGCGCGGCCGGAGAAGAGCATCAGCTTCTTCTCGCCGGTCGTCTTGATCCCGGTCACAGCACTGTCTCCTCAGACGTCTGGAAAGCTGCTCGCCCCCATGTGCGTCCGTCCCGCACACGGTGAGCCAGCCGAATTGCGTGCACCTATCACGGTACGCCGTCGCGGGCGCACCTGTTTCCGGCCAGTTCACCTCACGGGCGGCCGGGGTCCTTGTCCGCGGTCGACTGCGCGGCCGTCGCCGCCGCGCTGCCGGGACGCTTGCGGGCCACCCAGCCCTCGATATTCCGCTGCTGGCCGCGCGCCACGGCCAGTGCGCCGGGCGGCACGTCCTTGGTGATCACCGAGCCGGCGGCCGTGTAGGCGCCGTCCCCGATGGTGATGGGAGCCACAAACATGTTGTCGGATCCCGTCTTGCAGTGTGAGCCGACGGTCGTGTGGTGCTTGTGCTCACCGTCGTAGTTCACGAACACGCTGGCCGCGCCGATGTTCGTGTAGTCGCCGATCGTCGCGTCGCCCACGTACGACAGGTGCGGCACCTTGGTGCCCTCGCCGATCGTCGCGTTCTTCATCTCGACGTACGTGCCGGCCTTGGCCTTGAGGCCGAGGTTCGTGCCCGGTCGCAGGTACGCGAACGGGCCGACGCTCGCCGATTCCCCGATCACGGCCGTGTCCGCGACCGTGTTGTCCACGCGCGCCCGCGGACCCACCCGGGTGTCCTTCAGGCGGGTGTTGGGGCCGACCTCGGCGCCCTCGGCGACGTGCGTGTTCCCGAGCAGTTGGGTGCCCGGGTGGATCAGGGCGTCCTGCCCGAAGGTCACCGTCACGTCGATGAAGGTGCTCGCCGGGTCCACGACCGTCACGCCCGCGAGCATGGCCCGCTCCAGCAGGCGCGCGTTCAGCAGCGCCCGGGCCTCGGCCAGCTGGACCCGGTTGTTGATCCCGAGGATCTGCCGGTGGTCCGCGCCGACGGCCGCGCCGACGCGGTGACCGGCCTCGCGCAGGATGCCGAGGACGTCGGTGAGGTACTCCTCGCCCTGGCTGTTGTCCGTGCGGACCTTGCCGAGCGCGTCGGACAGGAGGGCACCGTCGAAGGCGAAGACGCCGGAGTTGATCTCGCGGATCGCGCGCTGCGCGTCGGTGGCGTCCTTGTGCTCGACGATCGCGGTCACGGCGCCGGTGGCCGCGTCGCGGACGATGCGCCCGTAGCCGGTGGAGTCCGGCACCTCGGCGGTCAGCACGGTGACGGCGTTGCCGTCCGCATCGTGCGTGGCGACCAGGGCGCCGAGGGTCCTGCCGGTCAGCAGCGGGGTGTCGCCGCAGACCACGACCACGGTTCCGCCGACCGGTCCGCCGAGCTCCTCCAGCGCCATCCGGACGGCGTGCCCGGTGCCGTTCTGCTCGTACTGGACGGCGGTGCGCACGTCGGCGTCGATCGCGGCGAGGTGCTCGGTGACCTGCTCGCGGGCGTGACCCACGACGACCACGAGGTGGGTGGGGTCCAGTTCGCGGGATGCGGCGACCACGTGACCGACGAGCGAGCGCCCGCTGATCTCGTGCAGAACCTTGGGAGTGGCCGACTTCATGCGGGTGCCTTCACCCGCTGCGAGTACGACGACGGCTGCCGGGCGGGTTGCGCTCACGGGTGTGCCCTTCGGCTTCGGGTGGTGGACCCGTGAAGGATAGCCGGGCCCCAACATCCACAAACGAAGCCGGGTCCCGACCGTGGAGGTCAGGACCCGAACGTGCGAAGCTCCCCCGCCAGGACTCGAACCCGGACATAAGGCACCAAAAGCCTCAGTGCTGCCAATTACACCACAGGGGAATATCCCGATCGAACCGGACGGTAACACCGGCCGGTTGAATCGACGGCACCTACTATGCCGCAACACCACGCCTCGACGCGACGGATTGGATCAGCGCCTCGTAGTACGCGCGCCGCGCCCGCGCTCGCGGAAATCGGCTCGCCCGCGTGCGGGACCCCCTGCGTACGCTGGTCGGCATGACCGGTACGGGGGAAGAGCGGGGCGGGGCGGGGCGCGACGGGCCCTGGTGGTGGGAGCGACGGCGGGGGGCCGTCCTGGACGTGGGGTTGGGGGTGGTGTCCGCCGTCGAGTGCGCCCTGGAAGGGGTGCCGACCGCTCGTGAGGCGGGCGTGCCCGTGTTCGTCGGGGTGCTGTTCGGGCTGGTGGTGGGGTCGACGCTGGTGCTGCGCCGCCGCTGGCCCATCGCGGTGGCCCTGGTGGGCATCGCCGTGACCCCGGCGATGATGGGCTTCCTGCTGGGGGTGGTCGGGCTCTACACGCTCGCCGCCTCCGAGGTGCCCCGGCGGATCGTGGCGACGCTCGCGCCGATGGCGCTCGCCGGGACGTTCGTCGTGACGTACATGCGCACCCGGGGCGACGTCGAGGCCGACGGCACGCTCGTGTTCGTGCTGTCGGCGTTCATGTCGGTGGCCCTGACCGTGCCGCCCGTCCTCCTCGGCCTGTACGTGGGCGCCCGGCGCCGGCTGATGGAGAGCCTCCAGGAGCGCGCGGACTCGCTGGAGCGGGAGCTGTCGCTGTTGGCGGACCGGGCGGAGGAGCGGGCCGAATGGGCCCGTACGGAGGAACGGACGCGGATCGCGCGCGAGATGCACGACGTCGTGGCGCACCGGGTGTCCTTGATGGTGGTGCACGCCGCGGCCCTCCAGGCCGTCGCCGCGAAGGACCCCGCGAAGGCGGCGCGCAACGCCGCGCTGGTCGGGGACATGGGCCGGCAGGCCCTCACTGAACTGCGGGAGATGCTCGGGGTGCTGCGGTCCGGATCCTCGAAGCCGCCGGCGCCGGCGCCGGTGGCGTGCCCGCCGGTCGGCGGGTCCGACGAGGGCCCCTCGCTGGAGGAGCTGGAGGCGCTCATCGGGCAGTCCCGGACGGCAGGGATGGTCGTCGAGCTGATGGTGCAGGGGGAGGGGCGCGAAAACCCGTACCCGGCGGAGGTGGAGCAGACCGCGTACCGGGTGGTGCAGGAGGCGTTGACCAACTGCCACAAGCACGCGCCGGGCGCGCGGGTCGTCGTACGGCTGGCGCACCGGGACGGGGAGGTGGCCATGCAGGTGGAGAACGGTCCCTGCGCGGCCGACGTGACCAGGCCCGGGCTGCCGAGCGGGGGCAACGGGCTCGTCGGCATGCGCGAACGGGTCGTCGGCCTCGGCGGGGTGTTCGTGTCGGGGCCGACGGACGCCGGTGGCTTCCGGGTCTCGGCGGTGCTGCCGCGCGAGCGGCCGGCGTAGGGCGGCGGGAGCGGGCGGGGGGTCCGGGACACCGGGTTCCCCGCCCGCTCCCGCGACGGGTGGTGGCGCGGGCTCAGGGCTCCGTGCTGAGGCGGGCCGGCTGTAGGCCGGTCAGGAGCAGGGTCAGGGCCTCGTCGAGGCCGGCGCCCAGGTACCAGTCGCCCGTGTGGTCGATGCCGTAGACGCGGCCCTCGCGGTCGATCGCCAGGTGGGACGCGCCGTCGGAGTCCACCCCGAGCGGGCAGAGCCGGGTCGACAGGGCCCGGCCGAGGTCGGCGAAGGTGCGGGCCAGGTGCAGGCCGGTGAGCGGGTCGAGGCGGATCGGGGTCGGGGCTATCTGGCGGCCGGTCCCGGGGGCGGACACGATGAGCCCGCCGAACTCCGCCCAGGCCTCGACGGCCGCGGGGAAGACGGTGTGGCGGTGTCCGGCCGGGGTGGTGTGGTCGCGCAGCGCGTCGGCCCAGTATTCGGCCTGCTTGATGTCCCAGCGGCCGGGCTCCCAGCCGGCGGTGCGCAGCGCGGAGTCCACGGGACCCGGGAAACGGGTGGCCGAGGAACGGTCGTAGGAGGCTGAGGAGGCGGTCATGGTGGCTACTCGGGGTGGGTGAGGTCGACGGGGCGTACGCCGAAGTGGTTGAGGAGCGCGTCGCAGGAGCGGCAGGGCGGCGCGTAGCTGCCGTGGAGCGGGTCGCCGTCCTCCCGGATGCGGCGGGCGGTGATCCGGGAGTGCTTGAGGGACCGGCGGGCCTCGCCGGCGGTCAGGGGCTTGCGGGAGGCGCGCCGGCTGCGGGCGCCTTCCACGGCGGCGAGGTGGCGGGAGAGCAGGATCGCCTCCGGACACCGGCCGGTGAAACGTTCGCGCTGGCCGCTGGTGAGGGTGTCGAGGAAGTCCTGGACGAGCGGGTGGAGCACGGGCGGCTGGTCGGCCTTGCCCGCGGTGCCGGTCAGCGTCTCGCCGCGTACCGAGAGGGCGGCGGCGACGGTGGGCAGGATCCCGTCCCGGCGGAAGCGCAGGACGGGTGGGGCGGCGCCGTCGGTGCTGCTCCAGCGCAGGCGGGGATCGCCGGTGGCGCCGGTGGCGCCGGCGTCCGTCGGTTCCGCGTGGTCGGTGCGGGTTGCCGTGTTTCCTGGTGTCGCGGTCTGCATGGTCGCGCCTTCCCTCCCGTGGCGGCGGTGGTGGCCGCTGTCGCGCACGCCCCCGTGCTGCGGGGACAGCCTGTCAAATGTCACCTGCCGTGTGGAAGCGGGGTCGAATATTCGTATCAATTCGGATGTTCCTGCCTGGTGCGCGTGCGCACTGGGTAGGGACGGGTGTCGGTCTTGCCCGAACGCATAGGCTGTGGCGAACCAGCCAGATCCAGCAGGGGGCTACCGCCATGACGACAGGTCGGCTCGGGCAGCAGGCCGCGCCACCCAACGCCGCTTACTCGGGGCAGGTCGTGCACTTCCCGGACCCGGTCCGGGCCGCCCGCCATCCCCACGGAGTGCGGATGGACGGGGACGGTCATCCCGACTTCTCGCGCTACGCCCGCGCCGCGGTGGAGATCGCCGAGCCGCCGGAGGGCTTCGGCGTCGACGAGCTGCGCCTGACGGACTGCGTCTCCGCGAACGCGGCGATGCGCGCGGCGCGCCACGAACTGTGGGACACCGTCGGACCCGTGGCGACCCCGCACGGTTGGACCTGGCACCACGTCGCCGGGACGCGCCGGATGGAACTGGTCCCCGTCGAGGTCAAGGCGCTGCTGCGGCACCACGCCGGTCTCGCGACGGCCCCGGTCGACCACGACAAGCGCGGTACGCGCCCCCTCCAGGAAGTGCGCCCGGCGCACCTGGAACTGCCCAAGGCGCTGGTGTCGGTCTCCGAGCAGCAGGTGCAGGGCGTCGAGGAGGACCTCGGCTACCGGCTGCCCGAGGCGTACCGGTCCTTCCTCAAGGCGGCGGGCGGCTGCGCCCCGGTGGGCGCCGGCCTGTTCGTGGAGCTGGGCCTGCTCGTCGACCAGCCGTTCTTCACGGTGCGCGACGAGGCGGCGATCAACGACCTCGTCTACGTCAACAAGTGCTTGCGCGACCACCTGACGAAGGACTACCTGAGCGTGGCCTTCGTGCAGGGCGGATTGATCGCGGTGAAGGTGAAGGGCCAGGGGATCGGTTCCGTCTGGTTCTCCCCGTTCGACGACGCCCGCGACCGGGACGGCTGGTCGGTGCAGGAACGGGTGGATCAGCTGCTGCTGCCGTGCGGTGCCGATTTCGATGCCTTCCTGGAGCGCCTGGCGGGCAACCCGCCGGAGCTGGAGACGGTGGCCGGTCTGATGGTGGACGGCGGATTCGCACGTTCGGTTCCGGTGCTGAGTCCGGGCATGGAGGGTTGATCGCACTGTGGTGACGTTTGCGCAGGCGCAGGAGCGCGCCGAGGAGTGGATCAACGGGGACGTCCCCGCGTACCAGCACCGGGAGGTGCGCGTACGTGAGTTCGGGCTCGGGTTCGTCGTGTGGGCCGAGGACCGGCCCACAGGTCCGGTGTCCGGCGGCGGCCGGCAGCGGCTGGTCATCGCGCGGGACAGCGGCGAGGTGACGCTGTGGCCGGGGCTGCCGGTCGGCGAGGTCATCCGGCGGTACGAGGAGGAATACGGCGCCGCGGCCGCGGCGGCCCCCGCCGAGCCCTCGGTGCCGCAACCGCGGATCGACTCCGAGATGACCTCGTTCATGCTGAGTCCGCCGGAGTGGCTCCAGGAGGCGGCCGACCGCGCGGGGATCCCGCGGAGCGGGGGATCCTCCTCGGCACCCTCCTCGCCCTCCCCGTCGCCGGTGTCGCCCGAGCCGGTCGTCCCGACCCCGGCCCCCGAGACCGCGCCGGCTCCGGGCGTGGCCGGCGAGCCGGTGCCGCTGCGGCGCGGGGGCGAGGTCCCGTACGAGCCGACCGCGAACGACGGGGTACCGACCGGGGCCACGCCCTGGGCCGGGACCGATGTGAACTCCGGCGCCGACGAGGCCTCCGTGCCCCTTCCCGCGACGGTGTTCGCGCCGCCGCTGTCCGGATCGGACCTGGAGGAGGCGCCCTCGTCCACCGGTGTGGCTCCGGAGGCGAGGACCACGCTGATGCCCGGCGGCAGCCAGTTGCCGAGGACGGCCGTCGTTCCCGCGTTGGGGCCGCGCCCCGAGGCGGCGGACATCGCCGACGCCCCGACCAGCAAGGCCCAGGTCTCCCGGCCGGGTGGCTCCGCGGGTGGCTCCGCCGGTGGGGCGGGTGGCGCGGCGGGTGCGGCCGGTGCGGCCGGTGGGCCCCCGCAGCCGCCCGGTGCTCCCGGTGCGCCCGGTGCTCCCGGTGGGTCGGTCGGGGGTGGGGTCGATCACGCCGCGACGATGTTGGCCGGTCCGGCGGTGGGTCGGCCTCCGGCGCCTCCCGGTCCGCCCGGTGCCCCGGGTGGCGGGCAGCAGCCCGCGCCTCCCGGTCCGCCCGGTCCTCCCGGTGGGTCCGTCGGGGGTGGGCTCGACCATGCCGCGACGATGTTGGCCGGTCCGGCGGTGGGTCGGCCTCCGGCGCCTCCCGGTCCGCCCGGTGCCCCGGGTGCGCCCGGTGCTCCCGGTGCTCCTGGTGCGGGGCAGCCCCCAGCGCCTCCCGGCGGTGGTGCCCACCACGCGGCGACGATGCTCGCCGGTCCCGGTGTGCCGCAGCCGCCCGGGCCGCCCGGTGCGCCCGGCGGCGGCCTCGACCACGCCGCGACGATGCTGGCCGGTCCGTCCGTGGGACAGCCCCCGACGCCCCCCGGCCCGCCCGGTGCGCCGCAGGGCGGCGCCGCGGGTCGGCCCCCGGTCCCGACCGGCGTGCCCACCGTCGGCCCCGGCTACCAGGCCGTCCTGCGCTACCGCGCGCCCGACGGCTCCGAGCAGCAGCTCATCCGTCGGTCGGCGCCCGGCACCCCGCACCCCGAGTGGCAGATCCTGTACGAGCTCCGCGCGATGAACGTGCCGCCGCAGCAGGTGCTGGAACTGCACACGGAGCTGGCCTCCTGCGAGCTGCCGGGCGGCTACTGCGCCCGGATGATCCGGGAGACCTGGCCGCAGGTGCGGATCACCAGCGTGGCCCCGTACGGAACGGACCACGCGGGCCGTCAGCAGGGCGTACGGCACCTGCTCACCCATCAGGGTGAGCTGCACCAGGTGGCGGACGGTCCGGCGCGCCCCGCGCCGGTACGGGCGCCGCTGCCGCAGGTCCCGCTCCAGCCGGCCGTTCCGATGGAGGTCATCGGGCAGGAGCTGGCGGGCGCGTTCGGGCCGCAGGGCGTGTTCCGCTTCGATCAGCGGGCGGTGTCCCGACAGGGCGTGCCCGACATCGTGGCGCAGACCCTTATGTGGGCGGGCCTGCCCGTCGATTTCGGGCCGTTCTTCTGGGCGCAGGCCGTTCCCGGTCAGCCGGTGCCGACGCTGGCCGAACTGGCGGCGCAGCGGCAGGTGCCGCCGGCGTCCGACGCGGGCTCGTACCTCGTCGTCGGCAGCGACTTCGGCAAGGCGCTCTGCGTGCAGTACGGAACCGCGCACATAGTGGCGGTGCCGGTGGAGGCCGGTCCCGGCGGGGCGCCCGTGCCGCCGCAGTTCGTGAACTCCAGCCTGCCGCAGTTCGCCCGCTCGCTGGCGATGCTCGGTCACATGTGGCGCCTGCGCCAGCATCTGACACCGGAGCAGGCGGGCCGCTGGACCGTCGATTTCCAGGCGAACCTCGCGGGGCTCGACAGCGCGGCGCTGGCCTCCCCGGAGAACTGGTGGTCGGTGCTGCTGGAGCAGATGTGGGACGGGCTGCTCTGATCGGATGATCGGATGGATGGCCGGGCCGGGACCCCTCGAACGGGGTACCGGCCCGGCCATTCCGGCTTCTGCGAGCAAATGACGCATCCTTGACGGGAATCCCCGCGAGAGAGGCGCTTCCAGGATGAGTGCACCCATGTCACCTCACGGACCTCAGGGTTTGGCGACCGTACGCGGCCGCGGTTACCGGATCGAGGAAGTCGACCGGTACCTCGCGCGGCTCGCCGGCAGTCGCGACGAGGCCTGGGAACGGGTGGCACGGCTGACCGTCCTCGCGAAGCAGATGGAGGCCGAGGCGGAGCGGCTGCGCGAGGCCGTGACCAACCTGGCCCCCCAGACGTACGACGAGCTCAGCGAACGCGCCCGACGGATCCTGCTGCTCGCGCAGGAGGAGGCGGACGTCCTGCGCCGGGACGCCCGCACCGACGCGGGCGACGCGCTGGGCGCGGCCGAGGCGCACGCCGACCGGGTGGCGGAACTGGCCCGCCACGACGCGGAGGCGGTGCGCGAGCAGACCGAGGTGCGGGCGCGGCAGGGGCTGCTGCGGGCGCAGCGGGAGGCCGACGAGGCGCGGGCGGAGGCGCGGGACGACGCGGCGGCGTGGCGGGCGGAGGCCCAGGCCGGGCTGGTGGAGATGCGGCGCCGGTCGGAGGCGCTGCTCGCCGAGCGCGAGCAGGAACAGGCGGAACGTCGGGACGCGGCGGAGCGGGAGCTGACCGGGCGCCTGGCGGAGATGGAGGCGCGGGCCGCGGAGCAGGAGCGGTACGCGCAGGCGCGGTTGGACGAGGCGCGGCGGGGGTTCGCGGAGGCGGAGGAGTCCGCGCGGCACGGGCAGGAGGACGCGGAGGCGCGCGCGGCGGAGCTGCTGGCGGAGGCGCGGGTGCGGGAGGAGCGGGTCGGGCGGGAGACGGAGCGGGTGCTGCGGGAGCATGCGGAGGCGCAGGACGAGATGCGGGCGCACATGAACCACGTCCGGTCCAGCTTGGCGGCGCTCACGGGGCGGGCGCCGGCGGAGGGCTGACGCTGCCCGGGCCGGGCGGGGCCGGGCGGGGCCGGGCCGGGCGGGGCTGCGGGTGGGGTCGGGGCCGGTGCCGGGGTGGGGTGTCGTCCGGGACGGGCATGATTTATGGCGCCCTGTCCGGGTCGGATCTGCCGGGCGGCGCCACGCGCCAACAAATCACGTTTTAGCCCCGGACGACACCCCACCCCGTCCCCGTCCCCGACCTGCGGTCCGACCGGCGGGTTCGTCTCCGTTTCCGGGCCCGGTCCGTGGCCCGTCCTCCGTCCCGGTTTGCGGGTGATCTGCGCGTTCGGGTTCGGCCCGGGGGTTGCCTAGTGGGTCAGGGGGTGAGGTTGTTGAGGAAGGTGCTGATCAGGGGGGTTATTTCCCGGAGGTGGGTTTCCAGGGCGAAGTGGCCCGCTCCGTCGAAGAGGTGGAGTTGCGCGTCGGGGGCGTCGCGGAGGTAGGCCTTGGCGCCCGCCGGGGTGAAGAAGGGGTCGCCCGTGCCCCAGAGGACCAGCAGGGGCGGTCGGGTGGTGCGGAGCCAGGACTGCCAGGCCGGGTAGTGGGCGAAGTTCGACGCGTAGTCGAAGGCGAGGTCGGCCTGGGCGTCGGCGCGTCCGGGCAGGCCGAGGTAGTGGACGTCCAGGGTCCAGCCGTCGGGGGAGATCCGGGCGGGGTCGGCGACGCCGGTCTCGTACTGGAAGCGGGTGCCCTCCTCGGTGAAGAGGCCGCGGATCCTGTCCTCGTCGCCGGGGACGTCGCGGCGCAGGCCGGCGAATTCGCGGGCCGCGTCGGAGAGGCCCTCCTCGTACGCGTTGCCGTTCTGGACGATCAGGCCGGTCACCCGGTCCGGCCGGCGGGTGGCGAGCCGCAGGCCGACGGGGGCGCCGAAGTCGAAGACGTAGAGGGCGTACCGGTCGAGGCCCAGGGCGTCGGTGAAGCCCTCCACGATGTCCGCGAGGCGGTCGAAGGTGTACGTGAAGTCTTCGGGGGTCCGGGTCCGGCCGAAGCCCGGGTAGTCGGGGGCGATCAGGCGGTGCGGGGTGCCGTCGAGGGCGTCCATCAGGCGGGCGAACTGGTGGGAGGAGGTGGGGAAGCCGTGCAGGAGGAGCAGGACGGGGCCGTCGGCGGGGCCGCTCTCGCGGTAGGCGACGGTCACGCCGTTCACGTCCACGGTGCGGTGCAGGACAGACATGTAATGCCTCCGTTGGCTTGGGTGACATTAGTTTTGCTCAGGATTTCTAATGGGTCAAGGGGGGTTGGTATCGTTAGTGCATGACCGTCTTCCCGCTCACGGGTGAGCACCTCGCCCTGGACCTGCTGAACACCCGCCCCACCGTCGGTGACCTGATCGCCGATCCCGCGGGACTCGCCGCGTGGCTTGAGGCGGAGGCGGGGAGGGTGGGGCCCGTGGGTGAGGTGGGACCGGACGAGGTGGCGGCCGTGCGGGTCGTGCGGGAGGCGGCCGGCTCGGCGCTGGCGGCCGTCCGGCGGGGCGAGCGGCCGCCGGGCGATGCGCTGCGGGCGCTCAACGCCGCCCTGGCGGGGGCCCCGGCCCACCGGGAGCTGGTGTGGGGCGAGGGGGGTGGGCTGGCGGCGGTCGCGCTCCGGGATGCGGCACCCGGTCGGAGGCTGGCGGCGGAGCTCGCGGAGGCCGTCGCGGACCTGTTGGCCGGGCCGCGGGTGGCGGAGGTCCGGGAGTGCGAGGCCCACGACTGCGCCCTGCTGTTCCTGCCCGCGAACCCGAGGCGGCGCTGGTGCGTGGCTTCCGCTTGCGGCAACAGGGCCCGCGTCGCCCGCCACTACGCCAAGCGCAAGGAGAGCCCGTAGCGGACCTCGGGGCACCCGGTACGGGTCGCTGCGCAGCCGTGGGAGGTGACGGCCATGGTGAACGGGGGGTGCGCGGTCGCCGGGAGGGGTGGGGGGGCTTGTTGACCAGGTGGGCACCTGCGGGTGCGCCCGTCAGGGCCCGGATCTCGCCGGGCAGGCGCGGGAGCCCGGCTCCGACGTCGGTGAGGAAGAACAGCACGACGTAGATCAGCTCCCGCAGCGGGCGGCGGCCCGTGACGGTCGGCTTCGGGGCCGGTTTGGTGATGCTGCCGTCCTGCAGGCGCATCCCGACGACCAGGAGGCACCGCCGCCCGCCGTCAGTCCGTACGCGAGGACCGTGAGCAGCAGCCGGTGACGAGGTCCGGCCGGCGGCGCAGCCGCAGGATGACGGGGCCGGCCAGGGCGGCCGGCAACGCCGGTGCGCAGAGTGCGGATGTCATGTCGCCCCCCCCCGGAAACGGTGCCGGGCACGAGAGTTACCGGACGGCCCGGTGCATGACAAGTCGGTGCCGGTTCACTCCTGTTCCTTCAGGACGGGGAACTCGCGGGGCGCGACCAGCAGGAGGACCAGCAGCGCGGCGAGGGCGGCGGCCGTCGCGCCGAGGAAGATGTGGTCGACGGCGGCGGCGACCGCCGAGCGCAGGTGGGCGGTGGTCGCCGCGGGGAGGGAGTCCGGGGCGGCCAGGGCCTTCGAGACGTCGTCCAGCCGCTGCGGGAGGCCCGGCAGCGGGGAGTCCGCCAGCCGGGCGGCGATCGTCGCGTTGGCCACGGCGCCGAGGAGCGCGGCGCCCACGCTCTGGCCGACGGTGCGGCAGAACAGCACCGAGGCCGTGGTGGTGCCCCGTTCCGCCCAGCCCACGGTGGACTGCACCCCGATCATCAGAGGCAGTTGGAAGAGGCCGAGGGCGAAGCCCAGCAGCAGCATGATCAGCGCGGGCTGCCAGGCCCGTGCGGGGTGGGGGAGCAGTGTGAAGGCGAAGAGGATCACCGCGGCCGCCCCGATGCCGAGGACGGCGGTGTCACGGAAACCGATGCGGCGGTAGACGTGCTGGCAGAAGGCGGCCGAGATGGGCCAGCTCAGCGTCATCAGTGCCATCACGAACCCGGCGCCGACGGGGCCGAGGCCGAGCACGGTCTGCGCGTACGTCGGCATGAACACCAGCGGGGCGACCATCAGCAGGCCCAGCGAGCCCAGGGCCAGGTTCACGGCGGCGATGGTGCGCCGGCGCCACACCCACCCGGGCAGGATCGGCTCGGGGGCCCGGCGTTCCACCCGGACCACCACCGCGGCCAGCGCGGCGGCCGCCGCGAACAGGGTCAGGGAGGGCGCCGAAAGCCAGGGCCAGGCGACGCCGCCCTGCACCAGCGCGAAGAGCAGCACCCCGCCGCAGGCGAAGACGCCGAGGGCACCCGCCCAGTCGACGGGGCCCCGGCGCCCGGGGG
The DNA here is from genome assembly GCF_042887545.1 of Streptomyces sp. NPDC057939. Classification (NCBI taxonomy): domain Bacteria; kingdom Bacillati; phylum Actinomycetota; class Actinomycetes; order Kitasatosporales; family Streptomycetaceae; genus Streptomyces; species Streptomyces sp. NPDC057939. The sequence goes on from NZ_JBHVPG010000027.1 coordinate 19,659, forward strand.
AGCGTACGGGTTCGACGAGGTGCCGGGCGGTGAGCCACAGGGCGAGTCCGGCGAGCGGGACGTTGATGAGGAAGGTCCAGCGCCAGCCCGCGTACGCCGCGAGCAGTCCGCCGAGCGCGGGGCCCAGCAGCGAGGACGAGGCCCAGACGGTGGTCATCCGGGCCTGGATCCGCGGGCGTTCCTTCAGCGGGTACAGGTCGGCGGCGAGGGTCTGCACGGTGCTCTGGAGCGCGCCGCCGCCCAGCCCCTGGACGATCCGGAAGGCGATGAGCGCGGCCATGTTCCAGGCGGAGGCGCACAGGACGGAGCCGACGAGGAACAGGGCCGTCCCGAAGAGGAGGACGGGCTTGCGGCCGAAGGTGTCGCTCAGCTTCCCGTACACGGGGAGGGTGACGGTGACGGCGAGGAGGTAGCCGGAGAACAGCCAGGAGAAGACGGAGAACCCGCCGAGGTCGCCGACGATCTGCGGGACCGCGGTGGCGACGATCGTCGTGTCGAGGGCGACCAGGGCCATGCTCAGCATCAGCGAGACGACCACCCTGGTCGGCGGACGCCCCTGCGGACGTCCGGCCGCGGGCTCGTCGCGGGGGCGGCCCGCCCGATCGGCTGAAACGTTTCCTCCGGGGAGGTCCGTCCCGTCGTCCACGGGGGCCTCCCCCTGGTTCCCCTCCGCCGCCACCGCGCCGCCTCCCCCTCTGTGCCCCCGGCACCCGGACGCGGAGAACACCTTCTCACCAGGGGTGTGCCCGGCGGTATCCCTCACCCCGGGCGGCCCCGGGGCCCCGGATCCCCTAGGGGGAGCTCCCCCCAACGGGCCAGGGGACGTTCGTCCCGGCGGATGAGGCCGAACGTCCCGCCGCGTCCTTAACTGATTCATACGAGCGGGGATCGGCCTGGGGGTGGGGTTAACCCCCCGGTGGATACGGCGATGGGCACCAGCGCGCCGGACACCCCCCGCGCCACAGACTTCACGACGGCGACGCACGCACGCACCAGCGCGCACCGGGCGCGCAGCGAACAGGGGAGAACACCGTGACAACCGCGATGACCGAAACCAGGCACGGGAGTACCGGAGGGAACGGCGCGGTCGCGGCCCGGGCCCGCCAGGTCGTCAAGGCCTACGGCTCCGGCGAGACCCGCGTCGTCGCCCTCGACCACGTCGACGTGGACATCCACACCGGCCAGTTCACCGCGATCATGGGCCCCTCCGGCTCCGGCAAGTCCACGCTGATGCACTGCCTCGCCGGCCTGGACACCGTGACCGGCGGCCAGATCTTCCTCGACGAGACCGAGATCACCGGCCTCAAGGACAAGAAGCTCACCCAGCTGCGCCGCGACCGCATCGGCTTCATCTTCCAGGCCTTCAACCTGCTCCCCACGCTCAACGCCCTGGAGAACATCACGCTCCCCATGGACATCGCGGGCCGCAAGCCGGACCCGCAGTGGCTGGACCGGGTCGTGGACACCGTGGGTCTCGCGGGCCGCCTCAAGCACCGCCCGACCGAGCTCTCCGGCGGGCAGCAGCAGCGCGTCGCCGTGGCCCGCGCCCTCGCCGCCCGACCGGCGATCATCTTCGGCGACGAGCCGACCGGAAACCTCGACTCCCGCGCCGGCGCCGAGGTCCTCGGGTTCCTGCGCCAGTCGGTGGACGACCTCGGCCAGACGATCGTCATGGTCACGCACGACCCGGTCGCCGCCTCCTACGCGGACCGCGTCATCTTCCTCGCCGACGGCCGGATCGTCGACGAGATGTACGGGCCCACCGCGGACCAGGTCCTGGACCGCATGAAGGACTTCGACGCACGCGGGCGGACCTCGTGACCGTCATGAAGACCGCGCGGCGCAACTTCGTCGCGCACAAGGGCCGCATGGCGCTCTCCGCCATCGCCGTACTGCTGTCCGTCGCCTTCGTGTGCGGAACCCTGGTGTTCACCGACACGATGAACACCACCTTCGACAAGCTCTTCGCCGTCACCAACTCGAACGTCACGGTCACCCCCAAGGAGGCCGTCGCCGGGGAGGAGACCCCGGCCACCGGCAAGCCCCGGACGCTGGACGCATCGGTCGTCGACAAGGCCGCCAAGGCCGAGGGCGTCGAGGGGGCCGAGGGCGGCGTCCTGTCCATGGCCGTCACCGTGGTCAACGCCAAGAACGAGAACATGGGCTCGACCACCGGCGCCCCGACCATCGCGGGCAACTGGAGCGACAACGAGCTCAAGTCGATGAAGATCACCTCCGGTCACGCCCCGCGCGGCCCCACCGAGATGATGGTCGACAGCGACACCGCGAAGAAGCACCACCTCGCGCTCGGCGACGAACTGCGCACCATCGCCGTCACCGGCGACACCCGCGCGCGGATCAGCGGCATCGCCACCTTCACCGTGACCAACCCGGGCGCCACGATCGTCTACTTCGACACCGCGACCGCCCAGCAGCGACTGCTCGGCGCCCCGGGCGAGTTCACGCACGTCAACATCACCGCCAAGGACGGCGTGAGCGACGAGCAGCTCAAGCGGAACGTCGCCGAGGCCCTCGGCGCGGACGCCTTCACGCTCCAGACCGCCAAGGAGGCCGCCGACGCCAACCGCAAGGACGTCGGTTCCTTCCTCGACGTCATGAAGTACGTGATGCTCGGCTTTGCCGGCATCGCCTTCCTGGTCGGCATCTTCCTGATCTTCAACACCTTCTCCATGCTGGTCGCCCAGCGCACCCGCGAGATCGGCCTGATGCGCGCCATCGGCGCCGACCGCGGACAGATCAACCGCTCCGTCCTCGTCGAGGCCTTCCTGCTCGGAGTGGTCGGCTCCCTGCTCGGTGTCGCCGCGGGCATCGGCCTGGCCGTCGGCCTCATGAAGCTCATGGGCCAGATGGGCATGGAGCTGTCGACCGACGACCTGACCATCGCCTGGACCACCCCGGTCGTCGGCATCCTCCTCGGCGTCGTCGTCACCGTCGTCGCCGCCTACGTACCCGGCCGGCGGGCCGGCAAGGTCTCCCCGATGGCCGCCCTGCGCGACGCCGGCACCCCGGGTGACCGCAAGGCGGGCATCGTCCGGGCCGTCCTCGGCCTCGTCCTCACCGGCATCGGCGGCGCGGGCCTGTTCCTCGCCGCGGCCGCGGAGAAGGCCTCGACCGGCTCGCTGTGGCTCGGCCTCGGCGTGGTGTTCACCCTCATCGGCTTCATCGTCATCGGTCCGCTGCTGGCGGCGGGCGTGGTGCGGGTGCTCTCCGGAGCGGTCCTGCGGCCCTTCGGGTCCGTCGGCCGGCTCGCCGAACGCAACGCCCTGCGCAACCCGCGCCGCACCGGCGCCACCGCCGCCGCCCTGATGATCGGATTGGCGCTCGTCGCCTGCCTCTCGGTCGTCGGCTCCTCGATGGTGGCCTCGGCCACCGACGAGCTCGACAAGTCGGTCGGCGCGGACTACATCGTCAGCTCCGAGACCGGACAGCCGGTCATGCCGCAGGCCGAGCAGGCCATGCGGGCCAACCCGCGCCTCGACCACGTCACCGCCTACCGGGAGATCCCGGCCAGGATCACCGCCCCGGACGGGACCAGCGAGGCCGTCGGCCTCGGCGCCACCGACCCCACCTACGCCGAGGACCTCCGGCGCAAGATGGTGGCCGGCGAGCACGCGGCGGCGTACGGCAAGGACGCGATCAGCGTCGGCTCGATCTACGCCGACGCGCACCGCGTCAAGCTCGGTGACGAGCTGACGGTCGCCTTCGACGGCGGGAAGACGGTCAAGCTCAAGGTCGCCGCCATCACCAGCGACGAGGGCAACCTCGACAAGGGCATGAAGTACATCAGCACCGCGCTGGCCGAGGCCTCCGTCCCGGCCGACCGGATGCCACGCCCGTTCATGCTGCTGGCCACCGCCAAGGACGGCCAGGCCACGACCGCGTACGCCGAGGTCAAGAAGGCCCTCGCGGAGTACCCGCAGTACACCGTGCGCAACCAGGCCGACTACAAGCAGGCCCTGAAGGACCAGGTCGGCCAGCTGCTGAACATGGTCTACGGCCTCCTCGGCCTCGCCATCGTCGTCGCGATCCTCGGCGTGGTGAACACGCTGGCCCTCTCGGTCGTCGAGCGGACCCGCGAGATCGGCCTGATGCGCGCCATCGGCCTCTCCCGCCGCCAGCTGCGCCGCATGATCCGCCTGGAGTCGGTGGTCATCGCCCTCTTCGGCGCCCTGCTGGGCCTCGGACTGGGCATGGGCTGGGGCGCCGCCGCGCAGCAGCTGCTGGCCCTGGAGGGTCTGAAGGTCCTGGAGATCCCGTGGCCGACCATCCTCGGGGTGTTCGCCGCATCGGCCCTGGTGGGCCTGTTCGCCGCACTGGTACCGGCCTTCCGGGCGGGGCGGATGAACGTACTGAACGCGATCGCCGGCGAGTAACCCCGCCGGACGGTCGTACGGGGGGACGCGGCCCCGGGCAGCCCGAAAGGGCGGCCCGGGGCCGCGTCGTGTCCGGGGTGTCCGGGGTGTCCGGGGTGCCCGGTCCGGCCGGGACCGCTCAGATCCGGCGCAGGACGACCGTTCCCCGGGCGGTGCCCACCAGCGTGAAGCGGGCTTCCGGGTGCAGTTGCCGGGCGTAGCCGAGCGGGTCCTCGCCGGCCCAGCCGGAGGCGTTGTCGTAGACGAGGTAGTCGGGCAGGACGCCCTTGGTGTCGCCGATCCAGAACACCCGGCAGCGCGAGGTCAGTCGGGTGATCGGGGCGATGTCGCTCTCCACGCTCGCGCCGTCCGGGATCCTGGCGAGCAGTCGCTCGACCGCCCCGACCCGCGAGGGTCGCTCGTACGTGGCCGCTTCCCCGAGCCGGGCCAGGGGCAGGGTGGTCGCGCTCAGCGCGAGCCCGGCCGCGAGCAGCGCGGCCGGCAACTGGAGGGAGTACGCCCGCAGCCACGGGCGGGGGGACCGCCGGGAGGCGTCGAGGGCGTCGGCGAGGGCGAGGGCGGCGATCGGCATCAGGACCGCGCTGTAGTGCCAGTCGGTGGACCAGTAGTGCTCGTCGCCCGACAGGAACCGCCAACCGAGCGTCGGCGCGGCGACCAGCAGCAGCGGGGAGCGCAGCGCGAGCAGCCCCGTGGTGGGGATCAGCACCCAGGCGAGGGTGGAGAGCTTGGTGCCGAGCCCGTCGAGGGGGCCGGGGCCCGCGGCGTCGAGCTTGTCCCAGTAGGCGTAGCCGTCGGAGGCGAAGGAGGGGATCACGACGGTGAACACCAGGGCGGCGGCCACCACCCCGAGGACGGCCACCGCGACCGCGGCCCGCGCGGCCCACCGATCGGTCCGCCGGGCCCGCCAGGCGACCACCAGGGCCAGGGCGGCGAGGGTGACCCCGAGGTCCTCCTTGACCAGCAGCAGCGGCAGGCCCCAGCCCAGCGCCGCCCACCAGCGGCGGGCGACCAGTGCCTCCAGGGCGAAGGCCAGCAGCGGCACCGCGAAGCAGATCTCGTGGAAGTCGAACTCGACGGCCCGCTGGATCCCCCACGACAGCCCGTACGCGGCGCCGAGCGCGAGCCCCCGGCCCGGCCCGAGGAACCGGGCCGCTGCCCGGGTGACGGGCACCGCGGACAGCGCGAACAGCGCCGCCTGCACGACGAGGAGGGTGACCGGGGTGGGGAACGCCCGGTAGAAGGGGGCGATCAGGGCGATGACGGGACTGAAGTGATCGCCGAGGACGCTGGCGCCCGGCCCCTTCAGGTCCACCACCGGCGGTCGCAGCCAGGCGTAGGCCCGGACTGCCTGCTCGAAGATGCCCAGGTCCCAGGAGAGGGTCTCCATGCGCCGGTGGCGCGACACGGACAGCACGGCGTACGCGAGGAACAGCGCGGCGGCGAGGAGCCACGCGTTCCGGCCGGTGCGGGACACGCCCCCCGGCCCCCGCACCGCCCCGGGCCCCGGCACGGCCCGGCGCGGCCCCGGAACGACCGGGGCACGGGGCGGGGCCGGGGTCGCCGGGAGCGCCCCGGCCGTCGTCGGACTCCCGGATATGGACATACGTACAGATTGTCATTCCGGTCGGACAGGGCGGCCTGCGGCCCCCTGTTCCGGCCGTGGCCGGAAACCTTTGGGCGGCGCCGGACGGGCGGGTCGCGCCCCGGTGGGGGACGGTGGTGGAGGGGCGGGCGGGCGTAGGGTGGGAACCCCCGGCCCGTTCACGTGTCGGGTCCTTCGCGTTGCCCCGTACCCGCGCCGCACCTGCCCCGCCCAGCTCTTCCCCTGCCCACGGACGAACTTGTCACCGGACGGAAAGCCCCCTTCATGAGCCTGCACGGACTGCTCGACGCCGTCACCCGGGATCCCGCCCTCACCGAGGCGGTCACCGCGGCCGGGGACGGCAACCGGATGCACGTGGACCTCGTCGGCCCGCCCGCCGCGCGACCCTTCGCGATCGCCGCGCTGGCCCGGCGCACCGGGCGGACGGTGCTCGCCGTGACGGCCACCGGGCGGGAGGCGGAGGACCTGGCCGCCGCGCTGCGCTCGCTGCTGCCGCCGGACGGGGTGGTGGACTACCCCTCCTGGGAGACGCTGCCCCACGAACGGCTGAGTCCGCGCAGCGACACCGTCGGCCGCCGCATCGCCGTCCTGCGCCGGCTCGCCCACCCGAGCGCGGACGACCCGGCGGCCGGACCCGTCTCGGTGGTCGTCGCACCGATCCGCTCCGTGCTCCAGCCGCAGGTCAAGGGCCTCGGCGACCTGATCCCCGTCAGCCTGCGGCAGGGGCAGAACGCCGACCTCGGCGAGATCACCGCCGCCCTCGCGGCGGCCGCGTACGCGCGCGTCGAGCTGGTCGAGAAGCGCGGCGAGTTCGCCGTGCGCGGCGGCATCCTGGACGTGTTCCCGCCCACCGAGGAACACCCGCTGCGCGTGGAGTTCTGGGGCGACGACGTCGAGGAGATCCGCTACTTCAAGGTCGCCGACCAGCGGTCCCTGGAGATCGCCGAGCACGGGCTGTGGGCCCCTCCCTGCCGCGAGCTGCTGCTCACCGACGAGGTGCGCGGGCGGGCCGCCGCGCTGGCCGAGCTCCACCCCGAGCTGGGCGAACTGCTCAACAAGATCGCCGAGGGGATCGCCGTCGAGGGCATGGAGTCCCTCGCCCCCGTCCTCGTCGACGACATGGAACTGCTGATCGACGTCCTGCCCGCCGGGGCGATGGCGGTGGTCTGCGACCCCGAGCGGGTCCGCACCCGGGCCTCCGACCTCGTGGCGACGTCGCAGGAGTTCCTGATGGCCTCCTGGGCGGCCACCGCCGGTGGCGGCGAGGCCCCCATCGACGTCGGCGCGGCCTCCCTGCGGGGCATCGCGGACGTCCGCGAGCACGCCCGCGAGCTCGGCATGATGTGGTGGTCGGTGTCGCCGTTCGCCGCCGACGAGGACACCCTCGGCGGGGACACCCTCAAGCTCGGCATGCACGCCCCGGAGGCCTACCGTGGCGACACCGCCCGCGCGCTCGCCGACACCAAGGGCTGGCTCGCCGACGGCTGGCGCACCGTCTACCTCACCGAGGGCCACGGCCCGGCCGCCCGTACCGTCGAGGTCCTCGGCGGCGAGGGCATCGCCGCCCGGCTGGAGTCCGGCCTCGCCGGGCTCGAACCGTCGATCGTGCACGTGGCCTGCGGATCCCTCGACAACGGCTTCGTCGACCCGGTCCTGAAGCTGGCCGTCCTCACCGAGACCGACCTCACGGGCCAGCGCACCGCCACCAAGGACCTCGGCCGGATGCCGACCCGGCGCCGCAAGTCCGTCGACCCCCTCACCCTGGAGGTCGGCGACTACATCGTCCACGAGCAGCACGGCGTCGGCCGGTACGTCGAGATGGTGCAGCGCACCGTGCAGGGCGCCACCCGCGAGTACCTCCTCGTCGAGTACGCCCCCGCCAAGCGCGGCCAGCCCGGCGACCGCCTGTACATCCCCACCGACCAGCTGGAGCAGGTCACCAAGTACGTCGGCGGCGAGGCCCCGACGCTGCACCGGCTCGGCGGCGCCGACTGGACCAAGACCAAGGCGCGCGCGAAGAAGGCCGTCAAGGAGATCGCCGCCGACCTGATCAAGCTGTACAGCGCCCGCATGGCGGCCCCCGGCCACACCTTCGGCCCGGACACCCCCTGGCAGCGCGAACTGGAGGACGCCTTCCCGTACGCGGAGACGCCCGACCAGCTCACCACCATCGCCGAGGTCAAGGAGGACATGGAGAAGTCGGTCCCGATGGACCGGCTGATCTGCGGCGACGTCGGCTACGGAAAGACGGAGATCGCGGTCCGGGCCGCCTTCAAGGCCGTGCAGGACGGCAAACAGGTCGCGGTGCTCGTCCCGACGACCCTGCTCGTGCAGCAGCACTTCGGCACGTTCTCCGAGCGGTACGCGCAGTTCCCGGTGATCGTGAAGGCGCTGTCCCGCTTCCAGAGCGAGACGGAGTCGAAGGCCACCCTCGAAGGACTCAAGGAGGGCTCGGTCGACCTCGTCATCGGCACCCACCGGCTGTTCTCGCAGGAGACGAAGTTCAAGGACCTGGGCCTGGTCATCGTCGACGAGGAGCAGCGCTTCGGCGTCGAGCACAAGGAGCAGCTGAAGAAGCTCCGCGCCAACGTCGACGTGCTGACGATGTCCGCCACCCCGATCCCGCGCACCCTGGAGATGGCGGTGACCGGCATCCGCGAGATGTCGACGATCACCACCCCGCCGGAGGAGCGGCACCCGGTGCTGACCTTCGTCGGCCCGTACGAGGAGAAGCAGATCGGCGCGGCGATCCGCCGCGAGCTGCTCCGCGAGGGCCAGTGCTTCTACATCCACAACCGGGTCGAGTCCATCGACCGGGCGGCCGCGAAGCTGCGCGAGATCGTGCCCGAGGCGCGGATCGCGACCGCGCACGGCCAGATGTCCGAACAGGCCCTGGAGCAGGTCGTGGTGGACTTCTGGGAGAAGAAGTTCGACGTCCTGGTGTCGACGACGATCGTGGAGTCCGGCATCGACATCTCCAACGCCAACACCCTCATCGTCGAGCGCGGCGACAACTTCGGCCTCTCCCAGCTGCACCAGCTGCGCGGCCGTGTCGGCCGTGGCCGCGAGCGCGGGTACGCGTACTTCCTGTACCCGCCGGAGAAGCCGCTGACGGAGACCGCGCACGAGCGGCTCGCGACGATCGCCCAGCACACCGAGATGGGCGCCGGCATGTACGTGGCGATGAAGGACCTGGAGATCCGCGGCGCGGGCAACCTGCTGGGCGGGGAGCAGTCCGGTCACATCGCGGGCGTCGGCTTCGACCTGTACATCCGGATGGTCGGCGAGGCGGTCGCGGACTACCGGGCCGCCGTGGAGGGCGGGGCGGAGGAGGAGCCGCCGCTGGAGGTGAAGATCGAGCTGCCGGTCGACGCGCACGTCCCGCACGACTACGCGCCCGGCGAGCGGCTGCGCCTCCAGGCCTACCGGTCCATCGCCGCGGCCAACTCCGAGGCCGACATCAAGGCGGTGCGGGAGGAACTCACCGACCGTTACGGCAAGTTGCCGGAGCCGGTGGAGAACCTGCTGCTGGTGGCGGGGCTGCGGATGCTCGCCCGGGCCTGCGGGGTCGGCGACATCACCCTCCAGGGCCCCAACATCCGTTTCGGGCCGGTGGAATTGCGCGAATCGCAGGAGCTGCGCCTGAAGCGGCTCTACCCCGGGACGGTGCTGAAGCCGGCGACCTCGCAGGTGCTGGTGCCGCGGCCGAAGACCGCACGGGTGGGTGGGAAGCCGCTGGTCGGGCGGGAACTCCTCGGCTGGACGGGGGAGTTCCTCACCACGATCCTCGGCTCGTAACCGGGTCCGCACGCGCGGGGAGGGCGTCGGCCGTGGCCGGCGCCCTCCCCGTTCCGCGTGTGGGTGTCGCGTGCGGGCGTTACTTGTTGGGGTCGTCGTCGATGCCGAGGCGTTGCTCGGCCTGCTGCTGGGCCTTGTCGATCCGATCGGCGTACTTGTTGCCGGTCCTCTCGTTGGCCTCCTGCTCCAGGTTGTCCGAGATGTCCTTGCCCTTGGTCTTGGCCTGGTCCTTGAACCTGTCGAAAATCCCCATGCGTACGCTCCCTTTGCTGCCCCTTTTGCGACGTTACGCCGGTTGTGGCGGGTTCGCTCGGCGGGGCGGGGCGGGGCGGGGCGGGGAGCGGAGCGGAGCGGGGCGGTCAGGCGGGGCCCGCGCTTCCGGCGGGGGTTGCCGGGCGGAGCTTCTCGTACGAGGTGTGGGCGAAGTCGGGTCCGCCGGTCCGGCGTTCCATGAGGTGCGGGGTTCCTTCGATCAGTACGTGGTCCGTGATCTCGGCACCGCCGGGCACCGTCGACCTGAAGACCGCCACCCGTCGCTGCGAGGAGAAGGTGTCGGCCTCGCGCCGGATGTTCGTCCGCTCGGCGGGGAAGGTCTTGGCGGGCAGCCCCTCCCGGCACAGGTCGAGGAGGTGGGCGACGGAGGGGTCGGAGGTCTTCAGGGAGATCCACCCCTCGTCGTCGGGCTCCGGTCGGGAGCGCCCCCCGAAGTGGTCTTCGAGGAAGCCCTCGGCCCCCTTGAGCGCGAAGACGCCGTGCCGGGTGACGATGTCGGCGGTCCCGGCCTTCATCACGGTGACCCTGCCGTAGCACCAGTCCTCACCGGTGACGGTCAGGTAGGCCTGGAGCTGCCGCTCGCCGGTCCTGCGCGAGACGCGGATGTCCTTGGTGGGAGCGTTCTGCGTCTCCTCGTAGGCGGCGCGCAGCACCGCGGCGGGGTCCTTGCCCGCGAGCGGGTCGGGCGCGGCCGGGGGCGAGGGGGTGGCGGACGGTGAGGGCTTCGCCTCCGCGGCGCCGGAGGACGGTCCGCACGCCGTGAGGGTGAACAGGACCGCGCAGGCGACCGTGGCGGCGGTGGGCATGGTGGTGCGCAAGGCGGTTCCCCCTGGGAGCGATCAAAGTCTCCCGAGGGTAGCCGCGGGGGAGCGGTGCCCGGCCGGTGGGAGTGGGGTCAGGACTTCTTCCAGGTCGCGCAGCCCGTGGTCTTGAAGTAGGCGTCCTTCGCGGAGATCGTGACGACCGCCGGGCCCTCGGGGTTCTCGTTGGCGATGATGGAGTCCAGTTCGTGGTCGGCGGACTTGGAGCGCTCCCAGTAGCAGCCGGCGGCGCCCTCGGCCAGGCCGGTGGACTTGTAGGTGCCCGGGGCGATGTCGGAGCCCACCTTGTACATGCCGCCCTCGCCCGAGAACTCCGTCTTCGGGGCGGCGCCGGCGGCCTTGGGGTCGACGGCCTCCCAGTCCTTGCAGCCGGAGGACTTGAAGATCTTGTCCGTGGCCTCGATGGTCACGTAACTCGCGCCGGTGACGTTGTCGTTGGCGATGATCGACTCCAGTTCGGCGTTGGAGTCCTTGGCCCGCTCCCAGTAGCAGCCCAGGTCCTTGTTGCCGGTGGTGCGGTAGGTGCCGGGCTTGACGTCCCCCGGGACCTGGAAGGTGCCGCTGCCGCGGATCGCGGTCTTCTTCTCCTCGGCCGGCTTCTGGCTGCTCTGCGCGCCCGGTTGGCCGCTCGGCTGCGCGCCCGGCTGCCCGCTCTGCGCGCCGCCGGAGGGGGCCCCGGACGTGTCCCCGTCCGTCTTCGTGCTCGCGGCGGCGGCCGGCTTCCCGTCCTTGGCGGTGTCCGTCCCGGTGCAGGCGCCGACCGCGACGAGCGCGAGGAGCGCGCCGCAGCCCGTGAGCACCTTGTTTCGGGTGGATCGGCTCGTGCGCGGGGTGTGGGACATGGAGCGCTCCTGACTGAACTCGGTTTCGTACGCGGCTGGTTGCTCGCGACGCCGTGCGACGGGATCATCACAACAGAGCCTGTGAACCGAGTCAACAAGATTCATTGCTTTGCTGGGAATTCACGCTGTGAAGCGGTCGCCTTCGTGTGCACCGGTATGCTCCCGGCATGTTGGAGGAGAACGCCGCAGAGGTCACCGCCGCCGAGATCGCCCGCCTGGCCGGAGTCGGCCGCGCCGCCGTGAGCAACTGGCGCCGCCGTCACGCCGATTTCCCCAAACCGGTCGGCGGTACCGAGACCAGCCCCTCCTTCGCCCTGCCCGAGGTCGAGGACTGGCTCCGGACCCAGGGCAAGCTCGCCGAAGTGCCCCTGCGCGAACGCGTCCGGCAGCAGGTCACCGCCCACCCCGGCGGAGCCGTCGCCGCTCTCGTCGAAGCGGGGGCCGCGCTGCTCGTCGTACGGGACCGGCCCGCCGAGTGGTTGGAGCTGACCGCGGTCTCCGACCCCCGCATGGCCACCCTGCTCGGCCCCGTCCGCGACCGGGTCCTCACCGCCCGCCTCGGCCCCGGCCACCCCCTCGCCGACACGGCGCCCCGGGCCGCCGACATGCCGTTGCTGCGGGCCGCCGCCGAACTCGCCGCCGGACCCGGGGCCCACAAGGCCTTCGAGTTCCTCCTCGGCCGTCACCTCGACGCCAACCCCCGGCAGTACACCCTGACCCCCGACGGCTGCGCCGCACTGATGGCCGCCCTCGCCGGACCGGGCGTCCGCAGCGCGCTCGACCCCGCCTGCGGCACCGGCGGCCTGCTGCGCGCCCTGACCGGCGCCACCACCCTGCACGCCCAGGACGCCTCGCCCGAACTGGCCGCCCTCACCGCGCTGCGCCTCGCCCTGCACGGCTCCGCCCAGGTCCGCGCCGCGGCCGCCGACAGCCTGCGCGCCGACGCCTTCGTCGGGCCGGCCCTCGACGCCGTCCTGTGCCACCCCCCGTTCAACGAACGCAACTGGGGCCACGAGGAACTCGCCTACGACCCCCGCTGGGAGTACGGCCTCCCCGCCCGCACCGAATCCGAACTCGCCTGGATCCAGCACGCCCTGGCCCACCTCCGCGAGGGCGGCACCGCCGTCCTGCTGATGCCCCCCGCCGTCGCCGCGCGCCGCTCCGGCCGCCGCATCCGCGCCGACCTGCTGCGCCGGGGCGCCCTGCGGGCCGTCATCGCCCTCCCCGCCGGGGCCGCGCCGCCCTACGGGATCCCGCTCCAGCTGTGGGTGCTGCGCCGGCCCGCCCCGCACGCCCCGGCCCCCACCGGGCTGCTGCTGGTGGACACCGCGGGCCTGGCCCCCGACGGCCAGGCCCGGGCCGCCTGGCCCGCCGTGCACGGGGCGGTGCTCGACGCCTGGACCACGTACGACCGCACCGGCGCCGCCGACCTCCCCGGGCTCGGCCGCGTCGTGCCCGTCGTCGAGCTGCTGGACGACGACGTCGACCTCACCCCCGCCCGCCACCTCCCCCCGCCCGGCACCGGGGGCGGCCCCGCCGAACTGGCCGCCGTCCGGGAACGCCTCGCCGAAAGCCTCACCCGCGCCGCCCGCCTCACCCCGCCGCCCGCCCCCGCCGACGCGGCCCCCGCCCGCCTCCCGCAGACCACCATCGGCGAACTCGCCCGCGCCGGCGCCCTGCTGCTGCACACCGGCACCGGCACCGGCAGCGCCGCCGGTCCCGACGCCGAAGAACCGCCGGTGCTCACCGAGCACGACGTGTACGCGGGCGCGGCCCCCTCCGGCACCCTCGCCACCGGCCCCGAGGAGCCCTTCCTCGCCGCCCCGGGCGACGTCGTCGTCCCCGTCGTCGGAGCGGTCGGCGCCGCCCGCGTCATCGGAACGGACGCCGCGAGCGGCGCCGGCGCGGCACTCGGCCGCAACGTGCAACTGCTGCGCCCCGACCCGGCCGCACTCGACCCCTGGTTCGTGGCCGGATTCCTGCGCGGCACCGCCAACACCCGCCGCGCCAGCAGCCACGCCTCCACCGCCACCCGCCTCGACGTCCGCCGCTTGCGGCTGCCCCGGCTGCCCCTGGCGGAACAGCGCCGCTACGGAGCCAGGTTCCGGGAGCTCGCCGAGTTCGAGGCCGCGCTGGCGCGCGCGGCGCGGCTCGGGGAGCAACTCGTCCAGGGCCTCCACGACGGCCTGTCGGACGGATCCGTCCTGCCGGAGTGACCCCTGTGCAGCGACCCTGCAACGGTTGGGTCCATCCCCTCACGGACGGCCGGAAAGGCTGTATACGCTCATACCCGCAAACCGTCCGCACGGCCCGTCAGGAGCACCGATGCACGCCCCCGGCATCCCGCCGCAGCAAGGCCCCCACGGCCACCGTCCCACTTCCTCCACCGTGGTGACGCTGCGCGTGCTGTTCGCGGTGCTCCCCGTGATCAGCTGCGGCTTCCTCGCCTGGGGCGCGATGCTGCGCCTGGCCCTGGTGACCCGCAAGACGCGCGACTGGGTGCTGCTCGTCGTCAGCGGCGTGCTCGCCGTCGTCTGGATGACCTTCATCCAGCTCGACCCGACCGCCGAGACCAACGGCTGGCAGGGCAACCTCGGGGCCGGCGGCTCGATCCTCACCGGCTTCGCGACCTGCGTCTACTTCCTCATCGTCGACATCAAGCACCACGAGGCCCTGGCCTCGGCGGGCCCCGTCCCCGGCTGGTACCCGCAGCCCGCCCAGCCCCCGTACATGCCGCCGCAGCAACAGACCAACCCCGCCTACGGGTACCCGCCCGCGCACACCCCGGTGCCCGCCCCGGCGCCCAGGACCCCGCAGGTCCCGCAGAACCCGCCGCACGCGACGCCGCCGCCCAGGATCGGGCAGGTCCGCGCCGAGCTCGACGAGCTCAGCGAACTCCTGCGCCGGCCGCAGCAGCCGCCGCAGCCCGGGGGCCCGTACCAGGACCCCAACGACACGGCCCGCCAGGACCGTGACAAGTGACCGAGGAACGCCTGATCGGTGAGCGCTACCAGCTCGCCACCATCCTCGGACAGGGCGGCATGGGCCAGGTCTGGACGGCCTACGACCGCCGCCTGGACCGCCGCGTCGCCGTGAAACTGCTGCGCCCCGACAAGGTGGCCGGCCCCGGCACCGTCGCCGAGGAACTGCGCCGCCGCTTCGTGCGCGAATGCCGCGTCACCGCCCAGGTCGACCACCCCGGGCTGGTCACCGTCCACGACGCGGGCAGCGACGGCGACGAGCTGTACCTCGTCATGGGCTACGTCGAGGGCTCCGACCTCGCCGACCACCTCGCCGAACACGACCCCTACCCGTGGCCCTGGGCCGTGTCCGTGGTCGCGCAGCTGTGCGCCGTCCTGTCGGCCGTGCACGCGGTGCCGATCGTCCACCGCGACCTGAAGCCGCGCAACGTGATGATCCGCCCCGACGGCACCGTCCTCGTCCTCGACCTCGGCGTCGCCTCCGTCATGGACACCGACACCACCCGCCTCACCAGCACCGGATCGCCCATCGGCAGCCCCGCCTACATGGCGCCCGAGCAGGCCATGGGCGGCGCCGTCGGCCCGTACACCGACCTGTACGCCCTCGGCGTGCTGCTGTACGAACTCCTCAGCGGCAACGTCCCCTTCGCGGGTTCCACCGCCCTCGGCGTCCTCCACCGGCACCTGTACGAGCCCCCGCTCCCCGTGCGCGGCGCGCGCCCCGAGATCCCGCGGGAACTGGAGGCGCTCCTGATGCGCCTCCTCGCCAAGGACCCCCAGGACCGCCCCGGCTCCGCACAGGAGGTCTACGAGGCCCTCGCCCCGCTGCTGCCCACCCGCGGCAGCCGCCTCCCGGCCGGACCGCTCGACCCGACCCGCCCCTTCCTGCGCCCCCAGGCCCCCTGGCCCGACCGCGCGGCCGTCGTCCCGCCCCGACCGGCCGACCCGCCGGCCCCGCCCCGGCCCGACATCCCCGGCGCGGTCGACGAGGCCCGCAAGCTCCTCGACCAGGGCCGCCTCACCCAGGCCGTGGACATCCTCGGCGGAATCCTCCCGGCCGCCGCCGCCGAACACGGGGAGCACTCGCCCGTGGTCCGCTCCCTGCGCAAGCAGTACGCGGCCACCCTGATGGACGACGGCCAGTACCGCCGGGCCCTGCCCGAACTGCGCCGCCTCGCCGACGAGTTCCCCGCGGGCGACGCCCAGGCGCTGCGGTTCCGCTACGACGCGGCCCAGTGCCTGGAACAGCTCGGCGAACCGGCCGCGGCCCTCGCGGAGTACCGCTCGCTGCTCCCGCTCTTCGAGAACCACTACGCCAACCCGGACCCGGGCCTGCCCCTGGAGGTCCGCCGCCGGATAGCGCACCTGCTGCTCTCCCTCGGGGACCGGCAGGGCGCCCACGACACCCTGGTCCGCCTCCTGTTCGACGCGGACCGCGTCCACGGGCCGGGCCACCCCCTGCCCGTGGAGGTCCGCCGCACCCTCCAGTGGCTGGGCCAGGTCCGCTGACGCGGCGGCCCGTCCCGTCGGTTCAGACGGCCGGGCCCCGCCGGCGCCGGTGGGCCGAGCCCAGCAGGACCGCCAGCGCCGCCGCGGCCACCGCCGCCCCCGGCAGCAGCCCCGGCGGGCGGAACCCGCAGTCGAGGGTGGTGGCGTCGCCGTCCAACGGGACGGCGACCAGGCCCAGGCGCTCCCCGGCCGGACGGCCGTTGCAGCTCCAGCCCGCGACGGCCGGCACCGACAGGACCGCCGTTCCCGTACTGCCCGGGGGCAGGGTCGCGCGCACGCCCGAGGCGGAGACCCGTACCGAGGTGGCGGCCGAGGCGCGCAGCGCGGCCACCGCCGCGTCCAGCCGGGGCCGGTCCAGGCAGGACAGGGTCCAGGCCGCCGGCGCGGGCCGGTCGAAGACCAGCTTCGAGGCGGGACCGTGCGAGACGCCCATCGGCTGGAGCGCGGCCCGGTTGCGGGGCGCCCAACCGTTCAGGCGGAAGGCGGGGCCGTCCGCGAGGCGGGCCGTGGCGTTGTACTCCGGCGCCCAGAGGAAGGCCTCGGTGCCCGCCCGACAGATCCCGGGGGCGACCGGGTCCTCGTACACCCGCGCGCCCAGCAGCAGCTCCTGGTTGGCGAAGGGCGAGTCCCCGTAGGCGGGGGACGGGCCCGCGGGACGGACCGTCACCAGCGGGGGGACCTCGGCGCGGGCCACGCTCCCGTCGGGCTTCAGCCGGGCACCCACCGCGAACACCGCGTCCGTCACCGGGCTGTCGAGGCTCTGGACGTTGCGGCCCCGCGAGGTCCAGCCCGCGCCCAGCGCCGCCATCGAGCGGGTGAACACGTCCGGGGTGTGACTGCTGTAGTACGAGCCGCCCTCGCCGCCCAGCAGCATCGGGTCGTTGCCCGACAGCGCGGGCCGGCCCGGGTCGGTCCGGTACGCGGGCCAGCCGTCGGCGTCCGCCAGGGCCGCGGCGCGGGCGGTGTGCTCCGCGCCCCACGACGGGTAGTCGTCCAGCCCGCCCAACTTCCCCTTGTGCCCGTACGCCGCCGTCGCCGCGGCCTGCGCCCCCAGCACCCCGATCAGCAGGGCCGCCGCCACCGGCACCGCCCTGCGCCGCCCGAGCGCCCACCACGCCCAGCCGGACGCCGCCAGGCCCGCGACGAAGAGGGCCGCGCCCCAAACCGTCGTCAGCCCGCTCCCGGCCGCCGCCACCGCGACGGCCGTCACGAGGACGCCCGCGCCCCCGGCGAGGGCCCGCACCCCGGGCGGACCGGCGGCCGACCCCGCCCAGGCGGCCATCACCACGATCCCGGCCAGGACGAAGGTCTGCCGGTACGGGCTGCCGTTCGGCGTCGCGAAGACGTGCCAGGCCAGATGGGTCGGCGTCCACTGCAAGGACACCAGTACGGCGGCCACCAGCCCCGTCCACCACCACCGGGTCCGGGCCGGCAGCGTCCGGTGGAACGGCAGCGCCGCCACCAGCAGCAGGATCCCGGTGCCCAGGAACAGGGCGGGGGAGGAGAAGGAGTACGTCGCCGGCAGCAGCCGTGCCAACAGGTCCGGCCACGGCACGGGCCGGAACTCCTTGAACCAGCCCGGGTAGGCCTGCTTCGAGCTCAGGAACAGCGGCACCAGCAGGGGAGCCGCGAGAGCGATCCCCAGCAGCGTCGTCACCGCCGCCCGCACGCACACCCGGACCCGCTCGCGGGCGTCCTCCCGGGTCAGCACCACCCGGACGAGCAGGACCAGCGCCGCACCCAGCGTGGCCATGTACGCGGTGTAGAAGTTCGCCGTCCAGCACAGGGTGACCACCAGCGCCCCCGCCACCGGGCGGCGCGTGCGCAGCGCCCATTCCCCCGTCAGGCACAGGAGCGGGAACGCGATCAGCCCGTCCAGCCACATCGGGTTGTAGGACGCCTCCAGCACCGACCAGCCGCACAGCGCGTACGAGGCGCCCAGCAGGCCCGCCGCCCACCACGGCCCCCGCCGCTGGGTCCGCAGCAGCCAGGCCATCGCCGCGGCGGCGGCGGCCGTCTTGAGCACGGTGACCGCGTACACCGCGAGGTCGATGTCGGCGCGCGGGAAGAACGCCACCAGGACGGCGAAGGGGCTGGACAGGTAGGTGCCCAGGTCCGGCAGGAAGCTCGTGCCGTACCCGGAGCGCCAGTTGAGGAGGAGCCCGCCCTCGGCCCGCCCGTGCAGCAGGTCCCACAGCTGCGCGTGGAAGGGGACGAACTGGTTCCCGAGGTCGTTCACGCTGCGGTGGCGCGGACCGTACGGGAAGACGCGCGCGGCGGCGTCCCCCGCGCACACGGCCGCCGTCGTGATCAGGGCCGCCAGGGCGGCCCCGGCGAGGCCGGCGCGCCGGCCGGACCACGGGCGGAGCCCTGCCGGAGCGGAGCCCGGCGGCTCCGGCCCGGGGGGCGCGGAGGGCGCGACGGAGCGGTGCGGGGCGTGCTGCGATGTCGACATGGTGGGTCGACCTTCCCAGGAACGGAGGGCTCGGTGGTGGCCACGGAGTGAACTCGCACCCCAACACCCCCGGAAT
Source organism: Streptomyces sp. NPDC057939 (assembly GCF_042887545.1). NCBI lineage: Bacteria > Bacillati > Actinomycetota > Actinomycetes > Kitasatosporales > Streptomycetaceae > Streptomyces > Streptomyces sp. NPDC057939. Next base: position 38,411 of record NZ_JBHVPG010000027.1, read on the forward strand.
CGTTGGTCGAACCGGTGGCTCGGGCCACCCTGACTGCATACCATCGATCACCGCACGGCCCTTGTGCACCGACGCACAATCTCCCGGCCCTGGAGGCTCCTTTGCACCGTCGCACAGCGCTCTCCGTCTCCGCCGCCCTGCTCGTGGCGGCCCCCCTGCTGTCGGCCTGCTCGGGCGGGACCCGCCCCGGCACCGCGGCCGTCGTCGGCGGGGAACGGATCACCACCTCCGCGCTCCAGGCCCAGGTGAACGACGTCCGTACCGCGCAGAACCGTTCCGAGCAGGGCGCCCAACTCATCGAGGCCACCGCCGGCCTGGAACGCACCAAACTCAACAAGATGATCCAGAGCGCCGTCCTCGAACAGGCGGCGAAGGACGCGGGCGTATCGGTGACCACCAAGGAGATCGAGGGCGTCCGCAAGGCCCAGCTCCAGCAGGCGGGCGACGAGAAGACCCTGGAGGCGGCAGCCCTCCAGCAGGCGCAGCTGGCGCCCGGCCAGATGGACGCCGACGCCCGCTTCAAGCTGCTGCGCGACAAGCTCTTCGCGCACTACGGCAGTCAGGAGAAGGCCCTGGCCCAGCTCGGTGCGGCAGCGAAGGCCCTCGACATCGAGGTCAACCCGCGCTACGGCCGGTGGGACGCCCAGCAGATCCTGCTCGGCGACCAGGAGACCCCGTGGATCACCCAGCGCACCCGGCCCGAGCAGGCTCCCCCCGCCGGGGCCTGAGCCCGCGCGGCGGAGGTAGGTTCGGAGGGTGACCGACCACACCGCCGAACCCGCCCCCGCCGCTCCCGTGCCCGCCGAGGGGGACACCCCCGTCCCGGCCGGCCGCATCGTGCTGCTGACCGCGAGCCACCGGGTCGCCCCCGGACTGCTGTCCTGGCCCGCCTGGCAGACCCTGCACGGGGCGGACCGGGTGCTGTGCGCCGACCCGGGTCATCCGCAGCTGCCGTACCTGCGCGAGGCGGGCGTCACCGTGGAGCGGGCGGCCCCCGACGCGCACGAGCTGGTCGAGGCCTGCGCCGGCGGCCGCACGGTCGTGGTGATCCCGGGCGGGGAGGGCGACGGCCGGCTCACCGACGGGCTGGCCCGCCTCGCCGGCTCCGGCCGCGTCTCCATGCCCGACCTGGAACTGCTGCCCGGCTCGTACGACCTGCCCGGCGCCCGGCTGCTCGACGTGGTCCAGGTGATGGACCGGGTGCGGCGCGAGTGCCCCTGGACCTCCCGGCAGACCCACGAGGGGCTGGTGAAGTACGCGCTGGAGGAGGCGTACGAGCTGGTGGAGGCCATCGAGGGCGGGGACCGCGCCGAACTGCGCGAGGAACTCGGCGACGTCCTCCTCCAGGTCGTCTTCCACGCCCGCATCGCGCAGGAGGGCACGGAAGCCGACCCGGACGACGACGGTGACGCCGATGACGACGCCGACGGGCCGTTCTCGATCGACGACGTGGCAGGCGACCTCGTCGACAAGCTGATCCGGCGGCACCCGCACGTCTTCGGCGACGAGAAGGCCGACACCCCCGAGGAGGTCCACGCGCACTGGCAGGCCACCAAGGCCGTCGAGAAGCAGCGGGCGTCGGTGACGGACGGGGTCCCCCTGGCCCAGCCGGCCCTCGCCCTCGCGGCCAAGCTGGCGGGCCGGGCCCGGGCGGCGGCGTTGCCCGTGGAACTGCCCCGGGGCGAGGGGATCGGCTACGAGCTGCTGGCGCTGGCGGCGCGCGCCGAGGAGGCGGGAACCGACCCCGAGACCGCGCTGCGCGCGGCGGCCCGCGCCTACCGGGACACGATCCGGGCGGCCGAGGGCGTCGAGTAGCGCTCCGGCGGGGAGCCGGCGAAGCGTCGGGCAGGGGCCGGGCGGCGCCCCTCAGTCCTCGCGCGGGGAGCGTCCCGACGGGTTGTGCCAGTGCGGGGCGGGCCGGTTCAGGAACCACTCGCCGAAGCCCGTCGGCCGGTTCGGGGCGGCGCCGACGGGGGGAACGGCGTCGTGGAAGAGGCGGTCGGGGCGGGCCCCGAGCCCTTCCAGCAGCTGAACCGTCTCGTCGACGAACTGGGGCGGCCCGCTGAGGTGGACGTCCTGCTCCCGCCACATCCCCCGGTTGCTGAGCGCGGTCGCCAGCCGGTCGGTCGCCTGGTTGCGGTGCCGGCCCGGGGCGGGCGTGATGTAGGTGACGGCGAGCCAGCTCAGTGAGGCGGCGTACGCGTCGATGAGCGGCCTGTCGTAGAGGTGCGCGGCGTCCCGGGCGACCACGAAGAGCCGCACGTCGTGGTCGGGAGGACGTTCGACCAGGTCCTCCAGCATGGCGCGGACGGGTGCCCAGCCGGTCCCGGCGGCGATGAGGGTGATCGGCCGGTCGGCGCGGCGCAGGATCGACGACCCGCCGGGGGCCCCGAGCCGCAGCCGCTCGCCGGGCCGCACCTCGCGGACCAGGGCGGTGCTGAGCCTGCCGCCCTCGACGCGGCTGACGTGGAGGTCGACGGTGCCGTCGGCGCGGGGCGCGTTGCCCAGCGAGTACGTCCGCCAGGTGGTCGGCACGCGCGCGCTGCTCACGCTCACGTACTGGCCCGGGAGATGGGGGAGGGGGGCGTGCGGCCGCAGGGTCAGTACGGCGATGTCCTCCCCGTACTGGAGGTGCCGCACGATCTCGGCGTCCCACCAGGGCGGTGAGTCGTCGGCGGCGGCGCCGGCCGTCATCACGTCGGCGATCACCTGGTAGGCCTCGGCCCAGGCCTTCTCGGTGGCCGGGCTCCAGGCCTCGCCGGAGGTCTCGGCGAGCGCGGCGAGCAGGCTGGCGCCGACGGCCGCGTAGTGCTCGGGTCCGACGAGGAACTTGCGGTGGTCGCGGCCGAGGTCCTGGAGGTAGGGAACGAGGGTCTCGTCCTCCAGGCGCGAGATCACATGGGTGAGGGCCGCGAAGAGCCGGTCCCGCTGCCGCTCCATGTCCTCGGAGGCGGTCGGGAAGAGCTCACGGATCCCGGGGTTGTGCCAGAACAGGTGGGAGTAGAAGTACTTGACCGCGTGCTCGGCCCTCCTCTCCACCACCGCGAAGCTGCTTTTCAAGATCCTCACATCCACAAAACCGAAAGTAGGAACGGCGGGGAACGGGACGTCAAGGGATGGACGATCTACGGACAGCCTCGACGAACACCCCATATCGGATCGCCGGTACGGTCCGGGATACGGTCTGCGGGTGCATGAGCAGACCTCCGCGACCCCGGCCGATTCCCCCTCCACGGAGGGCCCGACCCTCTTCGACTGGGAGTTCGCGACCGACCCCTACCCCGCCTACGCCTGGCTGCGCGAGCACTCCCCGGTGCACCGCACCAAGCTCCCCAGCGGGGTCGAGGCCTGGCTCGTGACCCGCTACGCCGACGCCCGGCAGGCGCTCGCCGACCAGCGCCTCAGCAAGAACCCGGCGCACCACGCCGAACCCGCGCACGCCAAGGGCAGGACCGGCATCCCGGGGGAGCGCAAGGCGGAGCTGATGACGCACCTGCTGAACATCGACCCGCCGGACCACACCCGACTGCGCAGGCTGGTGTCGAAGGCGTTCACCCCGCGCCGCGTCGCCGAGTTCACCCCGCGCGTGCAGGAGCTCACCGACCACCTGATCGACGCCTTCGCCGCGAAGGGGGAGGCCGACCTCATCCACGAGTTCGCCTTCCCGCTCCCCATCTACGCCATCTGCGAGATGCTCGGCGTACCGCGCGAGGACCAGGACGACTTCCGCGACTGGGCCGGGATGATGATCCGCCACGGCGGCGGTCCGCGCGGCGGGGTCGCCCGCTCGGTCAAGCGGATGCGCACCTATCTCGGGGAACTCATCCACCGCAAAAGGGATGACCTGGGCAATGACCTCATCTCCGACCTGATCCGGGCGAGCGACCACGGCGACCACCTCACCGAGGCCGAGGCCACGGCGATGGCGTTCATCCTGCTGTTCGCCGGCTTCGAGACGACCGTGAACCTCATCGGCAACGGCGTCCACTCCCTCTTCATGAACCCGGAACAGCGCGAGCGCCTCCAGGCCTCCCTCGCGGCCGGCGAGAGTGGCCTGCTGGAGACCGGCGTCGAGGAACTCCTGCGCTACGACGGCCCGGTGGAGCTGGCGACCTGGCGGTTCGCGACCGTGCCGCTGACCCTGGGCGGGCAGGAGATCGCGGCCGGCGACCCGGTGCTGGTGGTCCTCGCGGCGGCCGACCGCGACCCCGAGCGGTTCGCCGATCCGGACGCCCTGGACCTGTCCCGCGGTGACAACCAACACCTCGGGTACGGCCACGGGATCCACTACTGCCTCGGCGCTCCGCTCGCCCGGCTCGAAGGGCAGACGGCGCTCGCGACTTTGCTGACGCGTCTGCCGGATCTGGAACTTGCCGTTCCTCCCGCGGACCTGCGCTGGCGCGGCGGACTCATCATGCGTGGCCTGCGCACCCTTCCGGTTCGCTTCACACCTCGAAACAACTGAGACGCATTCCGACGCCGTCTGATCACACGTCAGTCACCTACCGAACTTGTGACAATCGTTCGAAGGCCGCTAGGTTCTGCCGTTACCCCGCCGTTATGCGAAAGGTGCAGCCTCATGCGTTCCGGGAACGGCCGCCACAGACGCCCCCGCCAGGTACCCGCCCTGGTCGTCACCGCCGGAGTCACCGGCTCCGCACTCGCCCTGCCCCTGCTCGCCGCCACGAACGCCAGTGCGGCCGACACGAGCACGTGGGACAAGGTGGCCGACTGCGAGAGCGACGGCAGTTGGAGTGCCAACTACGGCAGCGGTGAGTACGGGGGGCTCCAGTTCACCCAGGAGCAGTGGAGGAACGCGGGCGGACTCGCCTACGCGGAGCGCCCGGACCTCGCCAGCCGCTCCCAGCAGATAGCCGTCGGCGAGAAGGTGCTGGCCTCGCAGGGCCCCCAGGCGTGGCCGCTGTGCGCCGCCTCGGCCGGTCTGACCCAGCAGGGCCCGGCCGCCGCGGTGGACCCGGGTGACCCCCGGCCCGCCGGCCCGGTCGCGCCCACCCCCGTCCGGCCCGAGGGTTCGGTGCCCGTCACCGGCTCCGAGCCCGCCGTCGACTTCGGGGCCCCGACCCCGCAGCCGGGCCAGGAAGGCCCCTCCACCGGCCCGACCGGCCTGCCGGACTACCCGCTGGGCCCCACCAGCGGACTGCCCGTCATGCCCGACCCCGTCTCCCCGGCCCCGTCCACGGACCCGACGGTCCCGCCGACGACCGTGCCGCCCACCACGACCCCGCCCACCACGGCGCCCACCACTCCGGCGGACCCGACGGCCCCGGGCACCCCGACCGTCCCGGGCACCCCCACCACCCCGGTGGACCCGACGGCCCCCGTGACCCCGCCCCTCCCGGGTGCCACGCCCACGGCCGTGCCCGCCGGTGTGGTCGACGGAGCGGGCAAGCACCGCGGTCCGGCGGCCGACGAGGCGCCGGGCGCTTCTGACGCCGCGTCGAAGCCCTCGTACACCGTGAAGGCCGGCGACAGCCTCACCGCGATCGCCGACGCCAAGGGCCTCAAGGGTGGTTGGAACGAGCTGTACGCGGCCAACGAGCAGCTCATCGGGAAGGACGCCGACCTCATCAAGCCGGGTCAGAACCTGGATCTAACCAAGGAATAGGGGCAGTTCGACCATCCGGAAAGAGCTGAATGTCCGTTATCGGCAAATGAGACATGCGTCTCTTCCGATCAACTGGCGTGTCTCATTCCGGAACTTCCACAAACCCGCCCCTCACCTGCGTAAACGTACTTTTGAGGATGGCAAGTAGGCCGGTTTCTCCCTGATGTCGCGCGTTGAACATCAGGGGGAGACCTGTCTACCTTCTGAGTCGCTCGCCACCGCGGGCTCCTTCGACCGCATCGCCGAATCCTGCCGGCGGACGGGGGGAACAGTCGTCGCGCAAGCGCCGAAGGCAGGAGCGGGGGAACCAAGGTAGGCGCCGGGAAAGGCCGTTGAGAGACGGCTGCGTACCGGCTTGGGGTTAAGCCACGTGCTCGACACGTGACCGGGCAACTCATCCGCCCGAACCCGACAGCTCACCTCGAAGGCGTCGGTGAGGAGAAATCCATGCTGCTTTCCGGCAAGGGCAAGCACCGTCGCGGCTCCAAGGCCGTCCGTATCGTCACGCTCGCCGGTGTCGCCGGTGTCGCCGTCGCGGCTCCGCTGATGGCCGCCGGTACCGCGAGCGCCGCGACCGTCTCCGAGTGGGACAAGGTCGCGCAGTGCGAGTCCGGTGGCAACTGGGCCATCAACACCGGCAACGGCTACTACGGCGGCCTGCAGTTCTCGGCCTCCACCTGGGCCGGGTACGGCGGCAAGGCGTACGCCGCGACGGCCAACCAGGCCAGCAAGTCCCAGCAGATAGCCATCGCCGAGAAGGTCCTCAAGGGCCAGGGCAAGGGCGCCTGGCCGCACTGCGGCAAGGGCCTGTCCAACTCCGCGTACAACGGCGGCGGCTCGACCACCACGCCCGCCAAGCCGAAGCCCGAGACGAAGCCGGCCAAGCCCGCCCCGGCGAAGCCCGCGAAGCCGGCCACGCCCGCCAAGCCGAGCACGCCGAAGGCCGAGCCGAAGCGCACCGAGGTCCCCGTCTCGCGCTCCGAGCGCGTCGAGACCCCGGCCATCAAGCCGCAGGCCCCCAAGACCGAGGCCCCGGCCACCGGCAACGGTTCCTACGTGGTCAAGGCCGGCGACACCCTGGGCACCATCGCCCAGGCGAACGGCGTCAAGGGCGGCTGGGAGAAGCTCTTCCAGCTGAACAAGGACACCGTCAAGGACGCCGACCTGATCTTCCCGGGTCAGAAGCTGAAGCTCAGCTGAATTCCGGCATAACACCGCATCACCCGCGGTCTCCGCAGCATGCCCACCGCCCGGCGCGTATCCCCCCACGCGCCGGGCGGCGGCATGTTCCGGGACCGTTCCGGCCCGCTCCCGGCGGTCCGGAAACCGAATCTTCAAGAGACCTATGTCCTGGAAGAGGGGCATTCAGCCCCTATTTCGTCCCAGGACCCGGGCGGTCGGCGGGCCCAGTGCCCGGAGCCGGTTAGGCTCTAGGCGGCAAGGCCATCCCACGGCCTGACACGCCACCGCACACCCAGCGTCACATCCCAGAAGGAGATGCTCGTGCCGTCCATCGACGTCGTCGTAGCCCGGGAAATCCTGGACTCCCGAGGCAACCCCACGGTCGAGGTCGAGGTGGGCCTCGACGATGGCAGCACCGGCCGTGCTGCAGTTCCGTCCGGCGCCTCCACCGGTGCATTCGAGGCCATCGAGCTGCGTGACGGTGACCCCAACCGTTACTTCGGCAAGGGTGTCGAGAAGGCCGTCCTCGCCGTCATCGAGCAGATCGGCCCGGAGCTCGTCGGCTACGACGCCACCGAGCAGCGCCTGATCGACCAGGCCATGTTCGACCTGGACGCCACCGAGAACAAGGGCTCCCTCGGCGCCAACGCCATCCTCGGCGTGTCCCTCGCCGTCGCGCACGCCGCGTCCGAGGCCTCGGACCTGCCGCTCTTCCGCTACCTCGGCGGCCCGAACGCGCACCTGCTGCCCGTTCCGATGATGAACATCCTCAACGGTGGGTCGCACGCCGACTCCAACGTGGACATCCAGGAGTTCATGATCGCCCCGATCGGCGCGGAGTCCTTCTCCGAGGCGCTGCGCTGGGGTGCCGAGGTCTACCACACCCTCAAGAAGGTCCTCCACACCAAGGGCCTCTCCACCGGCCTCGGTGACGAGGGCGGCTTCGCCCCGAACCTGGAGTCCAACCGCGCCGCGCTCGACCTCATCGTCGAGGCCATCAAGCAGGCCGGCTACGTCCCGGGCAAGGACATCGCGCTCGCGCTCGACGTCGCCGCGTCCGAGTTCTACAAGGACGGCAAGTACGAGTTCGAGGGCCAGTCCCGCTCGGCCGCCGAGATGACCGAGTACTACGAGGAGCTCGTCTCCGCGTACCCGATGGTCTCCATCGAGGACCCGCTGTACGAGGACGACTGGGCCGGCTGGAAGACCCTCACCGACAAGCTGGGCACCAAGGTCCAGATCGTCGGCGACGACCTCTTCGTCACCAACCCGGAGCGCCTGGCCCGCGGCATCGAGGAGGGCTCCGCGAACGCCCTGCTCGTGAAGGTGAACCAGATCGGTTCGCTGACCGAGACCCTCGACGCCGTCGAGATGGCCCAGCGCAACGGCTTCAAGTGCATGATGTCGCACCGCTCCGGCGAGACCGAGGACGTCACCATCGCCGACCTCGCGGTCGCCGTGAACTGCGGCCAGATCAAGACCGGCGCCCCGGCCCGCTCGGACCGCGTCGCCAAGTACAACCAGCTGCTGCGCATCGAGGAGATCCTCGACGACGCCGCCGTGTACGCGGGCCGCTCCGCCTTCCCGCGCTTCAAGGGCTAAGGGCCAATCAGCGCCTCGCGGCGCCGGCCTCCGTACGTCCCCGCACTCGGTCCCGTACCGTGTGCGGGGACGTATTGCGTAGCGCGCATTCAGGGGAGGCGGGACCATGGCCGGGAACCGGGACCGGTTCTCCACCTTCTCGACGGCGACCAGGCTCAAGCAGCTCGGTGAACGGACCGCCGCGCACGTCTACCGCTCGCAGTCGCGGCGCCAGGTCCGCCGCAGCCGGCTCACCGGCCGGGCCGCACTGCTCGTCCTCGTCCTCTGTACCCTGGTCGTCGCCCTCGCGTACCCGATGCGCCAGTACGTTTCCCAGCGCTCGGAGATCGCGGACCAGCAACGGGCGGCGGTCGACGCGTACAAGCGCCTCGAACAGCTCCGTGACGAGAAGGCCCGCTGGCAGGACCCGGCCTACGCGGAGCAGCAGGCGCGCAAGCACCTGCACTTCCTGCGTCCGGGCGAGACCGGCTACATCATGAACGACCCCGGGGCCGAGGCCTCGGAGCGCCACCGCGGCGGGGAGGCCGGTTCCGACCGTCCCTGGTACTCCAACGTCTGGGACGGGGTCGACAAGGCCGACCGCCCCGGCGACTGAACGCGTACCCGTCCGTCCCGCACCCACCACCCACGACACCGAAGAGACTTCCTCCAGGCATGCAGACGCCCCCGCCCCAGACCGACCGGACCGAGCCGACCGACGCGGACATCGAGGCGTTCGAGCAGCAGCTCGGCCGTCCCCCGCGCGGACTGCGCGCCATCGCGCACCGCTGCCCCTGCGGGCAGCCGGACGTCGTCGAGACCGCCCCCCGGCTCCCCGACGGCACCCCCTTCCCGACGCTGTACTACCTGACGTGCCCGCGCGCGGCCTCCGCGATCGGCACGCTGGAGGCCAACGGCGTGATGAAGGAGATGCAGGCCCGGCTCGCCGAGGACCCGGAGCTCGCCGCCGCCTACCGGGCCGCGCACGAGGACTACATCCGGCGCCGCGACGCCATCGACGTGCTCCAGGGCTTCCCGAGCGCCGGCGGCATGCCCGACCGGGTCAAGTGCCTGCACGTGCTCGTCGGCCACTCCCTGGCCGCGGGCCCCGGCGTGAACCCGTTCGGCGACGAGGCCCTGGCGATGCTGCCCGAATGGTGGGCCAAGGGCGCCTGCGTCACCCCCTGCGGGGAGAAGAAGACCGAGGAGAACGCCGCGGAGAAGGCCGAGGGGTCCCTGTGACGCGGGTCGCGGGCATCGACTGCGGCACCAACTCCATCCGCCTGCTCGTCGCGGACTGCGACCCCGACACGGGCGTGATGACCGAGCTGGACCGCCGCATGACCATCGTCCGGCTCGGCCAGGGCGTGGACCGCACCGGCCGGCTCGCCCCGGACGCGCTGGAGCGCACCTTCGCCGCCTGCCGCGAGTACGCCGCGGTGATCAAGGACCTCGGTGCCGAGCGGGTCCGCTTCGTGGCCACCTCGGCCTCGCGGGACGCCGAGAACCGGGACGACTTCGTACGCGGCGTCCTCGACATCCTCGGCGTCGAACCCGAGGTGATCTCCGGGGACCAGGAGGCGGAGTTCTCCTTCACCGGCGCCACCAAGGACCTCGCCGGCGCGGGTGAGCTGGAGCGACCCTTCCTGGTCGTGGACATCGGCGGGGGTTCCACCGAGTTCGTCGTCGGCGAGGAACACGTGCGGGCGGCCCGTTCCGTCGACGTCGGCTGCGTCCGGATGACCGAGCGGCACCTCATGGTGGACGGTCGGATCACCGACCCGCCCACCGAGGCGCAGATCGCCGCCGTACGGGCCGACATCGAGGCCGCGCTCGACCTGGCGGCCGCCACGGTCCCGCTCGGCGGGGCCCGCACCCTCGTCGGCCTGGCCGGCTCGGTGACCACGGTCGCCGCCATCGCCCTCGGTCTCGACGCGTACGACTCCGCGGCGATCCACCACTCGCGGATCCCCTACGAGCAGGTCCGCGGGATCACGGAGCGGATGCTGGGCTCCACCCACGCGGAACGCTCGGCGATCCCCGTGATGCACCCCGGCCGGGTCGACGTCATCGGAGCGGGCGCCCTGGTCCTCCTCGCGATCATGGAGCGCACCGGAGCGCGCGAGGTCGTGGTCTCGGAACACGACATCCTCGACGGCATCGCCTGGTCCCTGGCCTGAGCCCCGCGCTCCCGACGGCGCCGCCCCCCCCGCCCGACGGTCCCCGGGGCCCGCCCCGGGGGTCAGGGGCGGCGGTCCAGCGGGGGTTTCGTGGCGCGGGTCCAGTCCAGGCCGAAGCCGTACTGCCGGTCGATCAGTTCGTGGACGTTCAGATCGCCCGTCGGGGTGTACCAGTTCACCTCGCGTCGGACCGTCAGGGCGTCGCCGTCCGGGACGGCGGTCGCGATCGTGGCGCCCGTCGCCCCGGCCGGTGAGTCGTCCAGCACGATCCGGCAGCCCGGACCGGCCGGGGCGGTGACGTTCACGGCGGCCCCCAGCCGACGGAAGTCGGCGGAGCCCTCGTAGATGTAGACGAAGAACAGCAGGCGCGCGAACAGATCCCGGTGCGCCAGGTTCACCCGCAGGGTCTCCCCGTCCGAGGACTCGCCGGTCCGGTCGTCGTGGTCGAGGGCGACGTGGGGCCACTCGGTGAGCGAGCCGAAGTCCCCGCCCAGCGCCTGTACGACCGTCGTCCGCCCGTCGTGGAACTGCGCGAAGGCGCACAGGTTCACGTCCGCGCCGGCCGCGGGCAGCCAGTTCAGGTTCGCGTGCAGGGTGCCCCGCCCCCGGATCCGCGCCTGCGGTGCCGCCCGCGTCAGTACGGGCGCGGTGCCCTCTTCGCCGCGGAGCCTGATCACTCCGCGGGGGCGGTCGGCTGATCCCATTTCTTCCCCCGATCAGATGATGGAGGATCATATGACGGATCGTCGGGCTGGGCTATGATCCGAGCGCGCCGCTCCGGGTCGTCGCCCGGGCGGGCAGGGGGATGGGCCGCCGCCTTCGTACGGTCGTGCGGACGTACGGCTGCCGCCCCGCATCTTCCATGGGGGTGGAAATGCCCGTTGGGGCACTGGCGACGGCGCCCGCGGTCGCCGCACAGCTCGACGACCTCGCCGCACACCCGGGACTGGGCTCCCGGCGGGACGAGCTGAGATCACTGGCCGACGCCCTCCGGGGCCTCGGCGACGGGGACCTCGAACCCTGGACCGAACTCGACCTCCTCCAGGCCTTCGCCCGGGAGGAGAGCGTCCGGGCCGCCCTGGCCGAGGAACCAGAACACCGGGCGTGGGCCCACCTGGAGGTGGGCATCGGCTGCCTGGTGTTCTTACCCCTGCTGCTCACCTGGCTCGGCCTCTCCCGGGCCACCAGCGCCTACGAGGCCCTCATCGGCGCGGACCCGGCCGCCGCCGGCCGGCCCTTCCTCCAGCTCTGGCAGTCGGGCTTCGAGGGCCGACTCGGCTCCTGGGCCACCTTCGGGCACGTCGCCGGCTCCGCCACCTTCGTGATCGTCCTGCTGGTCCTCCTCGCGGCCCTCCACGGGATTCGCCGCACCCGTACGGAACGCCGCGCCGACGACGCCCGCCGCACCGCCGACGACCTCCTGTCCCGGCTGGTCCCCGTACTGACCCGGGCCCAACTGCTGCTCAACGAGCAGCGGCTGGCCTCCCCGCAGCGGTTCGTCGCCGAACTCACCGCGGCGGCCACCACCCTGGGCAAGCTCGGCGACAAGGCCGTCCGCGCCCACCGCCAGCTGAGCACGGCCGTCACCGCCGTCTCCGACGCCGTCGAGAGCGCCGGCAACCGACTCGCCTCCGTCGACGCCGCGGTGCTCCCGCTGGAGCGCGCCGTCGGCCGGGTCGAAACGGCGGTGACGGCGAACGGCGCCGAGGTGAGCAAGGCCGTCGAGTCGCTCACCGAACCGATGGAGCGCAACGGCGCCCTCCTGGAGTCCGCGGTGAGCGACAGCGGAGTCATGGTGCGCCGGGCACTGGAGGACGTGCGCTCGGTCAACGGCGAGGTGCGGGACGCCCTGGGCGCCGCCGGGGAACGGGTCGAGGACTCGGTGACCGTACTCGCGGCCGCGCAGCGGTCGTTCACCACCGGGACCGAGGTCGCCGCGGACGTCTCGGCCCGGGTCCTCGCCCGCCTCGGCGAGGTCACGGAGAGCACCGCCGAGGCGGTGGCGCTCTCGCAGCGGGCGGTCCTCGGGCTGGACGGGCAGACGGACGCGCTGCGCCGGGCCGCCGAACGCTTCGCGGAGCTCGCCGAGGCCGTGTCCCGGGCGGCCGCCGACTTCGCCGCAGCGGCCCCGGCCCCGGCGCCCCCGCCCCCGGCACCGGTCGACGCGGTTCCCGGTCCGGTCCTGCCGGGCGCGGCCACCGCGCGGGCCGATCACGTGCCCGCCGTGAACCTGGCGAAGACCGAGGACGGTCACCACGAGCGGGCCGCGGACCGGACCCGGGCGGACACCCGATGACGAGGCCGCGCCGGCCGCGGTTCAACCCGTTGACGCTCGCCGGCTGGTTGTTCGCCGACATGCTCCTGGTCTTGGCCCTCGTGGCGATGGGGGACCAGGGCGACCCGGTGAAGGCCGCGACGGCGAAGAAGCCGGGGCCCTCCCCGAGCCCGAGCGCCTCCCCGAGCCCCTCGCCGACCCCCTCGGGACCCCGGGCCGTCGAGCGGCAGGCCGTGGAACTCGCGTTCGACGCCGCCGCCGGCGACACGGACCGCATCGTGCGCCAGCTCCGGGAGAGGACCGAAGCGCACAAGGGCCGCACCGCGGCCTTCGTCCTCACCTTCGGCCGCAGTCCGGAGGTCGGCGGGGGCGTCGACTACGCCCGCCGCGTCAACGCCCTGCTGGCCCAGGCCCGTCCGGAGATGTTCACCGGCGCCACCACCCGGGACTTCTTCGTCCAAGGCCCGGCAGGCGGCCACGCGGAGCTCGAAATCTACTTCTACACCTACTGACTCCAACTCCCCGGAGGCGCGAGACCGTGCAGATCCTTCCCTTCTACCTGGTGTGCGACGAGTCCGGCTCGATGGCCGGACCGTCCATCGACAGCATCAACAGCGCCCTGCCGGACCTCCACAACGAGATCAGCACCAACCCGACGGTCGCCGACAAGACCCGCTTCTGCCTGATCGGCTTCTCGGACGACGCCACCGTGCTCCAGTCGCTGGCCGACCTGAGCGACCTCGACACCCTCCCGGCGCTCTCCGCCGGCGGCCTGACCGCCTACGGGGAAGCCTTCCGTACCCTGCTGCGCTGCATCGAGACGGACGTCGCCGCGCTGAAGGCGGAGGGCCACGAGGTGTACCGGCCGGTGGCGTTCTTCCTCTCCGACGGCGGCCCCACCGACGAGGACTGGACGCAGGCCCACAAGGAACTCATCGAGGCGCGCTACCGGCCGAACATCATCGCCTTCGGCATCGGCGAGGCCGACCGGGCGACGATCGGCCACGTCGCGAACTTCAGGGCCTTCATCCAGGAGGACAAGAACGTCTCACCGGCCGCCGCGCTGCGCGAGTTCGCGGCCAGCCTGACCCGGTCCATCGTGCGGTCGGCGTCCAGCATCGCGGCCGACGGCAACGACACCTTCAACCTCGTCATCGACGAGACCGTGCCCGGGTTCATGACCGTCCCGCTCGACAAGCTCTGAGGGCGAGGGCCACCATGCGACAGGAGACGACCGGTCCCGAGGAGCCGACGGAGCCGACGGGATCGACGGAGCCGACGACCCGGAACCCGGATCGGCCGGCCCGGCCGGACGCGGCCGAGGAGGCGTACGCGGCGTACGTGCGGGATTGGCAGCCCGAGCCGGCGGAGCCCGGCGACCCGCTCGCCCCCGCGCACCCGGCGGAGCGCACCGAGCGGGGCCCCCGGGCGCATGCGCCGGAGTCACCCGGACGGGAGTACGGGACGCACCCGGCGGGCCTTGGCCGACCGGGGTACGGGGGGTACCCGGGCCCGGTCGAACCGGCCGGGCCCGAGGGCCCGCCGGAGGCGGAGCCGGCAGGCCCGGCGCACGAGGCCGACCCGGCGTACCCCTTGGCCCCACCCGCCCCACCCGCCCCACCGCAGCCGGGGCAGTCGGCCCGGCCCCTCAGGCCGCGCAAGCAGGTGCCCACCGCCGGAGGCGGAACACCGCCGCGGCAGCGGCTCCAGCCGCAGCCGCCGACCCGGCCCGTTCGGGCCGTGGTGCCGCTCCACCCCGTTCCGCCGCCCCACCAGGACCCGCGGATCCCCGCAGGCCCACCCTCCGCCGAAGCACCCCCGACAGCCCCGCCCCCGCCACAGCCTCCGTACCGGCCGCAGGCTCCGTATCAGCCGCAGCCTTCGTACGAGCCCTACCGGCCGGAGGTTCCGTCTCAGCCGCAGCCTTCGTACGAGCCCTACCGGCCGGAGGTTCCGTCTCAGCCGCAGCCTTCGTACGAGCTGTACCGGCCGGAGGCTCCGTCTCAGCCGCAGCCTCCGTCTCAGCCGCAGGCTCCGCATCACCCGTCCCAGCCGCAGCCTCCGTATCAGCCGCAGGTCCCGTATCGGCCGGCTCAGCCGCAGCCGCCGTCCCGGCCGGAGGCCCCGGACCGGGTTCCGATGCCGCCCCCGCCCCCGCCCGGCGCAGCCGTCCCGCGGCGCGGGGATCCGAAGTTCGGCGGGGCGCGGGCTCCGCGGTACGTGCCGGATCCGGGCCGGGCCTCCGCCGCCCGGGCCGACGCGGAGGCCGCGGCCGTGCCGGACACCGTCCTCGACGGGGCCGCGCACGGGCCGTTCACCGTGCGGGCCGCCTCCGTGCGCGGCGACTCCCACCGCTACTTCGCCGAGCCCCGCCAGGACTCGCTCGTCGTGGCCCGGCTCGGCGATGCCGAGGATCCGTCCGGGCTGCTCCTGCTCGGCGTCGCGGACGGAGTCGGCTCCGCTCCCCGCTCCCACCTGGGCTCGGCCCTGGTCTGCCGGGAGACGGTACGACTCCTGGACGACTACGCCGAGGAACTCTCCGAGTGCCTGCGCACCGGCGACGAGCGGTCCCTGAACGGACTGGTCAACTCCGTCGTCGGCCGGATCGCCGACGCCCTCGTGCGCGCCGCCGAGGTCGCCGGGCACGAGCCCCGCGCGTACGCGACCACCCTGCGCGTGCTCCTCGTCCCCCTGGACCCGGCCGTCCGCGGCAGGGCCCTGCTCACCGTCGGCGACGGCGGGACGGCCCTGCTCCGCGAGGGAACCTGGCACCTGGACGCCCGCTTCGCCCCCCGCACCCCGGACGGCGGCGGTGCTCCGCCCGCGGCCCCCGCCGGGGACGGGGTCATCGACACCGGCACCGCGGCCCTGCCCTCCACCCGGCACGCCGAGGTCGACCTCTTCACCACCCGCCCCGGGGACGTGCTGGTGCTGTGCACGGACGGCCTGTCCAACCCCCTCGGCGGGGACGCGGACATCCGTGTCTTCCTGGCCCGTGCCTGGGGTACCGGCGAACCGCCGCCGGGGCTCGCCGACTTCCTCTGGCAGCTCCAGTACCGGGTCAAGTCCTACGACGACGACCGCACCGCCGTGTGCCTTTGGGAGGCGGGCGCATGACCGTCGCCGACGGAGCCGACGTACCGCTCTCCTCGCTGCGCCCGCTGAAGAAGATCGGCGACGGCGGCCAGGGCGAGGTGAGCACCCTCGAAGGGCAGCCGGGCGTGCTCTACAAGAGCTACCGCGAGCCCCACCGCGTCGCGGGTGATGCCCTGGCCGGCCTGGTCTCCGTGCGCCTGGCCCTGGCGCCGGCGGAGCGGGACCGGCTGGACGCCTCGGCGGCGTGGCCGCTGTGCCGGGTCGTCGACGCGGGCCGGGTCACCGGCTTCCTCATGAACGAGGCGCCCGCCTCCATGCGGTGGCCGGCCCGCGACGGCACGATGCGACTGACGGAGCTGCAGTACCTGATCCGCGAGGTGAAGCAGCACTGGCAGCAGTTGCTCCAGCCGACACCCACCGAGCGGTACGCCCTGGTGGTCGCGTTCGTCGAGCTCGTCGACCGGCTGCACGCGACGGGCCTGGTGATCGGGGACCTCTCGCAGGCGAACGTGCTGTGGACGGTCCGTCCCGCCCCCGCCGTCCACCTGCTGGATTGCGACGGCATCCGGCTGAGCGGCAGCGCCCCCGTCCTGGCCCAGGCGGACACCCCGGACTGGAACGACCCGCTCGCCCCGGCGGGGACGGTCACCGTCGACAGCGACCGCTACAAGGCGGCCCTGGCGATCGGCCGGATGCTGGCCCGCAACGCCTACCTGAGTCCGGGCGAGGCCCTGAACCCGCTGCCCGGGGTCCTCGACGACGACCGCAAGATCGTCGCCGTCCGCGCGCTCTTCGCGCAGGCCGCCGGCGCGCACGGCACCCGCCCCGGCCTCGGGCAGTGGCGGGCGGCCCTGGCGGGGCGACAGCAGATCAAGCTCGCGGCCGCGAAGCCCCGGCCGAGACCGGAACTGGACCCGTCGGTGATCGAGGGGCCGCGGACCCGCACGGTCATCCGGCTCCGCGACTGATCAGTCGTGGCTCCGTCGACCCTCCAGCCCGGCCGGAGGATCGCGGTCCGGGCGAGAACGATCAGTGCGGCGGCAGTGCGCAGCACGTGGGGCGGGCCCCCAACGGCCTTTCCGGGGGCCGAAAGTCCCCCTGTCCACATGAACTTCGTGAAGTTCTTCACAAGGAATATGAGCCCGTGGGCCCCCAATGGGGCTCGTTGGTGGCCGGCATGCGGGTTTCGAGGGGGTGTTCGTGCGAACAGTGGACATCCGGAGGGGGCGCCGGTAGGTATCCACCAACCCGGTGGTCTACTCCCCTCACGGGCCTGGAGGCCAGTTCAGGACGGGTGAACAACGATTCCGGCCACCCCCCGGTTCCCGTTCCACCCCATGATCTGGGTCACGTGGGCCGCGCAGTGTAGCAGAGGTGTCCCCTCTCCTTGTGAAGGGGCTCACGAGCGTCACCCCTGAGGGTGCTGGATACTCATTCTCATGAGCACCACGGAGCGTCCCAGGATCCTCGTTGTAGGAGGTGGGTACGTAGGCCTGTACGCAGCCAAGCGCATCATGAAGAAGATGCGTTACGGCGAGGCGACCGTCACGGTCGTCGACCCGCGCTCGTACATGACCTACCAGCCCTTCCTCCCCGAAGTGGCCGCAGGCAGCATCTCGCCTCGGCACGTCGTCGTCCCGCTGCGACGCGTGCTGCCCAAGGCAGAGGTTCTCACCGGCCGGGTCACGACCATCGACCAGGACCGCAAGGTCGCCGTCGTCACGCCGCTCGTCGGCGAGGCGTACGAGCTGCCTTTCGACTACCTGGTGATCGCGCTCGGCGCCGTTTCCCGCACCTTCCCGATCCCCGGCCTGGCCGAACAGGGCATCGGTATGAAGGGCGTGGAAGAGGGCATCGGCCTGCGCAACCACGTACTCGAACAGCTCGACAAGGCCGAGTCCACGACGGACGAGAACGTCCGCCGCAAGGCCCTCACCTTCGTCTTCGTCGGCGGCGGCTTCGCCGGCGCGGAGACCATCGGTGAGGTCGAGGACATGGCCCGCGACGCCGCGAAGTACTACGCGACGATCAAGCGCGAGGACATGCGCTTCGTCCTGGTCGACGCCGCGGACAAGATCCTTCCCGAGGTCGGGCCGAAGCTCGGCACCTGGGGCAAGGAGCACCTGGAGTCGCGCGGCATCGAGATCTACCTCAACACCTCCATGGACTCCTGCGTGGACGGCCACGTGGTGCTGAAGAACGGCCTTGAAGTCGACTCCAACACCATCGTGTGGACCGCGGGCGTCAAGCCGAACCCGGTGCTGGCCCGCTACGGCCTGCCGCTGGGTCCGCGCGGCCACGTCGACGCCGAGCCGACCCTCCAGGTCAAGGGCACGGACTACATCTGGACCGCGGGCGACAACGCCCAGGTTCCGGACGTGGCCTCCCGCAAGGCCGGCGTGGAGAACGCCTGGTGCCCGCCGAACGCCCAGCACGCGCTGCGTCAGGCCAAGGTCCTCGGCGACAACGTGATCTCGGGCATGCGGGGCTTCCCGCAGAAGACGTACGAGCACTCCAACAAGGGTGCGGTGGCGGGCCTCGGCCTCCACAAGGGCGTCGCCATGATCGTCATGGGCAAGATGAAGATCAAGCTCAAGGGCCGGCTCGCCTGGTACATGCACCGTGGCTACCACGGCATGGCCATGCCGACCTGGAACCGCAAGATCCGCGTCTTCGCCGACTGGACCCTCGGCATGTTCCTCAAGCGCGAGGTGGTCTCCCTCGGAGCCCTCGAAACCCCGCGCGAGGAGTTCTACGAGGCCGCCAAGCCGGCTCCGGCCCCCGCGGCCGCCGCCGCCCCGGCCGAGAAGGCCAAGGCCTCCTGACCCGGCGCAGCCCGGCAGGAACCTGAGCACGACCAGTACGTCCCCGAAGGGGCCGCCCGCCATCCGTGGTGCGGGCGGCCCCTTCGGCTTACCCGGAGGCACCAGCCGCTGATTGGCGCGGATCGGAAGTGGGTAGGCCGTTCGGTCGGAACTTCTGGAGGTGCCTGCGATGACCGACGCCGCGCCGCGGCTGGCCGCTCTTGCCGAAACACTGCTGGGCGCCCCCCTGCCCGTCCGCATACGGGCCTGGGACGGCACCGAGGCCGGCCCCGAGACGGGCCCCGTCCTCGTCCTGGCCAACAGGCGCGCACTGCGCCGCATGCTGTGGAAGCCGGGCGAGCTCGGCCTGGCCCGCGCCTGGGTCGCCGGCGACCTGACCGTGGAGGGCGACCTCTTCGAGCTGCTGGACCGGGTGGGCGGCCTGCTGTGGGAGCGGGAACCCGCCCCGGCGCCCACGTCGACCACACCGCCCACCGGACTGGCCAAGCTGGCCGCGCTGCGCCCGCTCCTGCCCGCCCGGGCCACCGGCGCGGCCGACACGGCGGTGCTGCTCCGCGACCCGGACGTACGGGCCGCCGTACGCGAGCTGGTGACCCTGGCGCGCCCGTGGGCCGCACCCGCCCCGCCGCCCGAGGAGGCCGCGCGCCGCGGGGGGCCCGCGCACTCCAAGGGCCGTGACCGCCAGGCCATCAGCCACCACTACGACGTGGGCAACGAGTTCTACGAGCGCGTGCTCGGGCCCTCGATGGTCTACTCGTGCGCCTACTGGACCCCCGGCGGCACCCTGGAGGACGCGCAGCGGGACAAGCTCGACCTGGTCTGCCGCAAGCTGGGCCTGACCCCGGACGCCCGGCTCCTCGACGTGGGCTGCGGCTGGGGCTCCATGGCCCTGCACGCGGCCCGCGAGTACGGCGTGCGGGTCACCGGAGTCACCCTCTCCCGGGAACAGGCCGCGTACGCCCGCAAGCGGATCGCGGAGGAGGGCCTGACCGACCGGGTGGAGATCCGCATCCAGGACTACCGGGACGTCAAGGACGGCCCGTACGACGCCATTTCGTCCATCGGGATGGCCGAACACGTCGGCGCCGACCGCTACCGCGAGTACGCCCGCACCCTGCACTCCCTGCTGGCCCCCGGCGGCCGGTTGCTGAACCACCAGATCGCCAGACCCCCGGAGCCCGACGAAGAGGCGCACCGGATCGACGAGTTCATAGACGCCTACGTCTTCCCCGACGGGGAGCTCTCCCCGCTCGGCACCACCGTCGGCGAACTGGAGCGGGCCGGCTTCGAGGTCCGCGACGTGGAATCGCTGCGCGAGCACTACGCGCTCACCCTGCGCGCCTGGGTGACCCGGCTGGAGGACCACTGGGACGAGGCCGTACGGCTGACCTCGCCCGGCCGGGCCCGCGTCTGGCTGCTGTACATGGCGGCCTCCGCACTCGGCTTCGAGCACGCCCGCCTCGGCGTGAACCAGGTCCTCGCGGTCAGGCCGCGCACCGGCGGCGCCGCCGACCTGCCGCTGCGCACGCGGACCTGGGGCACGCCGTAGCCGCTCCCGTCGGACGACGGGAACGACGCCAACGACGCCAACGACGGCTACGCGGCGACGACGGTGACGACGGGAAGGGCCCCGGGGCGAACGCCCCGGGGCCCTTCCGTGTCCCTGGTACCGCCGGTCGGCGGGCTACTCGGTCTTGATGGCGGTCAGCATGTTCAGCCGGGCGGCGCTGCGGGCCGGCCACATGGCGGCCAGGACGCCGACCACCGCGGCGAGGAGGAGGAAGATGCCGATCCGGTCGTAGGGCATGACCAGCTCGTAGTTCGGCACCGACTTGGTGAGCGTGGTGCCCACGGCCCAGGCGAGGAAGACACCGATGGCCACGCCGAGGACCGCGCCGAAGAGGGAGATCACCACGGCCTCCAGGCGGATCATGTTCTTGACCCGGCTCCGGTCGAGGCCGATCGCCCGCAGCATGCCGATCTCCTGGGTCCGCTCGAAGACGGACATCGCCAGGGTGTTGACCACGCCCAGCACCGAGATGATCAGTGCCATGCCGAGCAGGCCGTACATGATGTTCAGCGCGGTGTTGACCATGCCGCCCATCTCGTTGCGCATGTCCTGCTGCGTGGCGACGCTCATTGCCGGGTTCTTGCCGAGCGCGTCCACGACGGCCTGGTGGTTCGCCTTCGTCTCGCCGCCCGCGGTGTTGACGTACACCTCGCGGATGTACTGCTCCTCGCTGTGCTGCGCCAGGATCTTGTTGTCGAGGACGTACGGGGACAGCAGGCCTTCGAGGTCCTTGTAGACCGCGCCGATCTTCAGCGTGCCCTTCTGGCCGTCGTCGAACTTGACGTCCAGGGTGGAGCCGGCCGTCAGCTTCTGGTCCTTCGCGGTGCTCTCGGCGACCGCGACCTCACCCTTGACGAGGCTGTCCAGCGAACCGCTGAGGACCTCGATGTTCAGCAGCCGGCCGATGGTGGCCGGGTTGACGCCCGAGGCCGACCGGTAGGTCTCGCCGACCTTGAAGAAGCCCTCGGCCTGCGCGGAGACGGCTTCGACACCCGGGGTCCTGGCGAGGGTGTCGGCGACCGCCTTGTCCAGGCTGCCGATGCCGCCGGACATGGTGACCTTGTAGTCGGCCTTGAGCTTGTCCGTGCTCATCCGGTCGACGGCCTTGCCCATGGTGACGCCGAGCACCGACATGGTGGTGACCAGGGTCAGTCCGATGGCCAGCGAGGCGGCGGTGACGGCGGTGCGGCGCGGGTTGCGCACCGCGTTCTGCGCGGCCAGCTTGCCGGGGACGCCGAACACCTTCTGCAGCGCGGGGCGGACGGAGGCGATGACCGGCTTCGAGAGCAGCGGCAGCAGCACGATCATGCCGAGGAGCATGAAGAACGCGCCGCCGCCGATGACCATGCGGCCGTCGCTCTTCATGGAGACGCCGAGGAACACGACGCCGATGCCGAGGGCGCTGATGACGCAGCCGAGCACGTTGCGCAGCACGAGCGACTTGGCGCTCGCCGGCAGGTGGGCGCTGCCCATCGCGGCGACGGGGGCGATCCGGCCGGTGCGCCAGGCGGGCAGCAGGGCGGCGAGGGTGGTGACGAGGACGCCGATGACGAGCGCGGCGACGATGGTGACGGGGGCGATCACGAGCTCGCCGCCGGGGATCTTGGCGCCGATCGAGTCCATCAGGGTCCGCATGCCGGCCGCCAGGCCGATGCCGCTGACCAGGCCGATGGCGGCCGAGACGGCGCCGACGACCAGGGCCTCGGCGAGCACCGAGCGCATGACCTGACCGCGGTTGGCGCCGACGGCGCGCAGCAGGGCGAGTTCCTTGGTGCGCTGGGTGACCAGCATGGTGAAGGTGTTGTAGATGAGGAAGACGCCGACGAAGAGGGAGATGCCGGCGAAGGCGAGCAGCATGGTGCTCATGCCGCTCATCTGCTTCTTGATGTTCTCGGCCTCCTCGGCGGCGAGCGCGACGCCGGTCTGCGCCTTCGCGTTCTTGGCGAGGAGGGGCTTGACGTCGGCCAGCAGCTGGTCGGCGGAGGTGCCGGCCTTGGCGGCGATGGAGAGCTCGTCGTAGAAGCCGGGCTGGAGGTAGAGCTCCTGGGCGACCTTGGTGTCGAAGAGGACCAGGCTGCCGCCCGCGTTCACGGCGCCGTCCTCGGTGGTGAAGACGCCGGTGAGGGCGAATTCCCGGACCGGGCCGTTGGTGGCGACGCGGACCTTGTCGCCGACCTCGTACTTGCCCTTGGCGGCGGTCGCCTTGTCGAGGGCGATCTGGTCGTCCTTGGTGGGGCCGGTGCCGCCGGTGAAGGTGTAGCGGGGGTCCTTGCCGTCCTTGACGGGGGCGTAGTTGGAGCCCTTGTTGGCCCAGCCGGAACCGATCAGCTTTCCGTCCTCGTCGCCGACGCCGGCGAAGCCGGACACGCGGCCGGAGACGGTGTCGACGCCCTTGACGGCCTTGACCTTGTCGAGGGTCTCCCGGCTGATGCCCGGGTCGCCCTCCTTCTGGCCCTCCTCGTCGCGGCCCTGACCGTAGGAGGTGACGGAGACGGCGATGCCGTCGTAGCTCTTGGCCGACTGGCCGGACAGGGCCTTGCTGAGCGTGTCGGTGAAGATGAGGGTGCCGGAGACGAAGGCGACGCCGAGGGTGACGGCGAGCACCGTCATCAACAGCCTGGCCTTGTGCGCGAGGACGTTGCGCAGGGCGGTACGGAACATGGGGATATCAGTCCTGGTGGGCTGGAAGTCTGGAGGAGGTCTTCGGGGGCCGCGGGAGGCGCGGAGTGCGTCGGGCGGGGGCGTCCCCGGGGTCAGCTGGTGCGGCCCTTGGCGTCGAAGGCCTTCATCCGGTCGAGCACGCCGTCGGCGGTGGGGTTGGCCATCTCGTCGACGATCCGGCCGTCGGCGAGGAAGATGACGCGGTCCGCGTAGGAGGCGGCCACCGGGTCGTGGGTGACCATGACGACGGTCTGACCGAGCTCGCGGACCGAGTTGCGCAGGAAGCCGAGGACCTCGGCGCCGGAGCGGGAGTCGAGGTTTCCGGTCGGCTCGTCACCGAAGATGATCTCGGGACGGGATGCCAGGGCGCGGGCCACGGCCACGCGCTGCTGCTGGCCGCCGGAGAGCTGGGTCGGCCGGTGCGAGAGCCGCTCGGAGAGGCCGACCATCGCGATCACGGTGTCCAGCCACTGCTTGTCGGGCTTGCGGCCCGCGATGTCCATCGGCAGCGTGATGTTCTCCAGGGCCGTCAGGGTCGGCAGCAGGTTGAAGGCCTGGAAGATGAAGCCGATCTTGTCCCGGCGCAGCTGGGTCAGCTGCTTGTCCTTGAGGGAGCCGAGCTCGGTGTCGCCGATGCGGACCGAGCCGGAGGAGAAGGTGTCCAGTCCGGCGACGCAGTGCATCAGCGTGGACTTGCCGGAGCCCGACGGGCCCATGATCGCGGTGAACTGGCCCTGCGCGAACTCGACGGAGACGTTGTCCAGCGCGACGACCTGGGTCTCGCCCTGGCCGTACACCTTGGACAACTGCGTCGCACGGGCGGCCGAGGCCTGGAGGGTGTGCGGGGCGTAGTTCATGGCGGTCAAGGGGGGACTCCTGTCGGGCGTACTGCGGAACGGCGGGACGGTTCCATCCTCACGGCGACCCCGGGGGTTCCGGATCAGCCGCGGTGCCCGTTCGCAGGCCCACTGGAGTCTGACCGGGCGTCGGCCGGACTCCTCCTTTGGTATGACGGCCACCCTGAGGATGTCCATGTCAGTGCCCGATGGGCGGGGGGTGGCCGGGGGTGGCGGAAGGGGTGGCGGGAGGCAGCGAAATCACGTCAATCACGCCCGGACGACGGGCGTCCCCCGGAACGGTGCCGACCGTGACTTATCGGCCCTGACGCCCCCTCAATCACCAATAAAATCAGACAACATCGGATAGACGGCCGTCTGGGGCGGAGGGCGTTCCGGATAGGCTCGCGTCAGCGTTCAAGGCTTTTAACGGGGGCCCGCGGCGCCTTGCCCGGATGGTGGAATGCAGACACGGCGAGCTTAAACCTCGCTGGCCCTCGGGCCGTGCCGGTTCAAGTCCGGCTCCGGGCACTCAAGCAGCCGTTCCGTTTATCCTCTGCGCCCGACCGCGCCTTCTCCTAAGATCCTCCTCCAGCGGTAGGGTGCTTTTTTTGCGAGCGCATTACTCTTGAAGACAAGGCTGCGCACGGTGGCCATGGAGGAGTGAGATGAGGAGCAGTAACCCGGTCTTCTCGCGACGGGGGTTCAGCCGCGACAACGGCGGCTACGCGGGCTTCGAGGCGCAGCACGCGCAGGCCGGGACCGCGACCAACCCGTACGCGACGAACCCCTACGCCACCGACCCCACCACGGGGATGCCGGCGGCGCCGGTCAACAGCAACGCGATGACCATCGACGACGTCGTGAGCCGTACGGCCATGACGCTCGGCACCCTGGTCGTGACGGCGGCGCTGGCCTGGATCTTCCTCCCGGTCGACGCGGCCAACCTGAACGTGTCGTACGGCATCGCCATCGGCGCGATGCTCGTGGCGTTCGTCTTCGCGATGATCCAGTCCTTCAAGGCCAAGGCCTCGCCGGGTCTCATCCTGGCGTACGCCGCCTTCGAGGGCGTCTTCCTCGGAGTCATCAGCTCGGCCACCAGCACGTACTTCGGTGCCGGTGTGGTCATCCAGGCCGTCATGGGCACGATGTGCGTCTTCGCGGGCGTGCTCTTCGCCTACAAGATGCGCTGGATCCGCGTCACCCGCCGGTTCACCGGCTTCGTGATGGCCGCGGCCGTGGGCTTCATGCTGCTGATGCTGACCAACCTGCTGATCTCGCTCATCGTGGGCGGCGACGGCCTCGGACTCCGCAGCGGCCCCCTGGGCATCCTGTTCGGCGTCATCGGCATCATCCTGGGTGCCTGCTTCCTCGCCCTCGACTTCAAGCAGGTCGAGGACGGCGTCGCCTACGGCGCCCCGCGCGAGGAGGCCTGGCTGGCCGCCTTCGGACTCACCACCACCCTCGTGTGGATCTACATCGAGATGCTCCGCATCTTCCAGATCCTCTCGGGCAACGACTAGCCGGACCGCCACCCGGCACCCCAGTACGGCGAAGGCCCCGCGAGCACACCGCTCGCGGGGCCTTCCCGCGTATCGGGAGGGACGTCGGGGCGGCCGTCGGGGCGGCCGTCAGGACGTGGACGGACAAGGAGTCGGGGAACGGGCTTCGGGGGGCCGGGAGGCCGTGGCGGCGGCCTCAGCCGAACCGGCGGGCGGCTCTGCGCAGGTCGTGCTCGTGGATGATCGCCTTGGCCTGGCCGTGGGACAGCTCGTGCGCGCCGCGCAGCCAACTGACCTTCTCCTCGAACCTGAGGAGGGACGGGCCCTCGTCGACGGCACGGAGCCAGTCGGAGATCTCACGACCGGTGCTCTGCGGGATTCTGTCGATCATGTTGCGGTGGGTCTGCTCGGAGAACTCTACGGACATGGGCGCCTCCGGAGGTGTTGCCGTGCTGTTCCCTTCACGCCACCGTGCCGGCGAGTTCGCCCGTTGGCAATGGCGCCGTAGCGGCGCGTAAGGTCGGCCGGGTGCTCGATACCTCACCCCTGACCGTCGCCGTGGAACGATTCGCCGACCGCCTGAGGGCGGCGCCGCAGAGCCGGCTGCAACGCGGTGCGGCGGCCGAGGGGCTGGCCCTGGCCCGGGAGCTGGCCGTACGGGCGCAGCGGCTGGAGGAAGCGGCGGGACGGGCCCCACGGGGGGCGGCTCCGGCGCCCGCGCGCGAGGTGCCGGACGCGGGGATCTTCGTCGTCGGGGACCAGCTGTCGGTGACCGGCCTGGACCTCGCGGAGGCCCTGCGCACCTGCCCGGACACGGGAACGGCCCCGTCCGTGCTGCTGGACGAGGCCGTGGCGCTGGTGGGGCTGGCGGAAGTCAGAGCGATGCGATGACGCGGTCCGCCAGGATGTAGACGTTGCTGTCGGGGTCCTCGGAGTCACCGCAGGAGAAGGTCAGCGCGTACGCGCCGGAAATGCCGGAGCCGCCCAGCAGGATCGGGGCGGTGCCCGCCCGCAGGGCCTCGGAGAGGCGCTCGGCCGTCTCCCGGTGCCCCGGGGTCATGCAGAGCGTGGTGCCGTCCGTGAAGACGTACACGTCCAGGGTGCCCAGCGGGCCCGGCCGGACGTCCGCGAGGGCCGTACGGGCCTCCGCGAGCTCCTCCAGGCGGCTCACCGTGCGCTCGTGGTCCGCGCCGTGGTGCGACTGGACCGGCACGAAGTCGGGGTGCGAGGGGTGGCGCCGGCGGGCGGCGGCCAGTTCGGCCGAATCCTCCGGGTACTCGTCGGCGAAATCCTCGCCGAGCACCGGCTCCAGCCCGACCAGGTCGGCCTGCCGGGGCAGGAAGACCGGGCTGTCCTCGCCGAGCCCGGGCAGACCGCCCAGCAGCGAAGGGGCGTCGGCGGCGTCACGGGCCTCCTGCGCGGCCCAGAAGGCCCGCGCCTCGGCCAGCTCGCGCTCGCGCTCCTCGGCGAGGGCTTCGGCCACGGCGGCTCGTATCTCGGCGGCGGGGGACTCCACGGCGCTGCGGGCGTGCGGGACGGCCGCGGTGCGCGGACGGGCCGGCAGGGCCAGTTCACCGCGCAGGGCGGTGACCTGCTTGCGCAGCCCGTGTACGGCGTGCAGCGCAGCAGCGCCCACGGCCGTGGCAGCGGCCGTGGTCAGCAGCAGGGCAAGAGACATGGCGCTCACTGACTAACTCCCGATTGATTCGATCCCCCGACTTCCTACATCAGCTTGTCCTCTGCTGGGAATGGCGTGCAGTGCATTACGTCATGAATTGGACAGGTCTTTCGTCCTCGGGGCACCGGGGGGAGGGTGCCTGAGCTGGGCAAATACCGATCCCCCAGGACAAAGGTCACATCCTGGGGGAGATTCGGTCACAGGTCGGCCGCGACGGGGTTAGATCCGAGGTCAGTAGAGCTCACTCATCTGGAGTATCCCTTGCGGCGTCAGGGGTTCCGCCTTGATCACGCCCTGAACGACCCGGATCGTGACGATCCGGACACCCTCCGCCACGGCTCGGCCGGCCGCCGGATTTTCGGTCGCGTTCCGCTTCGCCGTGGCTGCGGGCGGGTGCCGTCCCTCGTTCCTCGGGGCGGCCCCCACCCTCCGCCACGGCTCAGCTCAGCCGCCGTTTTTTCGGTCGCGTTCCGCTTCGCCGTGGCTGCGGGCGGGTGCCGTCCCTCGTTCCTCGGGGCGGCCCCCACCCTCCGCCACGGCTCAGCTCAGCCGCTCGATGACCATGGCCATGCCCTGGCCGCCGCCCACGCACATCGTCTCCAGGCCGAACTGCTTGTCGTGGAACTGGAGGCTGTTGATCAAGGTGCCCGTGATGCGCGCGCCGGTCATCCCGAACGGGTGACCGACGGCGATGGCCCCGCCGTTGACGTTCAGCTTGTCCAGCGGGATCCCCAGGTCCCGGTAGGACGGGATGACCTGGGCCGCGAAGGCCTCGTTGATCTCGAACAGGTCGATGTCGTCGACGGTCAGGCCGGCCCGCTTCAGGGCCTGCTTGGACGCCTCGACCGGGCCCAGGCCCATGATCTCGGGGGAGAGGCCGGTGACGCCGGTGGAGACGATCCGGGCCAGCGGGGTCAGGCCCAGGTCCCGGGCCTTCGTGTCGCTCATGATGACCAGCGCGGCGGCGCCGTCGTTCAGCGGGCAACAGTTGGCCGCGGTGATCCGGCCGTCGGGGCGGAAGACCGGCTTCAGGCCCTGCACGCCCTCCAGGGTGACGCCGGCGCGCGGGCCGTCGTCCTGGGAGACGACCGTGCCGTCGGGCGTGGTGACCGGGGTGATCTCGCGGGCCCAGAAGCCGTTCTTGATGGCTTCCTCGGCCAGGTTCTGGGAGCGGACGCCGAACTCGTCCATGTCCTGGCGGGTCACGCCCTTCAGGCGGGCCAGGTTCTCGGCGGTCTGACCCATGGAGATGTACGCGTCCGGGATCAGGCCGGCCTCGCGCGGGTCGCTCCAGGAGGCGCCCTCGCTCTGCGCGACGGCGGCCGTACGGGCCTCGGCGTCGGCGAAGAACGGGTTGTGGGTGCCCGGCATGCCGTCCGAGGAGCCGTTCGCGAACCGGGAGACGGTCTCGACGCCCGCGGAGATGAAGACGTCGCCCTCGCCCGCCTTGATGGCGTGCAGGGCCATCCGGGAGGTCTGGAGGGACGAGGAGCAGTAACGGGTGACGGTGAGGCCCGGCAGGTGGTCCATGCCCATCTGCACGGCCACGATGCGGCCCAGGTTGTGGCCCTGCTCGCCGCCCGGGAGGCCGCAGCCCAGCATCAGGTCGTCGATCTCGCGCGGGTCCAGACCGGGGACCTTGGCGAGCGCGGCCTGGATGATCTGCGCGGTCAGGTCGTCCGGACGGACGTCCTTGAGCGACCCCTTGCCGGCGCGCCCGATGGGGGAACGGGCGGTGGAAACGATGACGGCTTCGGGCATCGGGACTCCAAGGGGTGCGTCGTTGCGGGACCGCATGCGAAGTTACCGCCCCGTACGGTCGAGGTCACGGGCCTCGGCGTGTGATGCGGGTCGCTCCGCGGGTGGACGGGGTCGGGGACGCCCGCCCGGCCTACCGGGACTCCGCGACCGGGGCCGCGGGAGCCTTGGGGGCCTCGGCCGGTGCCGGCGCGAGTTCCTCGCCCGCGACCCGCCGCCGACGCCGGTGCTTGAGCAGGGCCCAGGGGCCCCGCGCGCCCGTGACCTCGGTGCCGGCCTCGCCCGCCGCCGCGGACGCCGCCTTGGCGACGGGCAGCATGTCCTCGTCCCGCGAGACGTCCAGCCGGTCGGACTCCGGCCACAGGCCCAGCGCCGCGCACATCGTGGGCAGCACGGCCATGGCGGCCGTCGCGTACCCCTCCGCCGACGGGTGGTAGGAGTCCGGCCCGAACATCTCCCGGGGGTTCGCCGCGAACTCGGGCCCCAGCAGGTCGCCCATCGAGATGGTGCGGGCACCCAGGGCCAGCACGCCGATGGTCTGGGCCGCCGCCAGCTGCCGCGAGACCCGTCGGGCCATCCAGCGCAGCGGTTGGTAGACGGGCTCGATGGTGCCCAGGTCGGGGCAGGTGCCCACCACGACCTCGGAGCCCGCCAGCCGCAGCCGCCGGACCGCCGCGGTCAGCAGCCGGACCGACTGGGTCGGCGGCATCCGCCGGGTCACGTCGTTCGCGCCGATCATGATCACGCACACGTCCGGCGGCGGCGCGTCCCCGTCGAGCAGGAGCCCCACCTGCCGGTCGAGGTCGTCCGACATCGCACCGGACAGCGCGACGTTCCGCAGCTCCACCGGCCGCTCCGCCACCGCGGCCAGCCCCGACGCCAGCAAGGCGCCCGGTGTCTGGCGGGCCCGCCGCACCCCGAGCCCGGCCGCCGTGGAGTCGCCCAGCATGCCGAGCCGCAGGGGCCCCGGGCTCAGCTCGGGGCCGCCGAACTCGCTCCCGTACAGCCCGTCGGCCCGCGGCGGGTCCGGCAGGCCCGTGCCCACCGTCCGCTTCGCGAACTGGACCTCGGCCAGCACCAGACCCACCGCGGCGACCCCGACGAGCCCCAGCCCGCCGCCGCCGTACGCCGCTCCCGCCGCGATCCGGCGGGCCGTCCTCGCCCTGGACACCCTTCAAGCCACCTCGCTCCGCGCTCTGGTCCCGATGACCTACCTGCCCCGTAGTGCGGGTCGGCCAATCCCTTTCCGCATACTCTGGCCGGACCTCCCGGAGAACCCGTGGAGTCCCCTCCTTGGAGAACATGGTGCAATTCCACGACTCGATGATCAGCCTCGTCGGCAACACCCCGCTGGTGAAGCTCAACCGTGTGACCGAAGGCCTGCAGGCCACCGTCCTTGCGAAGGTCGAGTACTTCAACCCGGGCGGGTCCGTGAAGGACCGGATCGCCGTCCGGATGATCGAGGCCGCCGAGCAGAGCGGTGCCCTCAAGCCCGGTGGCACCATCGTGGAGCCCACCAGCGGCAACACCGGTGTAGGACTCGCCATCGTGGCCCAGCAGAAGGGCTACAAGTGCATCTTCGTCTGCCCTGACAAGGTGTCCGCGGACAAGATCAACGTGATGCGCGCGTACGGGGCCGAGGTCGTGGTCTGCCCGACCGCGGTCGACCCCGAGCACCCGGACTCGTACTACAACGTCTCGGACCGCCTCGCGCGCGAGCCCGGCGCCTGGAAGCCCGACCAGTACAGCAACCCGAACAACCCCCGTTCGCACTACGAGACCACCGGTCCCGAGCTGTGGGAGCAGACGGACGGGAAGATCACCCACTTCATCGCGGGCGTCGGCACCGGCGGCACGATCTCCGGCACCGGCGGCTACCTCAAGGAGGTGTCCGGCGGCAAGGTGAAGGTCATCGGCGCCGACCCCGAGGGTTCGGTCTACTCCGGCGGCAGCGGCCGTCCGTACCTCGTCGAGGGCGTCGGCGAGGACTTCTGGCCCACCGCCTACGACCGCAACGTCACGGACGAGATCATCGCGGTGTCCGACAAGGACTCCTTCCAGATGACCCGCCGCCTCGCGAAGGAGGAGGGCCTCCTCGTCGGCGGCTCCTGCGGCATGGCCGTCGTCGCCGCGCTGCGCGCCGCCGAGGGCCTCGGCCCCGACGACGTCGTCGTGGTCCTGCTGCCCGACAGCGGCCGCGGCTACCTCAGCAAGATCTTCAGCGACGAGTGGATGGCCGGTCACGGCTTCCTGGAGGAAGCGGGCCCGTCGGCGCGCATCGGCAACGTCCTCGCGGACAAGGAGGGCGGCATTCCCTCCCTGGTGCACATGCACCCCGAGGAGACCGTCGGCCAGGCCATCGAGGTGCTGCGCGAGTACGGCGTCTCCCAGATGCCGATCGTCAAGCCGGGCGCCGGGCACCCCGACGTCATGGCCGCCGAGGTCATCGGCTCCGTCGTCGAGAAGGAGCTCCTCGCGGCGCTCTTCGCGCAGCGCGCCTCCCTCAGCGACCCGCTGGAGAAGCACATGAGCGCGCCGCTGCCGCAGGTCGGCTCCGGCGAGCCCGTCTCCGAGCTGATGGCGGTGCTCGGCGAGGCCGACGCGGCGATCGTGCTGGTCGAGGGCAAGCCCACCGGCGTCGTCAGCCGCCAGGACCTGCTCGCGTTCCTCGCCAAGGGCGCCAAGTAGCCGCCGCGTCCCCCGGCCGGAGCGTTCGCGGCCGGGGGACGCCCGGTTCGCTCCGGGGGCGGGTCCGTCCGCGCCGGGCGCCGTACCGTTTCCGGCCGGTCGCGCAAACGGTACGGGCCCGACACGTCACGGCAGCACCGGCTTAACACGCGTTCGGCACAGTGGTGGTCGTCGGCAGGGAACACCGGGTGACCGGGAACCCGACCGGCACCACGAACGGCGTCGGCGCGCCTCCGGAGCGGCTCCCGGACCACGCGGACGCCCAAGGACGCGGACGGCCCTGACCCGGCCCGTGTCCCACGCGGGGACCGCCGTCGTCCCGCCCCCCGGGCGACCGGGGGTGCGGCGGTCCCCGCGCAAGCTTCCCTCCGGAGCACCGGAGCGGCCCGGAGCGGCCCGCCGGTCAGCCGGCGGGCCCGGTCATTCGGCGGGGCCCTTGCCGCGGCCCCCGAAGCCCTTCCTGGACGCGTGGATGAAGTTCACGCCGAGGATCCCCGCCCAGGCGACGAGCAGCCCGCTCAGGTGGGCCTGCGTCGCGGCGATGGCCGACAGGGGGATGGCCAGCACGAGGGTGATCACGGCGAAGCCGAAGCGTTCCCCGAAGTTGCCGACGGCCGTCACGGCCGGATCCGGGGAGCCGCCGCGGGCCGCGAGCAGGCGTTCCTCCGCGAGTCGACGGCGCACCTGCGTGTCGACCTTCTCCACGAACGATTCCACCAGCGCCGCCTCGTACTCCGGCCCGAGCTCCCGCCGGGCGTCGAGGGTGGCGCCGAGTTCCTTCTTCAGGTCTTCGGCCTGGGGGGAATGGGCTGTCATACCCCCCACGGTAGGAACCGGGACGCGTTCCGGCACTGGGGCTACCCCCCGTATCGGAGGGTCCGGATCGCGGTCGCGGCTTGCCCCGCTGCATAACCACATGCAGAGTGCACCGTGACTGAATATCTCACCGGTGACGGGACGGAACGGAGGGGACGGCGATGAGTGACGGCCCGGCCGCACGGCTGCAGAAGCTGTTCGAGGGGCACCGGCTGACGCCGACCCAGCGGCGGATCGCCCACTGCATGGTGCGCGGGGCGGCCGACGTGCCGTTCCTGTCCAGTGTGGAACTCGCCGAGCTGGCCGGGGTGAGCCAGCCGTCCGTGACCCGGTTCGCGGTGGCCCTCGGGTTCGACGGCTACCCGGCCCTGCGCCGTCACCTGCGCGAGGTGGCGCCCGCCGGGCAGGAGCCGGCGCCACGGGAGGACTCGTACAACGAGTACCAGCAGGCCGTCCGGGGCGAGATCGAGAACCTGACGCGGCTCGCCGAGATGCTGGCCGACCCGACGCCCGTCGAGGAGGCCGGCCGGCTGCTCGCCGCGTCGGCGCCGCTGCCGGTGCTGGGGCTGCGGGCGGCGTCCTCGCAGGCCCGCGGCTTCGCGTACTTCGCCGCCAAGGTGCACCCGGACGTACGGCTCCTCGACGAGGCCGGTTCGATGCTCGCCGACCGCATCGACGCGGCCGCCGGGGCCGGGGCCACGGCCCTGCTGTGCTTCGCGCTGCCCCGCCACCCGCGCGAGGTCGTCGAGGCGTTGGACCACGCGCGGGCCGCCGGGCTGACCGTGGTGACCGTCGCCGATTCGGCGTTCGCGCCCGTCGCCCGGCACTCGGACCTGCTGATCCCGGCGCCCGTCGGCACCGGGCTGGCCTTCGACACCGCGTGCGCGCCGATGCTGCTGGGCCGGGTGCTGCTGGAGGCGATGGCCGACGCCCTGCCCGACGCCCAGGCCCGCCTGGAGGCCTTCGACGCCGGGGCCGCCGCCCGCGGGCTCTTCGTCGAGTAGCCCCGTACGGTCAGGAGCCCGCCGGGGCGTGCCGCGGGTCGCCGCCCGCCTCCGCGACGATGTCGGCGAGGGACTGCGCGGCGCGGAGCGGGGTGAAGCGCACCGACCCGGCCCCGGCGCCCGTGGGGTCGAGCGTGAACGCGTGCACGGCCGGCCGGGGCAGGCTGTTGTAGCCGTAGTGGGCGGTGAAGAAGTACGCGCCGGTGTCCGGTACGGCGATCAGGTCGCCCGGCGCCAACTCCGGCAGCTCGCGGGCGGTGGCCAACAGGTCCCCCGCGAAGCAGGCGGGGCCCGCGACGTCCTGGGCGAGGAGCGGCCCCGACTTCGGGGCGCCCTTGGCGTCGTGGGCGAGGATCCGCAGCGGCCAGTCCTGCGGGGCGTACACGGTGCGGGTCGCCAGTTGGACGCCCGCGTGGGTCAGCGCGACGGGCCGCCCCCCGGTCGTCTTCGTGTACTCGACGCGGGCCAGCACGAGCCCCTGCTTCGCGAGCAGGGACCGACCGAACTCCGTCACCAGCCCGTACGAGCCGTCGAACAGGGCGGGCACGGCACCGCGCAGGGTCGCGACGTACTGCCCGAACGTCGGGGACGTGGCGTCCGAGGTGAAGTCGACCGGCAGGCCGCCGCCGATGTCCAGGGTGTCGACCTGTCGGCGCCCGGCCGCCGCGTTGATCTCCTCGGCGAGCGCGTGCAGCTCCCGTACGCCCCGGGCGATGTGCGCCGTCGGCACGCCCTGCGAACCCGAGTGGACGTGCAGCCGCGTCAGCCACGGCCGGTCCAGGAAGGCCCGCACGAGCCATTCGCGCGCCCCCGGGTCGCGCAGCGGCACCCCGAACTTGGCGGTGGCGGTGGCCGTGGACAGGGCGCCGATGCTGCCCGGACCGGTCTGCGGGTTGATCCGGACGCCGATCGCGGACCCCGCCGGGGCCGCCGGTACGAGCACGTCGAGCCGCTCCAGCTCCTGGCGGTTGTCGGCGTTCACGGCGACCCCGAGGGTAAGCGCCTCCCGCAGCTCGGCCACCGTCTTGGCGGGGGAGTCCAGGACGATCCGGTCGGCCGGGAGCCCCGCGGCGCGGGCCAGGGCCAGCTCGCCCGGCCCGGCCACCTCGCAGCCGATCCCCTCGGCGGCGAGCAGTCGCAGGACCGGGACGAGCGGGGTCGCCTTGACCGCGAAGGTGTGCAGGACGGGCGTGCCGGGGGCCGCGGCGGCCGCGAACGCGGCGGTCAGCGCGGCGGCGGAGGCGCGGATCCCGTCGGCGTCGAGCAGGCACACCAGCGGCTCGTCGTCCTCGCCCCCGCCGATCAGGCCCGCCTCGACGGCGGCCCGTACGACCAGGTCGCGGCGGGCCGCGGGGTCGTCCGTGGGGGGCGGCGTGCGGGTCGGGGGGTGCGTTTCGGCGGCCATGTCAGCCATCCCACCACCGGGCGGCTCCGCCCGCAGCTGTTGACTGGATCTATTCATGACGCGAGGATGTGAATGGATTGACCAACACCGGAGGAGGCACCGCCATGTCAGGACCCCGCCCCGTACGGGCAGCGCGAGGCACCGAGCTCAGCACCCTGGGATGGCAGCAGGAGGCCGCCCTGCGGATGCTGCAGAACAACCTCGACGCCGAGGTCGCCGAGCACCCGGACAAGCTGGTGGTCTACGGCGGCACCGGCAAGGCGGCGCGCGACTGGCGCTCGTACGACGCGATGGTCCGCACCCTGCGCACCCTCAAGCAGGACGAGACGATGCTCGTCCAGTCGGGCCGCCCGGTCGGCGTCATGCAGACCCACGAGTGGGCGCCGCGCGTCCTGCTGGCCAACTCCAACCTGGTCGGCGACTGGGCCAACTGGGAGGAGTTCCGCCGCCTGGAGCACCTCGGCCTCACCATGTACGGGCAGATGACCGCCGGATCGTGGATCTACATCGGCACCCAGGGCATCCTCCAGGGCACCTACGAGACCTTCGCCGCCGTCGCCGCCAAGCTGCATTCGATCGGTAAGGGAGGGGCCGACGGGACCCTCGCCGGCACCATCACCCTCACCGCCGGCCTCGGCGGCATGGGCGGCGCCCAGCCGCTGGCCGTCACGATGAACGACGGCGTCGCGATCTGCATCGACGTCGACCCGCGCGCCATCGACCGCCGCATCGAGCACCGCTACCTCGACGTCAAGGCCGACAACCTGCGCCACGCCCTCCAGCTGGCCGTCGAGGCCCGCGACGCCCGCAAGCCGCTGTCCATCGGCCTCCTCGGCAACGCCGCCGAGCTGCTCCCGCAGATGCTCGCCGAGGGCGCGCCGATCGACATCGTCACCGACCAGACGAGCGCCCACGACCCGCTCGCCTACCTGCCCGTCGGCGTCGCCTTCGACGACATGGCCGACCTGGCCGCCAAGGACCCGGCGGGCTTCACCACCCGCGCCCGCGAGTCCATGGCCAAGCACGTCGAGGCGATGGTCGGCTTCATGGACGCGGGCGCCGAGGTCTTCGACTACGGCAACTCCATCCGCGGCGAGGCCCAGCTGGCCGGCTACGACCGCGCGTTCGCCTTCCCCGGCTTCGTCCCCGCCTACATCCGGCCGCTGTTCTGCGAGGGCAAGGGCCCCTTCCGCTGGGCCGCCCTGTCCGGCGAGGCCTCGGACATCCACAAGACCGACAAGGCGATGCTGGAGCTGTTCCCGGAGAACGAGTCCCTGCACCGCTGGATCAAGATGGCGGGCGAGCGGGTCCACTTCCAGGGCCTGCCCGCGCGCATCTGCTGGCTCGGCTACGGCGAGCGCGACAAGGCCGGCGAGCGCTTCAACGAGATGGTCGCCGACGGCACCCTCGCCGCGCCCCTGGCCATCGGCCGCGACCACCTCGACTGCGGTTCGGTCGCCTCCCCGTACCGCGAGACCGAGGCCATGCTCGACGGCTCCGACGCCATCGCCGACTGGCCGCTGCTCAACGCCATGGTCAACGTCGCCTCCGGCGCCTCCTGGGTCTCCATCCACCACGGCGGCGGCGTCGGCATGGGCCGCTCGATCCACGCCGGCCAGGTCACCGTCGCCGACGGCACGGCGCTCGCCGGCGAGAAGATCCGCCGCGTCCTCACCAACGACCCCGGCATGGGCGTCATCCGGCACGTCGACGCGGGCTACGACATCGCCGAGACCGTCGCCGACGAGCGTGACGTCCGCGTCCCGATGCGGGAGGGCGATTCCGCGTGAGCAACGGTTCCTTCCCCGGCCCCCGGGGCGAGACCCCGGGGGCCGGGGGGGCCGGTTTCCACACCATGTGGGCCGACCTCGCCCCCATCGGCCGCCACCCGGACTCCGGCGGCTACCGCCGCTACGCCTGGACCGGCGCCGACGCCGACTGCCGCACCTGGTTCCAGGAGCAGGCCCAGGCGCGCGGCCTGACGTACGAGACCGACCGCAACGGCAACCAGTGGGCCTGGCTCGGCGACCCCCTCGCGGGCGACGCCGTCGTCACCGGCTCCCACCTGGACTCCGTCCCCGACGGCGGGGCCTTCGACGGCCCGCTCGGCGTGGTGTCCTCCTTCGCCGCCCTCGACGAGCTCCGCGCCCGCGGCGCACGCCCCACCCGGCCGCTGGCCATCACCAACTTCGGTGACGAGGAGGGCGCCCGCTTCGGCCTCGCCTGCGTCGGCTCCCGGCTCGCCGCCGGACAGCTGACCAAGGAGAAGGCGTACGAACTCCGCGACGCGGACGGCATCAGCCTGCCCCAGGCCATGGAACAGGCCGGCTACGACCCGGAGACGATCGGCGCCGACCCCGAACGCCTCGCCCGGATCGGCGCCTTCGTCGAACTCCACGTCGAACAGGGCCGCGCCCTCGACCTCTCCGGCGACCGCGTCGGCATCGCCTCCGCGATCTGGCCCCACGGCCGCTGGCGCTACGACTTCCACGGCGAGGCCAACCACGCGGGCACCACCCGCCTGGTGGACCGCCGCGACCCGATGCTCACGTACGCGGCGACCGTCCTGGCCGCCCGCCAGGAGGCCGTCCTCGCGGGCGCCGTCGCCACCTTCGGGAAGATCTCCGTCGAACCCAACGGGGTCAACGCCATCCCCTCCCTCGTCCGCGGCTGGCTCGACTCCCGGGCCGCCGACCAGGCCACCCTCGACACGGTCGTCACCGCCATCGAGAAGGCCGCACGCGAACGCGCCGACCAGGACGGCATCGACCTGGCCGTCGTCCGCGAGTCCTTCACCCCGGTCGTCGAGTTCGAGCACGCCCTGTGCGACGAGATGAACCGGATCCTCGGCGGTTCCGTCCCCGTCCTGGGCACCGGCGCGGGACACGACGCCGGAATCCTCTCCGCGACCGTCCCGACCGCGATGCTGTTCGTACGCAACCCCACCGGCGTCTCGCACTCCCCGAAGGAGTTCGCCGCCGAGGACGACTGCGAGGCCGGGGTCCTCGCCCTCGCCGACGTACTGGAAGGACTGGCGTGCAGGTGACCGCGCCCACGACGTACTGGCTGGAACACGCCTGGCTCGGCACCCACGTCGAGCCGGGCGTCATCCTGACGACCGGCCCGGACGGCCGGATCACCGACCTGCGGACCGGCGCCGACACCCCGCCCCCCGGGGCGGAGGTACTGCGCGGGCTGACCGTCCCCGGCCTGGCCAACGCGCACTCCCACGCCTTCCACCGGGCCCTGCGCTCCACCGTCCAGGTCGGCTCCGGCACCTTCTGGACCTGGCGCGACTTCATGTACAAGGTCGCCCAGAACCTCACCCCGGACACCTATTACGCGCTCGCCCGCGCCGCTTACGCGGAGATGGCCCTCGCCGGCATCACCAACGTCGGCGAGTTCCACTACGTCCACCACGCCCCCGGCGGCGCGCCCTACGCCGACCCCAACGCCATGGGCGAGGCCCTCATCGAGGCGGCCGCCGCGGCCGGCATCCGCATCACCCTCCTCGACACCGCCTACCTGTCGGCCGGCTTCGGCGAGGCCCCCAACGCGCACCAGTTGCGGTTCTCCGACGGCACCGCCGACGCCTGGGCCGAGCGCGCCTCCGCCCTCAAGAGCGGCGGCCACGCCCGCGTCGGCGCCGCGATCCACTCGGTGCGCGCCGTCCCCGCCGACCAGCTGGCCACCGTCGCCCGCTGGGCCGAGGAGCGGGGGGCACCCCTGCACGTCCACCTCTCCGAGCAGACCGCGGAGAACGACGCCTGCCGGGCCGCCCACGGCCGCACCCCGACCCAGCTCCTCGCCGATCACGGCGTCCTGGGCCCGCGCACCACCGGCGTCCACAACACGCACCTCACCGACGCCGAC
The DNA here is from genome assembly GCF_042887545.1 of Streptomyces sp. NPDC057939. Classification (NCBI taxonomy): domain Bacteria; kingdom Bacillati; phylum Actinomycetota; class Actinomycetes; order Kitasatosporales; family Streptomycetaceae; genus Streptomyces; species Streptomyces sp. NPDC057939. The sequence goes on from NZ_JBHVPG010000027.1 coordinate 76,967, forward strand.
ATCGCCCTGCTCGGCGGCACCACCACCGGCACCTGCATGTGCCCCACCACCGAACGCGACCTCGCCGACGGCATCGGCCCGGCCGCCCGCCTCCAGCACGCGGGCAGCCCGCTGTCGCTCGGCAGCGACAGCCACGCCGTGATCGACCTGCTGGAGGAGGCACGCGCGATGGAGCTGAACGAGCGCCTGCGCAGCCGCACCCGCGGCCACTGGACGGCCAACGCCCTGCTGACCGCCGCCACCGCCGACGGCCACGCCGCCCTCGGCCTGCCCGACGCCGGCCGCCTGGAGGTCGGCGCGCTCGCGGACTTCACCACGATCGCCCTGGACTCCGTCCGGACGGCCGGAGCGGTGCCGCGACTCGGCGCCGAGACGGCGGTGTTCGCGGCGACGGCCTCGGACGTCCGGCACACCGTGGTCGCGGGCCGCCACATCGTCCGCGACGGCGCCCACACCCTCGTCCCGGACGTCCCGTCCGCCCTGTCCGAGTCCATCGCGGCCCTGCGCGCCTGACCCGCCGTCCCGGCCCCGACCCGGTCCGGGCACGCCCGAGCCCCTCCCGGCGCCACGGCGGCCCCGCCCGGGAAACGGCGACAGGGCGGGGCGGCGGGAGGAACCCCCCGAGAGGAACCATGACCACCACCGTCATCACCAACATCGGCAGCCTCGTCACCAACGACCCCGCCGCGGGCGACGGCTCCCCCCTCGGCCTGATCGAGAACGCGGCCGTCGTCATCGAGGGCGACCGGATCGCCTGGACCGGCCCCGCCGCGGACGCCCCCGCCGCGGACACCGCGTTCGACGCGACGGGCCGCGCCGTCATCCCCGGCTTCGTGGACTCCCACTCGCACCTCGTCTTCGCCGGCGACCGCACCGCCGAGTTCAACGCCCGCATGTCCGGCCGCGCGTACTCCGCCGGCGGCATCCGCACCACCGTCGCCGCGACCCGCGCCGCCACCGACGCCGAGCTGGAGGCCAACCTGCTGCGCCACCTCCACGAGGCCCGCCGGCAGGGCACCACCACCTTCGAGACCAAGTCCGGCTACGGCCTGACCGTCGCCGACGAGGCCCGAGCCCTGCGCATCGCCGCAGCGCACACCGAGGAGGTCACCTACCTCGGCGCGCACATCGTCTCCCCCGACTACGCCACCGACCCGGCGGCCTACGTCGACCTCGTCACCGGCGACATGCTGACGGCCTGCGCCCCGTACGCCCGCTGGGTGGACGTCTTCTGCGAGAAGGGCGCCTTCGACGGCGACCAGGCACGCGCCATCCTCACCGCGGGCGCCGCCGCCGGGCTGATCCCGCGCATCCACGCCAACCAGCTCTCGCACGGGCCCGGCGTCCGGCTCGCCGTGGAGCTCGAAGCGGCCTCCGCCGACCACTGCACCCACCTCACCGACGCGGACGTCGACGCTCTCGCCCAGGCTGCCGCGACCACGGTGGCCACGCTGCTGCCCGGTGCCGAGTTCTCCACCCGCGCGCAGTGGCCCGACGCCCGACGGCTGCTGGACGCGGGCGCCACCGTCGCCCTGTCCACGGACTGCAACCCCGGCTCCTCCTACACCAGCTCCATGCCGTTCTGCATCGCCCTCGCCGTGCGGGACATGGGCATGACCCCCGACGAGGCCCTGTGGTCCGCCACCGCCGGCGGCGCCCGCGCCCTGCGCCGGGACGACATCGGGACGCTCACCCCCGGCGCCCGCGCCGACCTGGCCCTCCTGGAGGCCCCCAGCCACGTCCACCTCGCCTACCGCCCGGGCGTCCCGCTCGTCTCCGCGGTGTGGCAGCGCGGGGTCCGCGCCGCCTGAGACGAGGGGGCGCGACCGCCCGGACCGGCCTGCGACCGGCCCGGATCGGCGTTGGACCGGCCGGAAACAGTACGGCCGAAAGACCGCCGATCCGGGCCGTCCCGTGTCTTCCCTCCGTAAGGCCCCGGGCGTACCTTGAGCCACCAATCTGATGTGTCGTCAGTAACTTGTGGCCGAGGGGAAGACGAAGGTGTCCGACCGGAAACGATCCACCGCGCTCGCGCTGGCATCCGCGGCGGCCGCATCGGCGGTCCTGCTCGCCGCCCCAGCGGCCCACGCCGACGTGATCGACGTCGAGTACAACTGCCGGACCCCGATCGGGGACAAGTCGGCGGTCTCGCCCATCGACATCAAGGCCGTCAAGGAGGGCGACGGCTACAAGCTGACGATGTCCTTCCAGAAGGGCGTCTCCTCCAGCCCCATCGAGCTGGGCAAGGGCGCCATGAGCCCCAGCGCCGTCATCCTGGCCGACGGGGCGGAGAAGGCGCAGGTGCCGGTCTCCGGCGCGCCCAACCCCGAGGCCGTGCCCGCCAACACCCCCATCAGGATCACCGACCTCTCGGGCACCTACACCCCGAAGAAGAGCGGCAAGGTCACCTTCACCGCCGGTGTCCTCACCATCAAGGCCATGGGGACCACCACCACCTGCACCCCCGGCAACAGCCCCAAGCCGTCCCTCGAACTGGAGGTCACGGCGGCCGGCGGCGCCAAGGAGCAGCCCGCCCCGCCGCCCGGCGCCGGTCAGGGCTCCACCGCCGACACCCTCCCGCAGACCGGGCCCGCCGAATCCGCCATCGCGCTCGGCACCCTCGGCGCCACCGTCGTGCTCTCCGGCGCCGCCGGCGTGCTCTGGCTGACCCGGCGCGGCCGGCAGGCCCGGCGGACCCGGTCCTGAACGGAGCAGCCCCGGCCATGCCCGTGCTCCCCGTCCCCCGCCGGCCCGGCGCCGCCGCGCGGCTCGGCGTCGTGCTCCTCGCCGCCGCCGCGCTCCTGTGCGGCGCCCCGACCGCCGCCGCCGACGAGCCCGGTTGGACCGTCGAACCGGCGTCCGGCCGGGCCGGCGCCGCCCGTCCGTACTTCTACCTCGCGGGCACCCCCGGAGCCGTACTGGAGGACCGCCTCGCGCTGGCCAACCCCTCCGACCGGGAGCGCACCGTCACCCTGCGCGGGGCCGACGCCGACAACACGGCGGACGGCGCCCTCGCCGTGCGCCCCGCCCGGGAGTCGGTCGACGCCGGTTCCTGGATCAGCTTCGGCGGCTCCGCCACGGTGCGGATACCGCCCCGCACCCGGGCGGTGGTCCCGTTCACGGTGACCGTGCCGCCCGCCTCGTCCCCCGGCGACCACCCGGCCGCCGTCGTCGCGGCCGAGGGCGGCCGGGAGGCGGCCGTACGGGTCCATCTGCGGGTCGGCGGCCCGACGGTGTCGGCCCTCACCGTCGAGGACGTCGCCGTACGCGGCCGGGGCGCGGCCGCCGTCGTCGCGTACACCCTGGTCAACCGGGGCAACGTCGCCCTCGCCCCCGAGCTCGCGATCCGCGCCGACGGCCGCTTCGGCGAGGTGCCCGGTCGCGCCGCGCGCGCCCTGCCGGTGGAGCTGCTGCCCGGCCGGCGGGTCGAGCTGACCGAACCGTGGCCCGGCGCGCCGGTCCTCGACCGGGTCTCCCTCACCGTCACCGTCACCGCGTCCGGCGCCGTCCCGGCCACCGCCACCGCCACCGCGTGGTTCGTGCCGTGGAACCTGGTCGCCCTCACCGGCGGCGGTCTGCTCCTGCTCGGCGCCACCGCGGCGGCCGCGCTGTTCCTCGTCCGCCGCACGCGGGGCGCCCCGGCCGACCCGCCGCCCCCGGAACCCGACGTCGCGCCGGGCCGGTCACCGCACCACGAGCTGACGGGAGCATCCAGGTGAGCCGCACCGCGGGCGCGAAGGCCCGATCCCTCCTCGCGGCGGTCCTGGCGACGCTCGCCCTGGTCCTGCTCCCCGCGGCGGCGCCGGCCGTCGCCGACGAGGGCAGGGCCGCGGCGGCGCTCTCCCTCCAGGAGGCCGCCAAGGGCACCGAGATCACCGTCACCGGCACCGGCTGGCGGGCCAAAACCATGGTCATGCTGCTGGTCTGCGGCCAGAACATGATCGGCGGCACCAACAGCTGCGCCAACGCTGACGGCGCCGCCGTCGCGGTCGCCGCCGACGGGGGCTTCACGGCCCGGCTCCAGGTCGTCGCACCGCCCAAGCCCTGCCCCTGCGTGGTCAACGTGGCCTCCGTCAACGGGGACGGGTCCACCGTCGCCCTCCCGCTGAGGATCACCGACCACGAGAGCGCGCCGCTGCCCGCCGAGTCCGGGACGGCCCGGCTCGCGGTCCTCACCGGGGTCCGGCTCCGGGGCGAGGACGGGGTGCTGACCTGGTTCGGCGCCCCTGCCGGCCGCCGGTTCACCGTCACCGTCGGGAACCTGGGCTCGGCCCCCGTCAAGGACCCCGTCTTCCAACTCGGAACCGCCCGCGGGGTGTTCGCCCCGACCTGGGAGGAAGCCCGGTGGAAGGGCACCATCGCGCCCGGCGGCAAGGCCGAGATCGGCCTGGACGTGACCCTGCCCGCCGGAGCCCATGGCGACCACACCGTCTCCCTCAAGTACGGGGACACGGTGCTCGCGACCCAGCCGTGGGGCGTGGACCGCCCGTACGGGGTCCTGCTGTTCCGGGGCCTGCTCCTGGTGGTGGTCCCGACCGCGCTGTTCCGGGTCGGCATGGCCGTCGTCGACCGGTTCCGACCGCACACCACTACACCCGCCGGCGGCCGCCACCGGGGCGCGAAGGCCCTTGACGCGGCCACCGCGGTGACCGCCCGGCTGCCGAGGATCCCCGCCGGCCGGGGCCCCGCGCCGGCCGCCCCCCAGACCCCCACGGCGGTCCTGCCGTGGTTCACCCCCGAGGAGCAGGTGCCGGCGCGGGACGCGCCGGCGGAGCAACCGCAGACATCCGCACCGTCCGATCAAAGTCCGACAACGAAGGGACATTCGTGAACACCCAACGGAGGGCGAGCGCGGCCCTGGTCGCGCTGCTGCTCGGCGGCGCGGGCATCGCCATGGCGGCTTCCCCCGCCCAGGCCGCCGATGCCACCTACAAGGTCAAGTGCGTACCGCCCGCGGGCGGCGGCGACCCGGTGGAGGGCGAGAGCACCGTCAAGATCACGGCCCCGGCCACGGCCAAGGTGGGCGACGAGGTCGACGTGTCGTGGGAGACCGTCAAACCCGCCTCCAACAACACCGACCTCATGGTGATCCCGAAGGACTCCGTGGTGCCCACCGGCTGGTTCACGGTCGGCGGGGGAGGGGGCGAACTGAAGGTCGTCGGGGAGAAGAAGAACCCGGAGATCCCGAAGAAGGCCCCCATGGTCATGTCGACGATGAAGGGCAAGCTGAAGCTGACCAAGGCGGGCAAGGTCACTCTGACGCCGGGCCGGTACGAGGTCGCCGTCTCCTTTCCCTTCGGCACCTTCGTCACCAAGTGCGCCCCGGTGGGCACCGTCTCGGGAGGCGCCACCATCGACGTCGCCGAGGGCTCCACGGGCGGCGCGACCACGGGCGGCGCGACGACCGGCGGGGCGACGACCGGCGGTGCGACCACCGGTGGTGCGACGACCGGTGGTGCGACGACCGGCGGGGCCACCACAGGCGGCGCGACGACCGGTTCCACGACCGGCGGCGCGACCACGGGCTCCACCACCGGCGGCGGAGGCGGACAGACCGACTTCCCGGGCAAGGCCGTCGAGGTCGCCTTCGACTGCGGTCCGGTCGTCCCCGGCGGCATCAAGACCCCGGTGACGATCAACGCCAAGAAGAGCGGCGGCGACTACCAACTCACGGTGAAGACCGCCAAGGGCGCGATGGCCGCCCCCATGGCACTGCCGGCCGGCGCGCTCAAGCCGTCGATGAACGTCAAGCTGGGCGGCGCCGACTCCGGCACGGTCAAGGTCTCCGGCCCGGCGAACGCCGATCCGATCCCCGACAAGGCCCCGGTCAGCCTCAGCGACATGACCGGCACCTACAAGCCCGGGAAGTCGGGCAAGGTGACGCTGAGCCCCGACCAGCTGACGATCGACGTCACGATGGCCCCGGGGTCCACCCCGATCAACGTGCCCTGCAAGGCGGCCAGCAGCGGCGTCTCGCTGGAACTGGACACCGCCGCCCAGCCGGGCGGCAGCGGCTCCACCACGGCCGGCACCACCGGAGCCACCGGCGGCGGTTCCGCCGCCTCGGGCGGGCTCGCCGAGACCGGCGCGGAGGACGAGGGCGGCATCAAGGCCCTCGCCCTCGTCGCCGGCACGGTGATCCTGCTCGGCGGCGCCGTCTTCGCCTTCACCCCGTGGCGCCGCCTGCGCGGCACGAGGTAGGCACCCCGTACGACGGAACGGCCCGGCACGCCTTGCGGCGTACCGGGCCGTTCTCATGCGCGGGGGTGCGTCAGTGGACGCTGCCCATCAGGGCCTGGACCCGCTTGCGGTACATGTAGACCGCGAAACCGGCGCCCGCGGCGAGCGCCGCCTGCATGCCGATGATCCAGGTCCCGTTCAGGTCCACGCCGGCGAGCGACAGCAGACCCGTGGTGCAGTCACCGGCGGTGACCGCGAGGAACCAGACGCCCATCATCTGGGAGGCGTACTTCTGCGGGGCCATCTTCGTGGTGACCGACAGGCCGACCGGGGAGAGGCACAGCTCGGCGATGGTCTGGATCATGTAGATCGAGACCAGCCACATCGGCGACACCTTGGTGCCGTCGGAGGCCATGCTCATCGGGACGACGAAGACGAAGAACGAGCCACCCACCAGGACGAGGCCCATCGCGAACTTCACGATGGTGTTCGGCTCCTGGTTCTTGCGCGCCAGCCACAGCCACATCCAGGCGAAGACCGGGGCCAATGCCATGACGAACAGCGGGTTCAGCGCCTGGTACCAGGTGGTGGACGGGTCCCAGCCGAAGAGCGTGCCGGTCTTGGAATCGGCGAACAGCGACAGGGTCGAACCACCCTGGTCGTAGATCATCCAGAAGACGGCGGCGGCGATGAAGAACCAGATGTACGCGGACATCTTCGACTGCTCGGGGGCCGAGAGGTCCTTGTCGCGCTTGATGCGGGCCAGGACGACGACCGGGATGATCAGACCGGCGATGGTGATCGGGTACAGCGCCCAGTTGATCGTGAACATGCCCATGGCGGTCACGGTGCCGTAGAAGGCGGCGACGATCGCGATGGCGATGACGGCCTTGACGACGATGCCGTTGCGCTCGGTGGCGGACAGCGGGTTCGGGACGACGCTGCTCTGCGGGCTCAGGGTGCGGCCGAAGACCAGGAACACCACCAGGCCGAGGCCCATGCCGATCGCGGCGAGCAGGAAGCCGAGGTGCCAGTTGACGACCTCGCCGACGGTGCCGATCAGGAACGGCGCACCGAAGGCACCCAGGTTGATGCCGACGTAGAACAGCGTGAAGCCACCGTCACGACGCGGGTCGTCCGCACCCTTGTACAGGTGGCCGACCATCGTGGAGATGTTGGCCTTCAGCAGACCGGAACCTATGGCCACCAGCAACAGACCGACGAAGAACGCGATCTGGCCGGGCAGCGCCAGCGCCACGTGACCGGCCATGATCACGAAGCCGGCGATGGCGACGGTCTTGCGGGCGCCCCAGACGCGGTCGCCGAACCAGCCGCCGGGCATGGCCATGAGGTAGACCATCGCCACGTACACGGAGTAGATCGCCGTGGCCGCGCCCATCTTGAAGCCCAGGCCACCGCCCTGGCTACCGGTCGCGGCGTCCGTACCGCCGGAGACCAGGTACAGGACGAGGAGCGCACGCATGCCGTAGTAGGAGAAGCGCTCCCACATCTCGGTCATGAACAGCGTGGCCAGGCCGATCGGGTGGCCGAAGAGGGTCTTCTCGTGAGCTGGGCTCGGAGAAGCCGTCGTCAGGCTGGAAGCCATGGTCGATCCTTGCTTGCTCGGGACGCTCGGCTTCGTGAGCCGAACAGCGCCCGGTGGGGGGTGGCCGGCACCGGCGACGGATGTCCCACCCCACGCCCGGGGTCTCGACCTCCGGGATGCCGGAGGCGAAGGGTCAGTCGTAACCGGGATCCACGCCCAGCACGCAGCGTCGCGCGCGGGGCCCGGCCCACAGGTCATTCACTGTCATCTGGGTCGGAGCAATCCGACCAGAGCAGAATTTGAGGTCCTTGACTCGCTTTTCGGCACAAGGATCCCCGGAGTAGTGCATGAGGCGTCTCGCCACCATACGACACGACACTGCGGCATATGGAAGGACTTGAGAGATGGATCACAGGTTCCGAGGGAACCGTTTGACCATATTCGAAGGCGTCGGGTCGTACACAAGCACAGATAGCGAGGGGCCCGCATGAGGGCCTCTCCTTTGACCCGCCGCGGACTAACATCACCCACATGACGCGTGTACTGCTCGCCGAGGACGACGCTTCCATCTCGGAACCCCTGGCCCGCGCCCTGCGCCGGGAGGGCTACGAGGTCGAGGTCCGGGAGGACGGCCCCACCGCCCTGGACGCCGGACTCCAGGGCGGCATCGACCTCGTCGTCCTGGACCTCGGCCTGCCCGGAATGGACGGCCTGGAGGTCGCCCGCCGGCTGCGCGCCGAAGGCCACGGCTTCCCGATCCTGGTCCTGACCGCCCGTGCCGACGAGGTCGACACCGTCGTCGGCCTCGACGCCGGCGCCGACGACTACGTCACCAAGCCCTTCCGACTCGCCGAGCTGCTCGCCCGCGTCCGGGCCCTGCTGCGGCGCGGCGCCGCCGAGACCGCCCAGCCCCCCGCCACCCACGGCGTGCGGATCGACGTCGAGTCGCACCGCGCCTGGATGGGGGAGGAGGAGCTCCAGCTCACCGCCAAGGAGTTCGACCTCCTGCGCGTCCTCGTCCGCGACGCCGGCCGGGTCGTCACCCGCGACCAGCTGATGCGCGAGGTCTGGGACACCACCTGGTGGTCCTCCACCAAGACCCTCGACATGCACATCTCCTGGCTCCGCAAGAAGCTCGGCGACGACGCGGCCAACCCCCGCTACATCGCCACCGTCCGCGGCGTCGGCTTCCGCTTCGAGAAGAGCTGACCCCACGCCTTCCTAGGGCATCCTCTAAGGATGCGCCGCCGCCTGATCAACTCCACGCTCGCCGTGGTGCTCGTCGTGATCGCCGTGTTCGGGGTCTCCCTGGTCATCGTGGAGACCCGGACCATCACCAGCAGTGCCCAGGACCGGATCGGGTCCGAGGCCCTGCGGCTGCTCGGCATCGTCGAGGCGGACGCACTGGAGCGCAAACCCATCGACGCCGCGGCCCTCGCCGAACAACTGGACCTCGGTACGTACGCCCGCATCACCGTCCCCGGACAGCAGGTCGTGGAGGTCGGGCAGCGCATCGACGGCAGCGTCATCCGCGGCACCGCGAGCGGGGAGCAGGGCGAGAGCGTCATCGTGGAGGAGACCCGCTCCACGGTCACCAAGGAGGTCGGGCGGACCCTGGCCGTGGTCGGCGCGGTGGCCCTGCTCGCCGTCGTGGCGGCCGTCCTGCTCGCCGTGCGCCAGGCCAACCGGCTGGCCTCCCCGCTCACCGACCTCGCCGAGACCGCCGAGCGCCTGGGATCGGGCGACCCACGACCCCGCCACAAGCGGTACGGAGTACCCGAACTGGACCGGGTCGCGGACGTGCTGGACGCCAGCGCCGAACGGATCGGACGGATGCTCACGGCTGAACGGCGCCTCGCCGCCGACGCCTCCCACCAGCTGCGCACCCCGCTGACGGCCCTGTCGATGCGGCTGGAGGAGATCACGGTCACCGACGACCTGGAGACCGTGCGGGAGGAGGCGACGATCGCCCTCACCCAGGTGGAGCGGCTCACCGACGTCGTCCAGCGGCTGCTCACGAACTCGCGGGACCCGCGGACCGGCTCGGCGGTCCCCTTCGACCTCGACGAGGTCGTCAAACAGCAGGTGGAGGAGTGGCGGCCGGCCTACCGCAGCGCCGGGCGGGCCATCGTGCGCTCGGGAAGGACGGGCATGCGCGCCGTGGGCACGCCCGGGGCGGTCTCCCAGGTCCTGGCGACCCTCGTGGAGAACGCGCTGATGCACGGGGGCGGCACGGTCGCGCTGCGCACCAGGGTCACGGGCAACCAGGCCGTTCTGGAGGTCACCGACGAGGGTCCCGGCGTCCCGCCGGACCTCGGCAACCGGATCTTCGAGCGGGCCATCAGCGGCCGCAACTCCACGGGCATCGGCCTGGCCGTCGCCCGGGACCTCGCCGAAGCGGACGGCGGCCGGCTGGAACTGCTCCAGACCCAGCCGCCGGTCTTCGCCCTCTTCCTCAGCACCACCGCTCCGGAAGGGACGGAACCGGCGCGGACGGTGCGGTGAGGTCGGGAGGAGCCGTACGAGGCGGAGCCGTACGGGAGGAGCCGTACTAGTTGGTGGCCGCCGGCTCCGGGGCGAGCGCGGTCACCGGCGCCTCGTGGCCGTCACGCTGCTCGACGACCAGCGAGGGCGCGGCCGGGGTGGGCAGGGCCTTGAAGACCCAGGTCCGGTAGGACCAGAAGCGGAAGACGGTCGCCACGCCCATGCCGAGGAACTTGAACACGTTGTTCTGCAGCGAGCTGTCCCAGCCGAACCCGTACGTCGCCGCGTACAGCACACCGCTCTCGATGACCATGCCGATGCCGCTGAACAGCACGAACAGGAACATCTCGCGCCGCCGACCGCCGAGGTCGCGGTCGCGGTAGGTGAAGTAGCGGAAGCCGATGTAGTTGGTGACGATCGCCACCACGATGGCTATGACGTTCGCGCGCACGGTCTGGAGGTCGGTCGTGCTCCGGAGCAGGTTGAACACACCGAAATTGACCAGGACACCCAGGCCACCGACCGCGCCGAACTTGATGACCTCCCGGGCGAGGCCGCGGAAGCGCTCGGTCAGCGGTGCTGCTTTCGGCGTGCTCATGTGATGGTTCAGTCCCTGTCCGTCGTCGTCGCCACTCGTTGAGGCGTCACTCGATCTCGTCAACCCGTTCATGGTAAGTGTCGCCCGCGGGCTCCGTCCGTGCGTTGGCACCCCTTGCGACGCACGGCACACGGCCCCTCGGGCGGAACCGACGGGTCCGCCCGGGGGCCGGCGACGATGCGGGTCCGGATGGCGGAATACCGACGGATACCCTGGAGTGGTGACGTTCCCGGTAGTCGGCATGGTCGGCGGCGGACAGCTCGCCCGCATGACCCACGAGGCGGGCATCCCCCTCGGCATCAAATTCAAGATCCTCAGTGACACCCCACAGGACTCGGCGGCCCAGGTCGTGAGCGACGTCGTCATCGGCGACTATCGCGACCTGGAGACGCTCCGTGCCTTCGCGCGCGGCTGCGACGTGATCACCTTCGACCACGAGCACGTGCCCATCGCACACCTGCGGGCCCTGGAAGCGGACGGCATCCCCGTCCGACCGGGGCCCGACGCGTTGGTGCACGCCGCGGACAAGGGGGTGATGCGCGCCCGCCTCGACGAGATCGGCGCGCCCAGCCCCCGCCACCGGATCGTGAGCGATCCGGCGGACGCGGTCGCCTTCGCGGACGAGGGCGGCGGCTTCCCCATCATCCTCAAGACGGTGCGCGGCGGATACGACGGCAAGGGCGTGTGGTTCGTCCGCACCCCCCAGGACGCGGAGGCCCCGTTCAAGGCGGGCGTCCCGGTCCTCGCGGAGGAGAAGGTCGAGTACGTCCGCGAACTCGCGGCGAACATCGTCCGTTCCCCGCACGGCCAGGCCGTCGCCTATCCCGTCGTCGAATCCGTCCAGGTCGACGGGGTCTGCGACACGGTGATCGCCCCCGCCCCGAACCTCTCGGAGGAGCTGGCGGGCGAGGCCCAGGCGCTCGCCCTGCGCATCGCCAAGGAACTCGACGTGACCGGCCACCTGGCCGTGGAACTGTTCGAGACCACCGACGGCCGCATCCTCGTCAACGAACTGGCCATGCGCCCGCACAACAGCGGGCACTGGACCCAGGACGGCGCGGTCACCTCGCAGTTCGCCAACCACGTCCGAGCCGTCCTGGACCTCCCCTTGGGCGACCCGCGCCCGCGGGCCCGCTGGACGGTCATGACCAACGTGCTCGGCGGGGACTACCCCGACATGTACGCGGCGTACCTGCACTGCATGGCCCACGACCCCCAGCTGAAGATCCACATGTACGGCAAGGACGTGAAACACGGCCGCAAGGTCGGCCACGTCAACACCTACGGCGACGACCTGGACGATGTGCTGGAGCGCGCACGTCACGCAGCCGGCTACCTCAGAGGAACGATCACGGAATGAGCATCCCCACCGCCGGCCCCGTCATCGGCATCGTCATGGGCTCGGACTCCGACTGGCCGGTCATGGAGGCCGCCGCCAAGGCACTGGACGAGTTCGAGATCCGCTACGAGGTCGACGTCGTCTCCGCCCACCGGATGCCGCGCGAGATGGTCGCGTACGGCGAGCAGGCCGCCGACCGCGGCCTCAAGGCGATCATCGCCGGGGCGGGCGGCGCCGCCCACCTGCCCGGCATGCTGGCCTCGGTCACCCCGCTGCCGGTCATCGGCGTCCCCGTGCCGCTGAAGTACCTCGACGGCATGGACTCCCTGCTGTCGATCGTCCAGATGCCCGCCGGGGTCCCCGTCGCCACCGTCTCCGTCGCCGGAGCGCGCAACGCCGGGCTGCTCGCCGTCCGCATGCTCGCGGCCCACGACCCCGAGCTGCTCGCGCGGATGCGCGACTTCCAGCAGGAGCTCAACGACCAGGCCACCGAAAAGGGCAAGCGGCTCCGTACGAAGGTCGCCGGCGCGGACTCCTTCGGATTCGGCAAGTGAGCGCGGCGGACCTGCTCGGGCAGGCCCGGGAGCTGCTCGCCGCGCACCCGGTGGTCGACGGGCACAACGACCTGCCGTGGGCGCTGCGCGAGCAGGTCCGCTACGACCTCGACCGACGGGACATCGCCGCCGACCAGAGCGCCCACCTGCACACCGACATCCCCCGGCTGCGGGCCGGCGGCGTCGGCGCGCAGTTCTGGTCCGTCTACGTCCGCTCCGACTACACCGGTGACCGGGCGGTCAGCGCCACGCTGGAACAGATCGACGCGGTCGAGCAGCTGATCGCGCGTTACCCGCGGGACCTGCGGCTCGCGCTGACGGCGGACGACATGGAGGCGGCCCGCGCCGAGGGTCGGATCGCCTCGCTGATGGGGGCCGAGGGCGGCCACTCCATCAACAACTCCCTCGCCACCCTGCGGGCCCTGCACCAGCTCGGCGTGCGGTACATGACGCTGACCCACAACGACACCATCGACTGGGCGGACTCGGCTACCGACGAGCCCCGGCACGGCGGCCTGAGCGACTTCGGCCGCGAGGTCGTCCGCGAGATGAACCGCGTCGGCATGCTGGTGGACCTCTCGCACGTCGCCGCGACGACGATGCGCGACGCCCTCGCGGTCTCGGCCGCGCCGGTGATCTTCTCGCACTCCTCGGCGCGGGCCGTCTGCGACCACCCGCGCAACGTCCCCGACGACGTCCTGGAACTGCTGCCGGCCAACGGCGGCGTCGCGATGGCCACCTTCGTGCCGAAGTTCGTCCTCCAGGCGGCCGTCGACTGGACGCTGGCCGCCGACGAGAACCTGCGCGCGCACGGTTTCCACCACCTCGACACCACGCCGGAGGCGATGGCCCTGCACCGGGCCTTCGAGGAGACGCACCCGCGTCCCGTCGCCACGCCCGCCACGGTCGCCGACCACCTGGACCACATGCGCGAGGTCGCCGGCGTCGACCACATCGGCATCGGCGGCGACTACGACGGCACGGCCTTCACCCCGGCCGGCCTGGACGACGTGTCGGGCTACCCGAACCTGATCGCGGAGCTCCTCTCCCGCGGCTGGTCGACCCCCGACCTGGCGAAGCTGACCTGGTCGAACGCGGTACGGGCACTGCGCGACGCGGAATCGGTGGCCGCCGACCTGTCGGCGACCCGGGGCCCGTCGAACGCCCACCTCTGACCCGGCCCCCCGGCGCCGGGGGGCCGGGCCCGGCCCGGGGGCCGGGGGAACCCGCGCCCCGGGCCGGCCCGACCGGCCGGGCGACGGGGTGGGCCGGGCGACCGGGCGGGCCGGGCGACCGGGTGGTCGGGGCGACGGGGAACACCCGAACGCCACATCCGCCGGGCGGCTCACACGCCCCACGTGTCACGGTGGCACCAGCCTCCCCCTGCTGCCGCCGAGACCGGAGCCAAAGCCATGGCCGACCTGCAGGAAGAACCCCACACCGTGGGCATCGGTACCCAGGACCCACCCGCCCCCGCCCCCGCCCCGGCGAGGCCGGTCGGAGCCCTGGACCGGGCAGCCGCGCTGCTCGCCGTCCATCCCGTCGCGGACGGCTGCAACACCCTCGTGTGGACCCTGCGCCAGAGCCCGTACCACGACATCGAAACCCCCGACACGGGCGTCGACACCGACATCCCCCGCCTCCGCTCCGGCGGCGTCGGCGCGCAGTTCTGGTCGCTGCTCGTGCCCCCGGACCCGGCGGCCGCGGACACCGACCCCGACCAGGTCGTGTCCGACACCCTCGAACAGATCGACGCGGCACTGGCCCTGATGCGCCGCTACCCCGACGGCCTGTGCCTCGCGCTCGGCGCCGACGACATGGCCGACGCCCGCAACCGCGGCCGGATCGCCTCGTTCCTCGGCCCCGTCCCCGGCCGCACGCTCACGGACTCACTGGGCGCGCTGCGCGCCTTCCACGCCCTGGGCGTACGCATCGTCGCGCCGGCCGGAGCCCCCTGGGCGGAGGACGAGCTGACGGCCTTCGGCCACGAGGTGGTCAGGGAGGCGAACCGGCTGGCGGTGCTGCTGGACCTGACGGGCTGCGCACCGGCCGTGGCCTGCCGCGTCACGGCGGCCTCGAAGGCCCCGGTGGTGGTGTCGAACACCGGCGCGCACTCCCTCAACCCGCATCCGGCCAACGTCACCGACGAGGTGCTGCTCGCCCTGCGGGCCGCGAACGGGCTGGCGATGGTCACCTTCGACACGGAACGCACGGGCGACTCCCTGCACGCGGTCGCCGACCACGTCGAGCACGTACGGGCACTGGCCGGCCCGGAGGGCGTCGGCCTCGGCGCCGCCTTCGGCTCGGAGCGGGGACGCCCCCGCCCCGCCGGCCTGACCGACCCCTCGGGCTACCCGAGGCTGATCGCGGAACTCCTGGACCGCGGCTGGTCGGAGGCCGACCTGGCGCTGCTGACCTGGGGCAACGCCCAGCGGGTGCTGCGCGGCGTGGAGTTCACGGCCCGCGCCGCCCAGCACCGCAGAACGGCCTAGAAGGCGCCCCGGGAAGCGGCCGGGAGCGCGGGCTCGGCAACGACGGTCGCCCTCCACAGCCGCAGGCCGGACCACACGGTCGCGTACAGCAGGATGCCGTTGCGGGCGCACAGCAGGAACGTGCCGAGCCCGGTGGTCCCCAGGATGTCCGGGCCGTACCAGACCGGGAAGATCAGCGAGGTGAGCGCGGTGGCGACCGCGAGCAGCCACGCGATCGGGCGCTGGGTGGTGTGACGCGAGCTCAGGCAGACGGCCGCGAGGCCGAGCAGCCAGATCATGTACTGGGGGCTGATGACGCGGCTGGTGACCGTGAACATCATGATGGCGAACAGCGCGGCGTCGGACGGGGTCGACGGCGACCAGCGGTTGGCCCTGACGCGCCACAGCAGGAGCAGCAGGAAGCCGATCAGGGTCAGCGCGAGTGAGGCCCGCGCGATCTCCGGCACGTACGGGCCGACGTACTCGTAGGCGCCGTACTGGAAGCGGATCCAGCCGGGCCACACGTCGGCGAGGCGGGCGGCCATCAGCACGGAACCGCCGAGGGACTCGATCTGGACGCCGCGGTCGCCCTGGTTGCCCAGGAAGCCGAGGGAGTCGCGGAACAGCGCGGCGAAGACGGCCAGCAGTGCGACGCACGACAGGGCTGCCGCGGTGACGGCCTCGCGGGTGGACCTGCCGCGCGGGGTGCCGAGCAGGGTCAGCAGGGGCCAGACCTTGACCATGCCGCCGATGCCCGCGATGACGCCGCCGAGCCGGGGCCGGTGGCGCAGGCAGAGCAGCGAGCCGACGGCGAGCAGGGTGACCTGGACGTCGTAGCGGGCGAACGGGGTCGCCATCAGCAGCGGCAGCGAGACCACCCACAGGACCGCGCCGGCCATGCTGCCGTCGTCGCGGCGGGCGGCCCGCACGAGTCCGAGGAGGATCAGGCCGTCGCACAGCACGGTCAGGGCGACGAAGGCCTGGAAGTAGGTGAGGAAGGGCAGCAGGTCGGGGGAGAGGAAGACGGCCGCCGCCGCGGGCGGGTACTGCCACATGATGTCGTCCTGCGGCACGGTCCACGTGACGAGGATGTGGTACCAGTCGTAGTACGTCTCGGTGACCTCGACCCGGACGATGCTCGACGCGTGGAAGTCGTTGACGAGCATCCAGAGCATCGCCGCCCGAGCGGCCACCCACAGGCCCGCGATGCCGAGAAGGGCCCCGGGACCCCGGAGGGCCGCTTCGAAGGACCGCCGCCGATCACGGGTGCCGGGTGCCGTCGTCGCGTACGCGGTCGCCTCGGGCGCCCTGGTCGGTGGGGTGCTGGTCGTGGTCATCGGCCCGCAGTCTACTCAGTCAATTTGTCCGCATTTTGTACTGAACGCCGTTGAAATGGCGGGGCGTCCCGGCCGGGATCACGCGTGCGGTCGCCCCATGGCGCGGTACGTCCAGCCCGCCGCGCGCCAGCGCAGCGGGTCGAGGGCGTTGCGGCCGTCCAGCAGGAGCCGGTCTGTGACGACCTCGCCGAGCGCGGCGGGGTCGAGGTCGCGGAACTCGCGCCACTCGGTGAGGTGCAGGACGACCTTGGCGCCGCGGGCGGCCCCGACCGCGGAGTCCGCGTACCCGAGGGTGGGGAAGACGCGGCGGGCGTTGTCCATGCCCTTGGGGTCGTAGACGGTGACCTGGCCGCCCTGGAGGTGGATCTGACCGGCGACGTTGAGGGCGGGGGAGTCGCGGACGTCGTCGGAGTCGGGCTTGAAGGTGGCGCCGAGGACGGCGACCCGCTTGCCGAGGAAGGAACCGCCGACCGCCTCGCGGGCCAGCTCGACCATGTGGCCGCGGCGCCGCATGTTGA
This sequence comes from Streptomyces sp. NPDC057939, assembly GCF_042887545.1. NCBI lineage: Bacteria > Bacillati > Actinomycetota > Actinomycetes > Kitasatosporales > Streptomycetaceae > Streptomyces > Streptomyces sp. NPDC057939. Next base: position 93,994 of record NZ_JBHVPG010000027.1, read on the forward strand.
TGGAGTCGACCTCGCGCAGGAACGTCAGGGCCTGGTCGGCGCCGAGCTCGCCGGCGCGGGCCATGAAGGCGCGGATGTCCTTGGGCAGGCAACCGCCGCCGAAGCCGATGCCGGCACGCAGGAACTTCGCGCCGATGCGGTCGTCGTGCCCGATGGCCTCGGCGAGCTTGGCGACGTCGCCGCCCGCGGCCTCGCAGACCTCCGCCATGGCGTTGATGAAGGAGATTTTCGTCGCGAGGAAGGAGTTCGCGGCCGTCTTGACCAGTTCGGCGGTCGGGAAGTCGGTGACCACCATCGGGCTGCCCTCGGCCATGGGCGTCCCGTACACCTCGCGCAGCAGCTTCTCGCCCCGGTCGCCGCGGACGCCGATGACGATCCGGTCCGGGTGGAGGGTGTCCTGGACGGCGAAGCCCTCGCGCAGGAACTCCGGGTTCCAGGCCAGTTCGACGTCCTCGCCCGCCGGGGCCAGCGCGGTCAGCTTCGCGGCGAGGCGTTCCGCTGAGCCGACGGGAACCGTGGACTTGCCGACGACGAGCACGGGCCGGGTCAGGTGCGGGGCCAGCGACTCCATCGCGGCGTCGACGTACGACATGTCGCAGGCGTACTCGCCGTGCTTCTGCGGGGTGTTCACGCAGACGAAGTGGACGTCGCCGAACTCGCCCACCTCCTCCCAGGAGGTGGTGAAGCGCAGCCGCCCGCTGGAGCCGGGCAGACCGGCGACGTGCGCGGCGAGCAGGTCCTCCAGCCCCGGTTCGTACATGGGCACCCGGCCGGCCGCGAGCATCTCGATCTTCTCCGGGACCACGTCCAGCCCCAGCACCTCGAAGCCCAGCTCGGCCATCGCGGCCGCGTGCGTCGCGCCGAGGTAGCCGGTGCCGATCACAGTGATCTTGAGGGGGGCCATGAGTGCTCCAGAGGTGCGGGGCCGTTTGCGGCAACCGAGCATAGTCGCGCCCCGGGCGGGGGACGCTCCCGCTGTCACGCAGCTCACGTGCGCCGTACATATCGCTGCCGGGGCGCCGGACATTAAGATTTGGGTTACTTAACGGTAGTTAGCATCGTGCACACCTTGGGGAGTGAGAGATCTTGGCGGGTTCTGCCGACTTCGACCTGTACCGCCCGGCGGAGGAGCACGACATGCTCCGCGAGTCCGTCCGCTCGCTCGCCGAGGCGAAGATCCTGCCGTTCGCGGCGGCGGTCGACGAGGAGTCCCGCTTCCCGCAGGAGGCCCTCGACGCCCTGGTCGCCAGCGACCTGCACGCCGTCCACGTCCCCGAGAACTACGGCGGCGCCGGCGCGGACGCGCTCGCCACCGTGATCGTGATCGAGGAAGTGGCCCGCGTCTGCGCGTCCTCCTCCCTCATCCCGGCCGTGAACAAGCTCGGCTCGCTCCCCGTGATCCTCTCCGGATCCGAGGAGCTCAAGGCCAAGTACCTCGGCCCGCTGGCCAAGGGCGACGCGATGTTCTCGTACGCCCTCTCCGAGCCCGACGCGGGCTCCGACGCCGCCGGCATGAAGACCCGCGCCGTGCGCGACGGGGACTTCTGGGTGCTCAACGGCGTCAAGCGCTGGATCACCAACGCGGGCGTCTCCGAGTACTACACGGTGATGGCCGTGACCGACCCCGAGAAGCGCTCCAAGGGCATCAGCGCCTTCGTCGTGGAGAAGGGCGACGAGGGCGTCTCCTTCGGCGCCCCGGAGAAGAAGCTCGGCATCAAGGGCTCCCCGACGCGCGAGGTCTACCTCGACAACGTCCGCATCCCCGCGGACCGCATGATCGGCGCCGAGGGCACCGGCTTCGCCACGGCGATGAAGACCCTCGACCACACCCGCATCACCATCGCGGCCCAGGCGCTCGGCATCGCCCAGGGCGCCCTGGACTACGCCAAGGGCTACGTCCAGGAGCGCAAGCAGTTCGGCAAGCCGATCGGCGACTTCCAGGGCGTGCAGTTCATGCTCGCGGACATGGCCATGAAGATCGAGGCCGCCCGCCAGCTGACGTACTCGGCCGCCGCCAAGTCGGAGCGCGTCTCCGCCGGGGGCGACAAGGAGGACCTCACCTTCTTCGGCGCCGCGGCCAAGTGCTTCGCCTCCGACGTGGCCATGGAGGTCACCACGGACGCCGTCCAGCTCCTCGGCGGCTACGGCTACACGCGCGACTACCCGGTGGAGCGCATGATGCGCGACGCGAAGATCACCCAGATCTACGAGGGCACCAACCAGGTCCAGCGCATCGTCATGGCGCGCAACCTGCCGTAATCCCGTACCCGCAGGTCGACGTACGCGAGAAGGCCCCCGGCGAAACACGCCGGGGGCCTTCTCGTGCTGTTCGCGTGGGACGCCGCGCGGGGGTTCCCGGCCGCTCAGCGTTCCAGCAGGGTGACGGTCATGCCGGGCACCTTGGTCACCGTCCGGCGGGGGAAGGCCTGGTCGAGCGCCTTCACCTCGGCCGGCTCCAGACCCTTGAGCGGTTGGCCCTGGGGGGTGTCCTGCGTCACGGCCCACACCCGGCGCGTCGTACCGAGGCAGGTGGCCGGATCGGCGCACATCCGCGCGTACAGGTCGCCCAGCTCGACGGAGCTCTCGGCGACGAGGACGTCCTTGAGACGGACGTCGGAAGGGAGGTAGTAGTCGAGGGCGATGTTGAACTGGAGGTACCGCAGCTCGCCGCGGAGCGTCACGAGGCCGTCCCCGGGCTTGTGGTTCTCGGCGATCACGGCGGCCGCCGCCCGGGCGTCGAACTGCTCGCGGGAGAACGGCTTGCGGATCTGGTACTGGCCCGCCATGCCGACGACCAGGACCCCGGCCAGGCCCACGGCGGCCAGCGCGCGGGGCCGCAGGGCTGCCAGGCCCGCGCCCGCGAGAACCGCCCAGGCGGGCAGCGTGAAGAGCAGGTAGCGGTCCAGGAAGTAGGCCGTCGAACCCTGGGAGGCGATCCACAGGGCGAGGATCGGCAGGACGGCGGTCGCGCCCACCTCGAAGGCCGGGCGGCGTCCCTGTCGCCACGCCAGGGGCAGGACGGCCATCGCCAGGACGCACAGGCTGACCCAGGCCGAACCGTAGAGCCCGCGCCAGAAGACGTCGCCGACGTACTGGAGGCTCGGCCTCCCCAGCCAGTTCAGTTGCCTGCCCACCTGGCGCTGGCCCAGGACCACGAGCGGCAGGACGGGAAGCAGGGCGACGACCACCGACAGCACGAACCCGGTGAGGATCCGACGCTCGCGCCCGTCCCACCACCGACCCAGGGCGATGAGCGCGTGAGCGGCGAGGAACACGAGCGCCACCATGTGGAAGACGCCGGCCGCGGCGACGCCCACGGCGTAGAGCGCCCAGCGCCCGAACGTCGGTCGTTCGAGGGCGCGCAGCAGCAGGTAGGTCGCGGCAGCGGCCGCGAGCACGACGAACGCGTACCCGCGCGCCTCCTGCGCGTAGCGGGAGACGGACGGGATCAGGGCGAACAGCACACCCGCCACCAGGGCGGTGCGGGTGTCGAACAGCTTCCTGGCGGTCAGCGCGACGAAGGCGGCCGCACCGGCCATCGCGAGGGCGGACGGCAGCCTGAGCACCGGCAGGGAGTGGCCCAGCAGCGAGGTCCACTGCTGGATGAAGAGGTAGTAGACGCCGGTGACCGCGTCGACGTTGTCCAGGAGGTGCAGGAGTTCGCCCGGCGTGCGGTCGATGGCGTTCCAGGTGGCCAGCTCGTCACGCCAGAGTTCGACGCGGCCGCTCCCGCGGACGCCGAGCGCGAGGGTGAGCAGGGCCGGCCACAGCCAGACCGGGCCCAGGACGCGGGCGACGACGCCCTTCGCCCCGCGGCGGCGTCCGGAGTGCCGTTGCCCGTCGGCCGGATCACCGGCCGGGGGAGCACTGCTGGTTATGCTCACGCTCATTGCGGCAAAGCCCCTGACATCTCTCGCCGGGACCTGGCCGATCCCTGTGGGTACGAACTGCGCGGATGACGCTCCCGCCGGGCCCCGGAAGGCCCGCGGCGGCGACGGCGGCCGTGCCGCGTGTGCCGGCGCACCCTGCCAAGTATGGCCGCCCCCGAAGCCGATTCTCCCTGTCCCGATCGCGCCCGCGGAACCATGGAGAAAGGTAACAAGTGGACTACGGTTGGTCCTCAGACCCTGGACGGGGCCGCCGATACGAAGGGCCGCCCGATCTTCTGGGCTAGCCTGCACTGCTGTGACCGTGATTGAACAGCAGTCGGAGAGCCGGCCGACCAGTACAGGCGCCGTGATCGCCGACCGGCCCGCGGTGCGACTGGGATGGCTCGACGCCCTGCGCGGAATAGCGGCGCTGCTGGTGGCCGTGCACCACTTCAGGGTGCTGGAGCTCATACCCGGCGGGAAGTTCGTCAGCACGAACTTCGACCTCGGCATCTACTCCGTGATGCTGTTCTTCCTCGTCAGCGGATACATCGTGCCGGCCTCGCTGGAACGACGCGGTGACGTACGGGGATTCTGGATCGGCCGGATCTTCCGGATCTACCCGCTGCTGATCGTCGTCATCGCCGTGTCCCTGATCGTCCTGCCCGCGAACCACGCCGCGGTGCCGGACGTCGTGGTGGACCACCCGGTCAGGTCGACCCTCGCCAACACGCTGCTGCTGCACGAGATGCTCAACATCCCCAGCGCGATCGGCGTGATGTGGACCCTCTCCTACGAGATGGTCTTCTACTTCTTCGTCACCGCCCTCTTCGTGATCGGCCGCCACCGCCTGAGCGCCCAGATCTCCCTGGTCTTCGCCACGTTGGGGCTGCTCTTCGGGGCCGCCGTCGGTTCGCAGCTGATCAGCACCGACAAGGGCTCGACGCGCAACCTGATCCTCGCCTGCTGCATCGTCACGGTCATGGGCATGGTGTGCGTGCTGAGCGGCCGCAAGGAACTCACGCGGATCGGCGCCCTGCTGCTCGGCGGGCTCGGCCTGCTGCTGATCCTCGGCAACGCCCGGGCGCCGTTCTTCGAAACCATGATCATCTTCGCGACGATGTTCGCGGGCACGGCCGTCTACCGGATCCAGAACCATCAGGGCGACCGCCTGCTCGGTGCCGTGTGCTGCGGGTTCGTCCTGGTCGCCGGCCTCGCCGCCGGCTACATGTACAACCGCGGCCCGGCCAGGTACCAGACGTGGACCGAGGGCTGGAAGGGCTTCGTACTGCCCTACCTCGCCGCGTGGCTGACGTTCGGCATCGGCATGCTGCTGCGCCGGGCGAAGTGGCCGAAGGTGCTCACCTGGCTCGGTGCGATCAGCTATTCCGTGTACGTCACCCACGTTCCCGTGCTCCACGGGGTCCGCTGGATGGTGGAGGGCATGGACATTCCCAAGTCCGGGCCCGGCAAGTTCATCCCGACCGCCATCTTCATGGCGTTGGTCTTCGTCGTGAGCCACCTGACCTACAAGCTCGTGGAACTGCCCGGACAGCGCCTCGGCAAGCGTCTGCTCAAGAAGCTGGACCGCGGGCGTCGGGACGAAACGGCGAATGTGTCGAAGAACTCCCCGGCCGACGGGCAACCGTCGACCCCCCGGTACTGATCCCTGTAGGAGCGGGGACCGGGACCGGCCGCAGGGCTTCGGCCCGGCCTTCGCAAGCCCTCCGATGGGCTAAATTTGACGCTTCGTACGCCTGAACCGTTTGGGGAGAAAATAATGACGGAAGCGATCCTGCTGGTCGGTGGGCAGGGGACGCGACTGCGCCCCGTGACGGTGAACACCCCCAAGCCGATGGTTCCGGCCGCAGGCGTCCCCTTCCTCGCCCACCAGATAGCCAGGGCCGCCGCCGCCGGTGTCACGCACATCGTGATGGCCACCTGCTACCTCGCCGAGGTCTTCGAGCCCTACTTCGGTGACGGCTCCGACTTCGGCATCACCCTCGAGTACGTCGTCGAGGACGAGCCCCTCGGCACCGGCGGCGCCATCCGCAACGCCGCGCAGCGCCTGACCGGCGGCCCGGACTCCCCCGTACTCGTCTTCAACGGTGACATCCTCACCGGCCTCGACATCGCCGGCCTCGTCGAGTCCCACCGGACCGCCGACGCGGACGTCTCCCTGCACCTGGTGCGGGTCGAAGACCCGCGCGCCTTCGGCCTGGTGCCCACGGACTCCGAGGGCCGCGTGCTCGCCTTCACCGAGAAGCCGCAGACCCCCGCGGAGATCGTCACCGACCAGATCAACGCCGGCTGCTACGTGTTCCGCCGCAGCGTGATCGACTCCATTCCGGCCGGCCGATCGGTATCCGTCGAGCGCGAGACCTTCCCGGGGCTGCTCGCCTCCGGTGCCAAGCTGCACGGCGTGACCGAGGACACCTACTGGCTGGACCTCGGCAAGCCCGAGTCCTTCGTCCAGGCCTCGGCCGACCTCGTCCGCGGCATCGTGGCCTCGCCCGCGGTGCCCGGCCCGCGCGGTGAGGCCCTCGTCCTCCCGGGTGCGCACGTGGCCGACGGCGCCAAGCTGTCCGGCGGCACGGTGGTCGGCGCCGGTGCCCGGATCGAGGCGGGCGCGACCGTCAAGGGCTCGATCGTGCTGGACGGCGCGATCCTCGGCGCGGACACGGTGGTGAACGCCAGCCTCATCGGCGCGGGCGCCTCCGTGGGGTCGCGCACGGTGCTGAACGGCGCGGTCATCGGTGACGGTGCCGTCGTGGGGGCCGACAACGAACTTCGCGCGGGGGTGCGGGTGTGGTGCGAGGCGGAACTTCCCGCTGCCGCCGTCCGCTTCTCCTCGGACCGGTGACCAACTCCAGTGAGGCATAACCCTGTGATAGGCGAGCAGCAGACCCCCCGCGCGACCGACGTCGCGAGCACGAAGCTTCCGGACACCTGGGCGCACACGCCGCTCACCGTCGTCATGCCCACGTACAACGAGGCCGGCAACCTGCCGGGCATGGTCGAGCTGATCATGGGCCTCGACCAGCCGGGCCTGCGCCTGCTGATCGTCGACGACTCCTCGCCCGACGGCACCGGCAAGATCGCCGACGAACTCGCGGAGGGCTTCCTCACCGAGGACGGCAAGCCGCGCATGTCGGTCCTGCACCGCACCGCGAAGGACGGCCTCGGCCGCGCCTACGCCGCCGGCATGGCCAAGGCCGTCGAGGACGGCGCCGAGTACGTGCTCCAGATGGACGCGGACGGCTCCCACCCGGCCGGCAAGATCGCCGAGATGCTGGGCGTCGCCCGCTCCACCGGCGCCGGTCTCGTCGTCGGCAGCCGCTACGTTCCGGGCGGCACCCTGTCCGACGCCTGGGGCGCGCACCGCAAGCTGCTGTCCCGTTGGGCCAACGCCTACGCGAGCACCATCCTGGGCACCCGCGTCCGCGACATCACGGGCGGCTTCAACCTGTGGAGCGCCGACGCCCTCAAGGCCATCGACCTGGCGTCGATCGGCAGCGCGGGCTACAGCTTCCAGGTGGAGATGAAGTTCAAGGCGCTGCGCCGCAACTTCCAGGTCATGGAGGTCCCGATCCACTTCGAGGACCGCACCGTCGGCGAGTCCAAGATGAACCTCGCGGTCCAGTTGGAGTCCATCGCCATGCCGTGGAAGCTCCGCGCCCGCGCCGGCAAGTAACCGCGCGCGGTAGGCCCGTCGTACGAAAGGGGCACCCCCTCGGGGGTGCCCCTTCTCGTCGTGTCCGTCCCGGACCGCTCACTGGCTCCGGACGGTGACCTTCTCGTCGTTCTGGATCTCCTTGACGAGCTGCTGCACCTTCGCCTTGTCCCACACGAGGTTGCCGCCCCGCTGGCCGGAGATCGGCATGTTCATCGACACGCCGTCACCGCTGTTGACGCCCTTCATCGCGAAGAACATCTGGCCCAGGTCCCACAGGCCCATCTCCTTGTCCACGATCAGGGTATCCAGGCCCGCCCCCATCACCGGGTAGAGCGAGAAGGGGTTGAGGACGGTGCTCGGCGTGGCCGCCTGGCTCGCCAGCGCCGCCAGGAACTTCTGCTGGTTCTTGGTGCGCTGGAGGTCCGACTCCGCGAAGGCGTAGCGGGTCCGTACGAAGGCCAGCGACTGCTCGCCGTTGAGGGTCTGGCGGCCCGCCTTGAAGTCGGCGCCCGACTTCTCGTCCTTGAACGCCTTCTCGATGTCCAGCTCGACCCCGCCGAGCGCGTCCACGATGTTCGCGAAGCCGGCGAAGCCGATCTCGGCGTAGTGGTCGATGCGCAGGCCGGTGTTGAACTCCACCGTCCGCACCAGCAGCTCCGGGCCGTCCTCCGCGTAGGCGGCGTTCAGCTTGACCCGGCGGCCCTGGGAGGGGAACTTCTTGCCGGACTGGGACCCGACGAAGGAGGGGATCTCCACGTCCGAGTCGCGCGGCAGCGAGATCATGGTGTTCCCGCCGGAGCACTTCGCCAGGATCATCATGGAGTCCGTGCGCTTGCCCTCGGCGGAGCCGGTGTGGAGCTTCTTCTTCTCCTCGGCCGACATGCCCTCGCGGCTGTCGGAGCCGACGATCAGGTAGGTCGTGCAGTCGCCCTCCTTGGGGCGCTCGATCACCTTGGAGAGGTCGACCTCGCGGCGCACCTTGGAGTCGGCCCAGAAGTAGGTGCCGATGGTGGTCACCACGAGCACGGAGGCCACGACGATCGAGCCGACCTTGATCCGTCGACGCCAGTCGACGGCCCCGCGGGCCGGGCCGGGCCCTCCTGTGCCGCCGCCGCCCGGCGGCCGCTGCCCCGGGCCGCCCGGGCCCGACGGCGAACCGTAGACCTGGCCGGTGTTGTAGCCGCTGTCGTAGCCGCCGTCGCCGGGGCCGCGGGTCTGCTGCGGCGGGACCCCGTACGCGGGCGGACCCGCAGGGGGCGCCGACTGCGGGGGGACCGGCGGTCGGGCCGGGCGCTGCGGGGGCTGCGGCTGCCGCTGGACGTGACGCATCCGCTGCGCGCCCTCCGGCTGGGCCTGCCCGCTGCCGTGTCCGTACCCGTCATCGCGGCGGCCGCGCCCGTCGCGCTCGCCGCTCCACCCGTCCCAGTCACTCATGCGGACAAGAATGCCTGCCCGGGCGTGTCGGACGACACCCCGGTGGGGGGTTCGTACCGGTGCTGTTGCACACCTGATGCCTGCGGTACCGATTTAAGGTGGCTGTATGACAGACATACCGGCCGAACCGCAGGGCAAGCCCGTCTCGGCCTCCCGCACGACCCTCAGCCACATCATGACCGCGAGCGACACCAACCTCCTCGGCACCGTGCACGGCGGTGTGATCATGAAGCTGGTGGACGACGCGGCGGGCGCCGTGGCCGGTCGGCATTCCGGCGGTCCCGCCGTCACCGCCTCCATGGACGAGATGGCCTTCCTGGCCCCGGTCCGGGTCGGCGACCTGGTCCACGTCCGGGCGCAGTGCAACTGGACCGGCCGCTCCTCCATGGAGATCGGCGTGCGGGTCCTGGCCGAGCGGTGGAACGAGTCCACCCCCGCCACCCAGGTCGGCAGCGCCTACCTCGTGTTCACGGCGGTGGACTCCGAGGGCAAGCCCCGCCAGGTCCCGCCGGTGCTCCCGGAGACCGAGCAGGACGAGCGCCGCAACCAGGAGGCCCAGATCCGCCGCACGCACCGGCTCGCCCGTCGCCGGGCGATCACCGAGCTGCGCGAGCGACGGTCCGCCGAGGGCCTGGACGACTGACCCGCCCCGCCCGGCCGGGCGGGGTCACTTCCCGCACACCACCTGGTCGCCGGTGACCACCCCGAACGCGCCCTGGTACGGGTCCTCCGCCCGTACCGGCACGACCTTCCGGTAGTCGGTGCCCGCGATCACCAGCACCGTCCGGCCCTGGCGCGGCACCGCCCGCAGCTCGCTGCCGGGCAGGGCCGTCGCGACCGTGCGCGCGGAGCGGTCCCAGCGGGGGTCGTAGGCGATCACCGTGCGCCGCACGTCCCGACCGGCGCCGTTGCCCGGGGCCCCGGTGGTGTTGAAGCCGGTGGCGCGCAGCGCCGAGTCCACCCGGCCGCCGAGCCCGTCGATCCGGGTCCCGTTCTCCACCTGCACCTTGATCTGGTTCGGCGGCACGTCGACCGGCACCGCGGCGGGCCGGGCCGTCCCCCCGGTGCGGGCGGGGGCCAGCGGCCGGTCCTGACGGACCGACTCGAACAGCTTGGCGGCCTTCGCCGCGTCCCACTTCACCGTCGACCCGATGCCCTTGACGGCGTACGAGGCGTCGCCGACCGGGACCGAGGCGAACTCGGAGGACGAGGGGGTGAAGTCCCGCATGGCCTGGCCCAGGGCCAGCATCTGCTCCGAGCCGAAGTCCTTGTCGGCCCGGACCGAGCCCAGCAGCGTGGAGCTGACCTCCTTGAACTTCACCGGGTTCAGCAGCACCCCGCCCCCGGTGGCCTGCTTGATCAGCGCGGCGACGAACCGTTGCTGGCGCTGCATCCGGCCCAGGTCGGAGGCCCCGTCGATGTGGCGGGAGCGGACGTACTGGAGGGCCTGGCCGCCCGTCAGCCGGTGCGTGCCGGGCAGCAGGTCGAGGCCGGTGTAGGTGTCGCGCATCGGCTTGGCCGTGCAGATCTCGACGCCGCCCATGGCGTCGACGGTCTTCATGAAGCTGGTGAAGTCGACCTCCAGGTAGTGGTCGATCTTCACCCGGGTCATGTTCTCGACCGTGCGCACGGTCAGGTTCGGCCCGCCCTCGGCGTAGGCGGCGTTGAGCTTCACAGGGTGGGCCTTGTGCGGTTTTCCGGTCACCAGGTCGTGGTGTGCGGGGACCTCGGCGTAGCTGTCGCGGGGCAGGCTGATCACGCTCGCCCGCTCCTTGTCGGCGGACAGGTGCACCAGCATGATCGTGTCGGTGCAGCGGCAGGGCGCGCCGCCGAGCCGGTACTCCCGCTTCTCCTCCTTGGAGATCCTGTCCCGGCCGTCGGTGCCGACGAGGAGGAAGTTCAGGCCGTGTCCGGCCTGAGGACGGTTCTTCATGTCCTTGAAGGGGTCCACCCGCTGGATCCCGGTGTCCAGGCCGGTCATCACCGCGTGCCCGACGGCCCCGGACCCCAGCACCACGATCGACACCCCGGCCGCGATCCGCACCCCCCACCGCGGCTTGTCGCCCCGGCGCCGGGCCTGGGGGCCGCCCCGCCGCGCACGCTGTGGCTGGGGCGGCCTGGCGGGTCGGGTGGGACGGTGCGGCTGGGGCACGAGGGACACCTCCGCGGGGGAACAGCAGGGCAACGGTCGGCTGATCTTCGGATTCGTCAGAACAGTAGGCCCATACGATCAGCGTCTGTCCGTACCGGCCGTCCGGCGCGCACCCGGTTCCCCCGTACGCGGTAACGTGACACCGATACCCGACCTTGAAGGACCACATGCCCGCGCAGCAGCCCGCAGTCTCGGTGATCATGCCGGTGCTCAATGAGGAGCGCCATCTGCGCGACTCCGTCCGCCACATCCTCGGACAGGAGTACGCAGGCGAGATGGAGGTGGTGATCGCGCTCGGGCCGTCCACGGACCGCACCGACGAGATCGCCGCCGAGCTCGTACGCGAGGACCCGCGTGTCCACACCGTCCCGAACCCCACCGGCCGTACGCCCGCCGCCCTCAACGCCGCGATCGAGGCCTCCCGCCACCCGATCGTCGTCCGCGTCGACGGCCACGGCATGCTCTCCCCGAACTACATCGCCACCGCCGTCCGCCTCCTGGAGGAGACCGGCGCGCAGAACGTCGGCGGCATCATGCACGCCGAGGGCGAGAACGCGTGGGAGGAAGCCGTCGCCGCCGCGATGACCTCGAAGATCGGCGTCGGGAACGCGGCCTTCCACACGGGCGGACAGGCCGGCCCGGCCGAGACCGTCTACCTCGGCGTGTTCCGCCGCGAGGCCCTGGAGCAGCAGGGCGGCTACAACGAGGAGTTCATCCGCGCCCAGGACTGGGAGCTGAACTTCCGCATCCGTGAGGCCGGCGGTCTCATCTGGTTCTCGCCCGAGCTGAAGGTCCAGTACCGCCCCCGCCCGTCCGTACGGGCGCTGGCGAAGCAGTACAAGGACTACGGCCGCTGGCGGCACGTGGTGGCCCGCTACCACTCCGGCTCGATCAACCTGCGCTACCTGGCCCCGCCCACCGCCGTCTGCGCCATCGCGGCCGGCCTGGTGGCGGGCGCGACACTCACCCCGTGGGCGCTCGTGGTCCCGGCCGGCTACCTCGCGGCGATCACCGCCGGCTCCGTGCCCGCCGGCAAGGGGCTCCCGCTCAAGGCCCGGGCACAGATCCCGGTGGCCCTGGCCACCATGCACATGTGCTGGGGCTTCGGGTTCCTGACGAGCCCGCGCTCGCTGGCGGCGAAGGTCATCGCCAGCCGCCGTCCGTCGGTGCGCCGGGACTCCTCCGAGGTCTGAGCGGTACGCGCAAGGGGTGACCCCCTCCCTCACGGGACGGGGTCACCCCTTTGGGTCACCGACCGCCGGACCTACCAGCGGTACGGCTTGTAGACCTCCATGCAGGCCCCGCTGTCGGAGCCGTTGAGGGCGTCGGCCGTGTCCGGTACCGAACCGGCCTCGGGCGGCGCCTGTTGCGGGTACGCGGAGCCCTCGCGCCAGTCGGCGCCCACGATCAGCGTGATGCGGGAGACCTGCGCCGACTGCTGCGCCGCCGTCGCCGGGATGCCCAGCGCGGCCGCGACGCTCTGCGCCTCGTCGGCGAGGTCCGCGGTCGGGTAGCGCACGACGGTGGTCTTCTCGGGGGTCAGCGCGCTGTCCGCGCGGGCCGAGGTGAAGCCCTTCGCGACCAGGGCCTCCGTGACGGCGCTCGCCCGCTGGGGCGCCAACGGCATTCCGGCCGCGGTGCCGTTGACCACGTGGACGGCGATCTTGTCGTTGGCGGTGACGGGCGCCTTGGACTGGTCCTGGACGGGCGTCCCGGGCTGCGAGGCGCTCGCGGCGGGCTGCGGGGAGCCCGCGGACGGCTGCGGGCTCGGGGAGGCTTCGGGGGCCTTCGGTGCGCCGTTCTTGTCGAAGGCGATGTCCTTGCGGAGCATCGTCCACATCTTCTCGGCGTCCGCCGTGTTGACCACGAGCCGGTTCTGGTCCCGCGGGTCCGGGAAGGTCGGCATCGTCGTCATGGTGATGCGGTTGGTCGGTACGTGCTTGAGCTCCATGGTCAGGTTGAAGAGCTTCTTGACCGACCCGATCTCCTCGGAGACCTCCAGCGCCTTGGTGCCCGCCTCGGCCAGGGCCGTGATCCGGCCGACGTCGGTGAAGGCGTTCTGGCCCTTGAGCTCGCGCATCATCGAGTTCATGTACATGTGCTGGGCCTGGGCCCGGCCCAGGTCGCTGCTGAAGGCGTGGCGGGTGCGCAGCCATTGGAGGGCCTGCTCGCCCTTGACCTTGGTGGTGCCGGCGGGGAGCTTGAGGCCGGAGCCGCCGCCGTCGGTGCCGAGCGCACGGTCCCAGACGTTGTCCTTGACGCAGACCGGGACCCCGCCTATCGCGTCCGCCATCTGCACCACGCCGGTGAAGTCGATCGTCATCCAGTGGTCGATGTAGACGTTGGTCAGCTTCTCCCACGTGGCCAGGGTGCAGCCGGGGCCCCCGCGACCGAGGGTCTCGTTGATCATCGCGGTGGTCTTCTTGAACTTCTCGCCGGTCTTCGGGTCCGTGCACTCGGGTATCTCGACCCGGGTGTCGCGCGGGATGCTCACCACGGAGGCGTTCTCCCGGTCGGCCGACACATGGAGCAGCATCTGCACGTCCGCGAGGGGCGGCGCCCCGACGCTGTCGTGGCTGCCGCCGAGCTCCAGGTTCTCCGGCTTGTTCCGGCTGTCGGAGCCGAGCAGCAGGATGTTCAGCGGGCGCTGGCCCTTGGCGTTGGCGCGGGACTTCTCGACGCTGCTGTCGCCGCTCAGGCGCTGGCCGCTGCGGATGTTCCCGTCGAGGTGCCGGTAGTAGAGGTACCCGGCCGCGGAGGTTCCCAGGATCAGGAACGCCATGACGGACGCCACCCAGAACAGGGTGCGGCGTCTGCGCCGCCGCACCGGCCCCCCGCCGCCCGCGGCCCCGGAGCCGGAACCCCGTCTCTGCGGGGGCACCGTGCCGGCTGCCTCCGCATCGCCGGATATGCCGCCGGCGGCCCGGTCGGGCGCCCCCTCCCCCCGCACGCTGCTGTGCCTCACGCGTACCCCCCTCAAGATCACTGTCGTCGGTGTGGTGCCGGTCCTACCGGCTACCGCCCGTTATTTTCGGCGGTCTTCCTGTGCGCGCCGTCGGCGGGCGCCGCTGTTCGGTCGGGGCCCGGCGACGGCCCCGGTCCGGCGCCGTCGCCGAACCGGTCGGTCGACCGGTCACTTCGCGCAGACGGCCTTGTCCGCCTCCAGCCGCTGGAGCCCCTCGGGCGCCTGCGGAGTGGCCGCGGCCGGGTTCAGCGGGGCGCCGGGCTCCTTGAAGTCGGCGCCGAGCGTCAACTTCATCGGGGCCTTCGGTGCGGCGTCCGTCGTACCGATCTTCAGTGCGGACGCGGACAGGCCCATCATGTCCGCCAGCGCCCGGGCCTGGTCCGCCTGGTTGGGGGCGTACTCCAGCTGGGTGCTGCCGAGCTTGACCGAGGCGTTGCCGTGGTTGCTCGCCCGGTAGACGCCCTTGCTCTGCTGGAGCCAGGTCAAGGTGGTGGAGGCGGACCCCGAGGGCCCGCCGCCGTTGTAGACCTCCACGCGGACGTCCCCGGCGGGCGCGCGGTTGCCCTGGAGCAGTGCGTCCTGCTTGTTCTTCGCCTCGGTGTCGGCCGCCTCCTTGGCGGCCTCCTTCTGCTTCTCCACCTCGGTGAGCGAGACGTCGCCGCGGATCATCTCCAGCAGCGGATCGGCCTGGGCGGAGTTGACGACGACGGTCAGGTTCTGGTTCGGGGGATCGTTCGGGTTGTCGATCACCGGAAGCGTCGTGAAGGTGACGTTCTTGAGGTCGATGTCCTTCAACTCGCCGGCCAGATCGGTGAGCTTGCCGATGGAGCCGAGCCCCTGGTCCACGGTCAGCGACTTGGTGGCGGCCTCGGCCAGCGAGAAGAACTTCTTCGGACTGGTCAGGGTCTCCTTGGACTTCATCTCGCGCATCATCGAACCCAGGAACTGCTGCTGGGTCTTGATCCGGTCGAGGTCGCTCTTCAGACCGAACGCGTGCCGGGTCCGTACGAAGGCCAGCGCCTGCTCGCCCTCCAGCCGGTGCTCGCCGGCCTTCAGGTCGAGTTTGGAGGCCTCGTCCTTGACGTCCTTCTCCACGCACACCGGAACCCCGCCGACCGCGGTGCTCAGGCTCTTCACGGCGTTGAAGTCGACCATCATGAAGTTGTCGACGGGGACGCCGGTGAGCTCCTCGACCGTGCGCATCGTGCAGCCCGGGTCCCGCCCCTCCTGGCCCAGGCTGTTGTTGAAGCGGGTGTTCTTGCTGCCGGGGATGTCCTTGGTCGACCCGTCCACCTTCGTCGGGCAGGCCGGGATGTCGGTGATCAGGTCGCGGGGGATGGACAGCGCCGTGGCGTTGGAGCGGTCCTTCGACACGTGGAACAGGATCGTGGTGTCGGCGTGGCCGACGCTGTCCGTGTCCCCGTAGCCCTGGTTGCCCGCGCCGCTGCGCTTGTCGGTGCCGATGACCAGGATGTTGATCGGCTGGTCCTTCTTGAAGCTGCCCGCCTTGCGCCCCGTGTCGATGACGTTCAGGTTGCTGTTCAGGTGCTCGAAGTACAGGTACGCCCCCGCCGCGCCGCCGACCAGCAGGAACGCCAGGGTTCCGCCGGTGACCGCCAAGCGCTTGCGGCGTCGGTCCGAGGCGCCGCCGGCCTTGCGCGAGCGTCCGCCGCCGCGCCGCCCTCCGGGCGGTCCGTCGCCCCGACGGGGCTTGGGAACGGCGGGGGAGGGAGCCTCGGGGGCGACAGGGGTTCTGCGGCGGGATCTGCGCGGTGGCGCGACGGTGGGCGGCTGCGCAGGGGAATGGCCCAGTTGCAGTTCGTAGTTGCCAGTGCGGGGATTGAGGACCCACTGGTCTGCGGGGTCGATCTCGTCCGCCCGCCCACGGCTTTGCGCATCCACGGTTGCTCGAATCCTCCGTCGGTGCTTCGCGACGCGCCTCCCCCCAGGCACGCGGTCAACGATCCGGCTGCTGGTGCACGGCCTCTTGGCCGGCCGGTGCACCGGATCGCTCACCTTATCCGGCCGGGTCGCCACCAAACCATGCCGGGGACAAAATCCACTCCCCTTATAACGGCCCAAAACCCCCATGCGGCGCGGTCGGATGCCGGCTTTTTGGATTGCTTTACCGGCAATCGGCCTGACCTGCGGTCGTTCCCGTGAAAGTGGGGACGGGCGTGGGGGTGGCGCCGGTTCCGATTTTCCCGTCCGCCTCGGCCGCGCTTTCGTCCTCCGCGCGCGCGTCCGCACGTTCCCGCAGGTCCTGCGCACCCTCCCGGTCCGACTCCGGATCGGGCGGGGTGACCGTCACCGGCCGGTCCTCGCGCAGTTGCCGGAACAGCCGGTGCGCGTCCGGCTCGACCAGTTCGTCCCGGTTG
This sequence comes from Streptomyces sp. NPDC057939, assembly GCF_042887545.1. Taxonomy (NCBI): domain Bacteria; kingdom Bacillati; phylum Actinomycetota; class Actinomycetes; order Kitasatosporales; family Streptomycetaceae; genus Streptomyces; species Streptomyces sp. NPDC057939. Next base: position 110,468 of record NZ_JBHVPG010000027.1, read on the forward strand.
GGGTTGCTCGGGTACGGACGGCGCGGCACCGTCAGGAACTTGACCTGCTCGGTCGGTATGTCCCTTACGCTCCGCACGAGTTCGTACAGCCCGCGCAGCGAGGCCAACCCCGGGTCCGTGGTCACCGAGGAGGTCGCCGCGTCCAACACCGGATACAGCCGGGCCGGGTTCAGCAGGACCCCGTTGCCCTGCACCTTCTTGACGAGCGAGCCGAGGAACTGCTGCTGACGCTGCATCCGTTGGGTGTCGCTGCCGTTGCCCAGGCTCTGCCGGGCCCGGACGAAGCCGAGGGCCTGCTCGCCCCGCAGCAGGTGGCGCCCCGCCGTGAGCCGCAGCCGCGCCTCCGCGTCGTCCACCGGCTCCTTGAGGCACACCTCCACCCCGCCGACCGCGTCGACCATCCTCTTGAACCCGCCGAAGTCCACCACCATGTGGTGGTCGATCCGGATCCCGGTGAGCTTCTCCACCGTACGGATCGTGCAGGCGGCCCCGCCCCACTCGAAGGCCCAGTTGAATTGGACGAACCGCTCCCCGGTGCGGGTGCCGTCGGGCTTCAGGCAGCTCGGGACGTCCGTCATCAGGTCCCTCGGTATCGACACGGCCGTCGCGCTCCTGCGGTCCTTCGGAAGGTGCAGCAGGATCGTGGTGTCCGAGCGCTGGGTGCCCCGGTCCTGGCCGTAGCCGGAGTTTCCCGCGCCGGCGCGGGAGTCCGAGCCGATCAGCAGGATGTTCTGCGCGCCCGTCCCGAGGTGGGCCGGGCGCTCCCGCTCGTAGCGCTCCAGCTCGGCGGCGGCCGAGGCGTCCGCCGTGATGTTCCCGTCCAGCTTGACGTACAGCCACCACCCCACCGCGGCGCCCGCGAGCACGAGGAGGGCCAGGCCGAGGCCGATCCAGCGCAGCATCCGGCGCCTGCGGCCGGCCGGGGCCTTCGAAGGGCCCCCGGCCGGACCGGCGCCGTCAGGTATGCCCGCGCGGTCCGTCACTCGCGTTCCGTCCCCTCGGCCGCCGTGGAAGAACGGGCCGTGCGGGTGAGCACGACCTGGAGCCGAGTCTCCCCCCGGGCGACGGGACCGGCCCGGGGGCAGGGTGCCGTCAAGGGCCATGTGGGTGACAAATCGCGTGAAGTCGGGCAGATGGGTTGGGGGGAGGGGGTCAGGGACCCCGCCCCGGCCCGCCGGCAGGTCAGGCCCGGTGCGTGACCCGCTCACTCTCCACCCGCTGCGCCAGCCCGGCCTCCGACAGCGCGTCCAGGTTCCGGCACAGCACCACGGACCCGCCGGTGGCCAGCGCCCCGAAGAGCCCCGCCGACAGGCCCTCCCAGGTGTCGTAGCCCAGCCCCGACAGCACCCGTGAGCCGTCCCCGCGCCCGGCCGCGTCGGCGCGCGCCCGCGCGACGAGCTCCGCGTACGAGAACTCCTCGCCGCCGACCACCAGGCCGGGGTCGTCCGCGTCGACCGGGGCGAACGGCGCGAACCGGTCGCCCTGCCCCGGCACCTCCACGGCGTAGTCCGCGAACCCGGCGGGCGGCTGCGGGAAGCGCCCGCCCAGCGGGCGCAGCGCGAGCGCGACCCGCTCGCCCTTGCAGGCGCGGGCCTCCTCCAGGGTGTCCGGCCCGCTCACCACGAGGTCCGCGCCGGCCGGATCACCGCCCACCTCGACGACCACGCCGACCGACGCGCAGGCGAGCAGCCACACGGCGCTCTGCCAGTGCGCGGGCAGCAGCAGCGCGAGCCGGTCGCCCGGCTCGGCGGCCAGGTCGCCCTGGAGCAGATTGGCGGTCTTGGCCACCCAATTGGCGAAGGTGGCGACGGACAATTCCACGCGCTCGCCCGTGGCGTCGTCGTAGAAGGTGACGAGGGGGCGGCCCGGATCCGCGGCCAGAGCGGATCGCAGCAGGTCGGCAGGGGTGCGGTCAGTGGCGTTCACCCGCCCCAGCGTACGCGGGGCCTTCCCCCGTACGGAGGGCAACGGCTCGGCCGTCCAGGGGAGGCGGCCCCGGCCGCCATCGGACGGATCGTCAGTTCTCCGATGGCGGTTCGTGGTGACTGAGTTCAGCATCGCTTCCATGCGTGGATTCCTTGCTTCCTCGATCGGCGTCGCGACGGCTGCCGCACTGGTCCTGCCGCTCGCCCTCACCACTCCGGCCCTGGCCGCTCAGTCCGGCACGGTCGTCCCCGAGACCCCAGCCGGGTCCACCCAGTCGCTGCCGCTCGTCCCCCTGGGACCCTCGGCCGGCCGGATCCCCGGCGTCCCCGGCATGAGCGCCTCGCCCGGCCTCCCCGAAACGCGGGACCTGCCCGAAACGCAGGGCCTCGACGCACCCGAGGTCAAGACGTTCTCCCTGGTCGGCATCGTCTGGGACGACGCCGCCACCCAGCTCCACGGGGTCGTCCAGGTCCGCACCCGCTCCGTCGAAACGGCCTCCTGGTCCGACTGGCAGGACGTGGAGACCCACAACAGCGAACACGCCGCCGACCCCGACACGGCGGAACGCGGATCCGGCCGCGTCCGCGGCAGCACCGCACCCCTGTGGGTCGGACCGTCCGACGGCGTGGAGGTACGGGTCCAGGCGGAGGCCGGCGCGGAGGCCGGTGGGGCGGGGACCCGGGCGGCGTCCCGCCGCCTTCCCTCCGGCATGCGCATCGAACTCGTCGACCCCGGGGCGGACCGGCCGCCCACGGTCGTCGACGGCAAGAACGGCATGCCCGGCGGGGTCGGGGGCCGTCCCGTCGAGGACGACAAGGGCCAGGTGGGCGCCCTGCCCGGCATGACCATGGAGATGACGGAATCCTCCTCCGCCAACCTCCCGCACGCCCCGCTCGGCGCCCACGAGATCGTCGCCCTCGACAAGGCCGACTCCACCGCCGACGCGATCCTCGCCGGGGAGGGCACCATCGGGAAGGCCGCCCCCTACATCGGGCCGCGCCCGCGCATCGTCACCCGACAGGGCTGGGGCGCCGACGAGAGCCTGCGCGAGAAGGGCTTCGTCTACACGAACACCGTCAAGGCCGCCTTCGTCCACCACAGCGCCTCCGGCAACAACTACGCCTGCAAGGACGCCCCCGCGGTGCTGCGCAGCCTGTACCGCTACCACGTGGTCAGCAGCGGCTGGCGGGACGTCGGCTACAACTTCGCCGTCGACAAGTGCGGGACCGTCTACGAGGGACGGGCGGGCGGGGTCGCCAAGGCCGTCCTCGGCGCGCACACCATGGGCTTCAACACGGACAGCATGGGCATCGCGGTGATCGGCTCCTACTCGACGACGGCCCCGCCCGCGGCCGCCGTCAACGCGGTCGCACAGCTCACGGCGTGGAAGCTGGGCCTGTTCGGGGTGGACCCGCGGGCCAAGGCCACCCTGAAGTCGGGCGGCGGCAACCTGTACAAGAAGGGCAGCAACGTCAAGCTGAACGTCATCTCGGGCCACCGCGACGGCTTCGCGACGGAATGCCCGGGCCGACTGCTGTACGGGGAACTGCCGCCGACGCGGACGTCGTCGGCGAAACTCCAGGGCCGCCCTTGACCTGGCCGGTCGGGGGCGGGGTCGGTGCTTCGGCCGGTGCGGGGCGGGTGCTTCGTCCGGTCCGGGGCTGCGGGTGGGGCCGGGCTTCGGCCGGTGCCGGTGCCGGTGCCGGTGCCGGTGCCGGTGCCGGTGCCGGTGGCTGGGGGTGGGGCGGGGTCGGTGCCGGGGTGGGGTGTCGTCCGGGACGGGCATGATTTATGGCGCCCTGTCCGGGTCTCC
>NZ_JBHVPG010000028.1:0-114081 GCF_042887545.1 Streptomyces sp. NPDC057939
AGCAGGAGCGCGATCCGCTCCCGGGCCGTCAGCTTGCCCTTCGCGTGCTGCGCCTCGGTCGCCCGATCACTCGGCCCGCGCCGCGCCTCCTCACGGAGGGAGTGCAGCTCGGCCACGCGTCCACGGGCGTCGGTCGGCTCGCTCGAAGTCTGGTCCACAACGGTCATGTACCGACCTTACGAAGTGCGACGGCGAAAACCCTCCGTTGGTTCCACACAGTCTCGGACCCGATCCGCTGTCCGGCCCGAACAGAACCGGCGGGGGATGCATGGACTCCCCCAGTCGGGACCTTGGCCCTTTGTGGAGGTTCTACAAAAGCGCACGGCACACCCCAGGGAAGTTGAAATTTGAACGGAATAGGTCTAGCGTCAGTCTCGTTGAAAGTTCAACGAAGTTCGGAGCAGCCGAACCCGTCGGACACGCCACCAGCAGGATCTTCCGAGGAGGAAGCCATGGGTCTCTTCACCCGCCGTACCGCCCCCACCGCCGTCGCCACGCTCGAAGTGGACCCGGCTCTCGCCGCCCTGACCGGCGACTACGTGATCGACGCCGCGCACAGCAGCATCGGCTTCACCGTGCGGCACGCGATGGTCACCAACGTCCGCGGCAGCTTCACCGAGCACGAGGGCACCCTGCACCTCGACGGGAGCGACCCGTCCCGCTCCACCGCGGTCATCGACGTGAAGATCGCCTCGATCGGCACCGGCATCGCCGACCGCGACGCCCACCTGCGCAGCGGTGACTTCTTCGACGCCGAGGCCTTCCCCGTGATGAGCTTCCACTCCACCTCGGCCGAGACCCTCGGCGGGGACGCCTACCGCATCACCGGCGAGCTGACCATCAAGGACGTCACCCGCCCGCTCTCCATCGACCTGGAGTTCACCGGCTCGGCCACCGACGTCTACGGCAACGAGCGCGTCGGCTTCGAGGGCGGCACCGAGATCCTGCGCTCCGACTGGGGTCTGACCTGGAACGCCGCGCTGGAGGCCGGCGGTGTCATGGTCAGCGACAAGGTGAAGCTGACCTTCGACATCTCGGCGATCAAGCAGGCCTGACCGGCCGCTCGTGACGCCGGCCCGGGGGCGGCTACCAGCCGCCCCCGCCGTCGAACCCGCCGCCCCCGTCGAACCCGCCACCGCCGCCGAAGTCCCCGCCGCCGAAGTCGGACGGGTTGAAGTCGGCCCCGGAGACGTCCCCGCCCTCGAATCCGCTCCCCGCACCGCCGAAGTCCGAGGCGTAGGCGGGGCTGGACATCATCGATCCGAGCATGGTGCCCATCAGCAGGCCGGGCAGGATGCCGCCGCCGAAGTACCCGCCGGCCCAGGGACCGTACGCCGGGCCGGCGTCGTAGTACGGGCGCGGTCCCCGATCGGTGTCGACCGTACGGACCGCGGGGTCCAGGCCGTCACGCAGCCGCACCGCGTCCGCCGCGCAGACCGGGACGGTACGGGCTGCCCCCGCGGGCGGCGCCCACGTGGCGTCCTCGGTGCTCGGTCCGTGCCGCGGGTCGAAGAAGCAGGGCGAGCGGCGCTCGGGCACCGGCTTTCCCTGACGGCGCGCGTCGAGGGAGGCCAGGGCGTACCGTCCGTCCTCCAGGGCCTGGGTCACGCCCTGCACCTCTTCGGGGCGTCGGACCGAAGCCATGATCTGCTTGGCCTTCTCGTAGGAGTCGAGGCCCTGTTCGTAGTCGCGCCGCATGGCGTCGTCGGCGCCCGGTTCGCCCGGGTGGAAGTCGAGGCGCTCCAGCTCCTCGCCGAAGGCCGTGATGTCCTCGTCCACGACGACGGCGAGCCGTTCGACGGCCTCGCGCCGGGCCTCTTCCTTCTTCTTCCGGTTCCGCTTCACCAGCAGGTACCCGCCACCGCCGCCCGCGACGGCGACCGCGCCGAGCGCGATCAGGCCGCCGACCGGGGCTCCGTCGGACGCGCCGGTGGTGCCCCAGGACGCGGGGGCGGAGCCCTTGGCCTGGCTCAGGGCCTGGTCGACGAAGTCGTCGAGCTGGGTGGCCGCGTCCACCGGGGTGCCCGTCTTCACCGCCGCGGTGAGGTTCTGCACCGCGTTCCTCGGCATGACGGCCGGGTCGGCCCCCGCGTTGAAGCCGTCGCCGAGGCGGATCGCGTACAGGCCGGTGATGCCGGTCTCGGCGCGGACCGCGGGAAGCACCTTGTCCTGCGGGAACTGCGCGCCGGCCAGCAGCACGGCGACGAACACCGGCTTGCCGGAGTCCTTGATCTTCGCGGCCAGCGCGTCGGCCTGCGCCGCGGACAGCTGGTCCCGTGCGCCGGGGTCGACGTAGACCGGGCCCTTCTTGAGGGCCTCCCCCACCGCGGCGACCCCGGTGGCGGCCGATGCCTGCGGGGCGGCCACGAGCGCGGTCGTCGACAGGGCCAGCAGCAGACCGGCCAGCAGCGGTCCGAATCGTGCGGATATCAGCCTGGTCCTCATGCGTATGACGCTACCCGAACGGGTTGTTTCACGTGTTAACGGGACATAAGTCCCTCTCCTGCCGGAGTCACCGGCGCCGGCGTCCGCCACGTGACGGCCCACGTCACGGAGGACGACCTCGCCGGGTTGGCGCCCGGCGAGGTGTGGGCCGACGGGCGGGCGATGCCCCCGGGGCGTTCCGCAAGCCGCGGGGCGACGCCTGCCGAACCCGGATCCGACCTACTCCGCCGGCTCCACGCCCGCGTGCAGGAGCCCGAAGGTGTAGGCGTCCTCCAGGGCCTGCCAGGACGCGGCGATCACGTTCGGGGCGACGCCAACGGTCGACCACTCGCGGACCCCGTCCGTGGTGGCGATCAGGACGCGGGTCGTGGACTCCGTGCCGTGCGTGCCCTCCAGGATGCGGACCTTGTAGTCGACCAGCTCGAACTTGGCGAGCTGCGGGTAGAACCGCTCCAGGGCCACCCGCAGCGCCCGGTCCAGGGCGTTGACCGGGCCGTTGCCCTCGGCCGTCGCGACGATCCGCTCGCCCTTGGCCCACAGCTTGACCGTGGCCTCGTTGGCGTGGGTGCCGTCCGGGCGGTCCTCGACGATCGCGCGCCAGGACTCGATGCGGAAGTACTTGCGGGCCCGGCCCTCGACCTCGGCCCGCAGCAGCAGCTCGAAGGAGGCGTCGGCGGCCTCGTAGGTGTAGCCCTGGAGCTCGCGCTCCTTGACCCGCTCGACGACCCGGGCGATCAGCGCGCGGTCGCCGCCCAGGTCGACGCCGAGCTCCTTGCCCTTGAGCTCGATGGAGGCCCGGCCGGCCATGTCGGAGACGAGCATCCGCATGGTGTTGCCGACCCGCTCGGGGTCGATGTGCTGGTACAGGTCGGGGTCGACCTTGATGGCCGAGGCGTGCAGGCCCGCCTTGTGCGCGAAGGCCGAGACGCCGACGTAGGGCTGGTGCGTGGAGGGGGTGAGGTTGACGACCTCGGCGATGGCGTGCGAGATCCGGGTCATCTCGGCGAGGGCGCCCTCCGGGAGGACGGTGCGCCCGTACTTGATCTCCAGCGCGGCCACCACCGGGAACAGGTTGGCGTTGCCGACGCGCTCGCCGTAGCCGTTCGCGGTGCACTGGACGTGGGTGGCGCCCGCGTCGACGGCGGCCAGGGTGTTGGCGACGGCGCAGCCGGTGTCGTCCTGGGCGTGGATGCCGAGCCGGGCGCCGGTGTCGGCGCGCACGGTCGCCACGGTCGCCGAGATCTGCGCGGGCAGCATGCCGCCGTTGGTGTCGCAGAGGATGACGACGTCGGCCCCGGCCTCGTACGAGGCGCGCACCACGGCCTTCGCGTACTCGGGGTTCGCGCGGTAGCCGTCGAAGAAGTGCTCGCAGTCGACGAAGACGCGGCGGCCCTGCTCCACGAGGTGGGAGACGGTGTCCCGGACCATCTCCAGGTTCTCGTCGAGGGTGGTGCGCAGCGCGAGCTCGACGTGCCGGTCGTGGGACTTGGCGACCAGGGTGATGACCGGTGCGCCGGATTCGAGGAGGGCGCGGACCTGCGGGTCCTGCGCGGCGGAGCCACCGGCGCGACGGGTGGCGCCGAAGGCGACCAGCTTGGCGTGCTTGAAGTCGATCTCGGCGCGGGCGCGGGCGAAGAACTCCGTGTCGCGGGGGTTGGCACCGGGCCAGCCGCCCTCGATGAAGCCGACGCCGAAGTCGTCGAGGTGTCGGGCGATCGTCAGCTTGTCCGCGACCGTGAGGTTGATGCCCTCACGCTGGGCGCCGTCGCGCAGCGTGGTGTCGAAGACGTGGAAGCTGTCGTCGGGCCCCGTGCGCGGTTCCGTCGGCTCGGTCGACTCCGTCGCCTCTGTCGTCGTCATGCTGATCTGACTCCTGTCGGATGAGTGGTTCCGGAGACCCGGGATCCACTGCCCCCATCATCGCGCGCCGCCCGGTCCCGGCATGATTTCGGGCCGGGAAACGAAAAGACCCCTCGCGGGTGCGAGAGGTCTGCGCGCGGGTCTGAGGCACGGTGGCCGCTGCCGCGAAGGTCGTCCACGGTTCAGCGGTCACAGAGGACCGGCGCGCTGCTGTCCATAATCATGAGCTGAGCAGGCACGTCCGCAGTGTGCCATACGGCTCGCCGTGCGTGGACGGCGATCTCACGATGCGGGCAGCCCCGCACGGGTGGGCCCCGGGGTCATTCGGGGGCGGGGGCGGGGACGGCAACGGGGACGTCGAGCGTGTCGGTGAGGAACTCCCGGACGTGTTCCAGGATGTCGTCCCGGCCTATCCCGGGCAGGCCGACGGCGACCTGGATGCTGAAGCCGTCGAGGAGGGCCCGGATCCGGGCGGCGTACCGGTCGGGGTCCACCGGACGGAACTCCCCGCGCGAGACGCCCTCGGCGAGGAGGGCGACCAGGTCGCGGTGCCAGGCGCCCTCGATGGCGGCCTGCCGGTCGCGTTCCTGGGGGCCGGCGTTCTGGGAGCGGTTCCAGACCTCCAGCCACAGGGTCCAGTGCGGGTCCCGCGGGCCGTCGGGGACGTAGAGGTCCACGTAGGCCCGCAGGCGGGCGCCGACCGGGTCGCGGCGGGAGAGCAGGGCCCGGCGCTCGGCGCCGAGGGAGGCCTCGCTCCACTCCAGGGTCTGCAGCAGGAGTTCGTCCTTGCTGCGGAAGTAGTAGAGGAGGTGGCCGCTGCTCATGCCGACCTGGCGGCCCAGACCGGCCATGGTCAGGCCCTCCAGGCCGCGCTCGGCGATCGTGGCCATGGCGGCGACGAGTACGTCCTCGCGCGGGGGCGCGTTCTTGCGCGCCGTCCGTACCGGTACTCCACCCGCAACCATGGGCCACTCCTTCGTGAGGTCCGCCGCAGGTCAGACCTTCGGCTGCTGCTGGGTGATGCAGTGGATACCGCCACCCCCGGCGAAAATCGTACGTGCGTCGACCAGCGTCACGGTCCGCTCGGGGAACAGACCGCGGAAGATCTCGGCGGCCTCCTCGTCGCGCGGGTCGTCGAAGGCGCACAGCACGACGCCGCCGTTGCAGAGGTAGTGGTTGATGTACGAGTAGTCGACCCACTCGCCGTCCTCCTCCAGCACCGTCGGCGCCGGGACCTCCACGACCTCCAGCAGCCGCCCCCGCGCGTCGGTGGAGGAGCGCAGGAGGGCGGCGATGGTCTTGCAGCGCTCGTGGTCCGGGTGGGCCGGGTCGGGCTGGGTGTGGACCAGGACGACGCCGGGGCGGGCGAAGGCGGCGACGATGTCGACGTGGCCCTGGGTGCCGTAGGTGCCGTAGTCCCCGGCGAGGCCGTACGGGAGCCAGATCGCCTTCGTGGTGCCGAGGTGGGCGTGGATCTCGTCCTCGACCTGGCGGCGGGTCCAGCCGGGGTTGCGGCCCTCGCCGAGCTGCACGGTGTCGGTGAGGAGCACGGTGCCCTCGCCGTCGACGTGGATGGCGCCGCCCTCGTTGACGAGGCGGGTGCTGTACGTGCGGGTGCCGATGAGGTCGGACACGTGGCGGGCGACCTTGGAGTCGTGGTCCCAGCGGGCCCACTCCTGGGCGCCCCAGCCGTTGAACGTCCAGTCCACGGCGGCCAGTTCGCCCGCGTCGTTGGTGACGAAGGTGGGGCCGATGTCGCGCATCCAGGCGTCGTCGAGCTCGCGCTCGACGAGCTGGACCTCGTCACCGACGACCGCGCGGGCGCTCTCGGCGTCCCCCGGGGAGACGACGAGGGTCACGGGCTCGTACGCGCTGACGGCCCGGGCGACCGCGCCCCAGGCCTGGCGGGCCTCGGCGAGCTCCTGCTCGTTCGTGAAGGTGGGGTTGGGGCCGGGCCAGGCCATCCAGGTGCGCTCGTGCGGTGCCCACTCGGCGGGCATCCGGAATCCGGCGTCGACGGGCTTGGACGGCTGGGCCGGGTGCGTCGGCTGGGTCATGGCGGGGGTCCTCACAGGCTGTGCCGGGCTGACAAGAAGTACGGGCGGTTCAGGGGGACCGATTCGGCCGATTCGGCCGCTTCGGAGCGCAGCGGTTCACCGGCGAGGAGGGGGGCGGCGCCCCGGGCCGGTCCCGCGGCGCCGCGCGACAGCAGTCGATCGCGCTCCGCAGGGGTCGGTCGCACGCCGATCCACCACCTCCCGAGTCGACGGGTTAGAGCATCACTCTAACTCTTCACTTCCTTGCAGGGAACCATTGACCGGATGGCAACACCTGGGTCACATTGAGTGTCGCTCAAACACCAGCGCAACCACCCCCCGCCCTGCCAAGGGAGTCCCCCCATGCCCATCGAACAGCGCGGAGTCGACACCGTCCCCGAGGAGGAACGGACGAGTGGTCCCCGCGACCTCGTCTCGATCCTGCTCGGTTCCAATCTCTGCCTCGGTGTGATCGTCTTCGGCTGGCTGCCGCCGTCCTTCGGCCTGGGGCTGTGGCCCTCGGTCACCGCCGTCGTGACCGGCACCCTCGTCGGCATCGCGTTCACCGCCCCGCTCGCGCTGGTCTCCCTGCGCACCGCGACCAACCTGTCCACCTCCAGCGGCGCCCAGTTCGGCGTCCGCGGCCGGCTGGTCGGTTCGGTGGTGGGGCTGCTGCTCTCGCTCGGATACACCGCCCTGACCCTGTGGATCGGCGGCGACGTGATGGTCGGGGCCCTGTCCCGGCTCACAGGACTGCCCGACACGGGCTTCTCCCGCGCCGCGATGTACGGAGCGCTGGCCGCCTGTACCGTCGTCGGGGCCGTGTTCGGCTACCGGCTGCTGTTGCGCATGAGCAAGATCCTTTCCGTCGCCATGGTGGTCCTGCTGGCCGTCGGCGTCCTCGCGTACGCCCCGGACTTCACCACCGCCGCACCGCCGGAGACCTCGTACCTGCTGGGCTCGTTCTGGCCGACCTGGCTGCTCGCGGCGGTCGCCGCGGGTCTCAGCGGCCCGGTCGCCTTCATCACGCTGCTCGGCGACTACACCCGCTACATCTCCCCGCGCCGGCACAGCCCCCGCAAGGTGTTGTGGGCCACCGCGATCGGCCTCCTCCTCGGCCTGCTGATCCCGCAGCTCTTCGGCACCTACACCGCGCTCGCGGCCCGCGCCGGAGCGGACTACGCCGGGCCGCTCGTGGCCGCCGCGCCGTTCTGGTACCTGGTGCCGCTGCTCGTCGCGGCCGCGGCCGGCTCGATCGGCAACGCGGGCCTGATGCTCTACTCGATGGGCCTGGACCTCGACGCGATCGTCCCGAGGGCCACCCGGACCACGACCACCCTGGTCGCCGCCGCCGTTGCCACCGCCTTCGTGTTCATCGGTTCCTTCGGCTGGAACGCCCAGGCCGCGATGACCTCGTTCGTCCTCGTCCTCACCTCGATCGGCACCCCGTGGGCCGTGATCACGCTGATCGGGTACGTCCGCTGCCGCGGCCGGTACGACGAGAAATCGCTCCAGGTGTTCAACCAGCGGGCCCGCGGCGGCGTCTACTGGTTCAGCGGGGGGTGGAACCCGCGTGCGACGGTGTCCTGGGCACTCGGAGCGGCAACCGGCCTCGCGGCCGTCACCACACCGTTCTACGAGGGCCCCCTGCTGGCCCTCACGGGCGGCGTGGACTGCAGCTTCGTCCTCTCGGGGCTCGTCGGCGGACTCGTCTACGCCGCGCTGACCCCGCGGTCGGCGGACGTGCCCGCCGCGGTCGCGCAGGAGCAAGGGAAGAACGCGGAACAGATATGGACGAGCTCGCAGGCCCTGTGATCATCCGGACCCTCAAGGGGATCGGCGCGGTGGTGTACCTCTTCGGCGACGCCGTCGTCGCGCTGCTGCCGGACGGCTCGGCCCGCGCGGACGCGCGCCGCGCCCGGCGGGCGGAGCGCCGACGGGCCCGCTGACGGCGCCCCTTCGCGCCGCGGAAGCGCAACGACGGAAGGCCCCCGACCGAACCGGTCGGGGGCCTTCCGTGCGAGCGGGCGACGACCGCGCCCGGTACGACTATCCCAGCGGGTGCATCCAGCCGTGCGCGTCGGCGGCGCGGCCGGTCTGCAGGTCGAGGAGCGCCTTGCGGAGCTCCATCGTGACCTCGCCGGGCTCGCCGTTGCCCTGCGTCCAGTTGGCGCGCTCGGATTTGACCGAGCCGACGGGGGTGATCACTGCGGCGGTGCCGCAGGCGAACACCTCGGTCAGGGTGCCGTTCTCGTTGTCGCGCTTCCAGTCCTCGGTGGTGATGCGGCCCTCCTCGGCGGTGTAGCCGAGGTCGCGGGCGATGGTGAGGAGGGAGTCGCGGGTGATGCCGGGAAGCAGCGAGCCGGTGAGTTCGGGGGTGACGATCCGCCGGGTGCCGTCCTCCTCGGTGTACACGAAGTACAGGTTCATGCCGCCCATCTCCTCGATCCAGCGGTGCTCCACCGCGTCGAGCCAGACGACCTGGTCGCAGCCGTGCGAGGCGGCCTGGGCCTGGGCGACGAGGGAGGCCGCGTAGTTGCCGCCGGTCTTCGCGGCGCCGGTGCCGCCCTTGACCGCGCGGACGTACTCCTCGGAGAGCCAGACGGAGACCGGCTTCACGCCGCCGGGGAAGTAGGCGCCCGCCGGGGAGGCGATGACCATGAAGAGGAACTCGTTGGCGGGGCGGACGCCCAGGCCGACCTCGGAGGCGAACATGAAGGGCCGCAGGTAGAGCGAGGCCTCACCGGAATCCGGGACCCAGGCGCGGTCCTGCGCGATGAGGGCGTCGCACGCGGCGATGAACAGCTCGGACGGCAGTTCCGGCATGGCCATGCGGCGGGCGGAGGCCCGGAAGCGATCGGCGTTGGCCTCGGGGCGGAAGGTGGCCACGGTGCCGTCGGGCTGCTTGTAGGCCTTGAGGCCCTCGAAGATCGTCTGCGCGTAGTGCAGGGTCATGTTCGCCGGGTCCATCGACAGCGGCGCGTAAGGGACCAGCTCGGCGTCGTGCCAGCCGCGTCCCTCGGTCCACTTGATCGTCACCATGTGGTCGGTGAAGTGGCGGCCGAAACCGGGGCTGGCCAGGATCGCTTCCCGCTCCGCGTCGGACAGAGGGTTCGAGGAGGGCTTCAGCTCGATCGTGGGCGTCGTCATGAGTGCTTGTCCTTCACCGGTTGGGTAGGGCGGACCGCGCTCACGGCGTACTAGGACGTCCGAGCTTCCCCGTATTCCGCGGCCTCGCGTTCGATTATCGCCCGCGGCCAGGCTTCGGTGAAACGGGGCATGAGCGGCCCAGGGGAGATGGTGGCACCCGGGGCCGCACAGGAAAAGCCGCCGGGTCCGTTGGTAGCGACCCGGCGGCTTCCTGGGATGGAGCTGCCGGGTCAGCCGGCTACGCGTGCGGCGAGGGCGTCGCCGATGGCGTCGGTGGAGCGGAAGGTGCCGTCGCGCTCGGCGAGGTCGGCGGAGACGGCCTCCTCGATGCGCACGGCCCGGTCCTCGTGACCGAGGTGGCGCAGCAGGAGGGCGACCGAGAGGATCGTCGCGGTCGGGTCCGCCTTGCCGGTGCCGGCGATGTCCGGGGCCGAGCCGTGGACGGGCTCGAACATGGACGGGAAGGCGCCGGTCGGGTTGATGTTCCCGGAGGCCGCCAGGCCGATGCCGCCGGTCACGGCCGCGGCCAGGTCGGTGAGGATGTCACCGAAGAGGTTGTCCGTGACGATGACGTCGAAGCGCTCGGGCTGGGTGACGAAGAAGATCGTCGCGGCGTCGACGTGCAGGTAGTCGGTGGTGACCTCGGGGTACTCCTGGCCGACCCTGTCGAAGATGTTCTTCCACATGTGTCCCGCGTACACGAGGACGTTGTTCTTGTGGACCAGCGTCAGCTTCTTGCGGGGGCGGGCGTTGGCCCGCTCGTAGGCGTCGCGGACGACGCGCTCGACGCCGTAGGCGGTGTTGAGGCTGACCTCGGTGGCGACCTCGGCCGGGGTGCCGGTGCGCAGCGAGCCGCCGTTCCCGGTGTACGGGCCCTCGGTGCCCTCGCGGACCACGACGAAGTCGATCTCCGGGCGGCCGGCGAGCGGGGTGGCCGTGTTGGGGAAGAGCTTCGACGGGCGCAGGTTGATGAAGTGGTCGAAGGCGAAGCGGAGCTTCAGCAGCAGACCGCGCTCCAGCACGCCCGACGGGACCGACGGGTCGCCGATGGCGCCCAGGAGGATCGCGTCGTGGTGCTTGAGGGCTTCGAGCTCCGCCTCCGGGAGGGTTTCACCGGTGCGGTGCCAGCGCTGGGCGCCGAGGTCGTATTCCTTGGTCTCCAGCTTCACGTCCTCGGGCAGGACCGCGGTGAGGACCTTGAGGCCCTGAGCCACGACTTCCCGACCGATGCCGTCACCGGGGATCACTGCGAGATTGATGCTGGTCGACATGACGGAACCGTACTCCGCGTCTTAGCCCTCAGACATCTCGCGTCCACCATGTGGACCCGTGTGGACGCGAGACGTCGGTCGGCCGGGGTGTTCGAGGGGGGAAGGGGTGGGCTCAGTGGCCGGTCGAGCCGCCGTTGTCGCGGCGGTCCAGGGCGCGCTGGAGGGCTGCGGCGGCGTTCTTGCGGTCGACGTCGGCCGGGGAGGAGTGGCGGACGCGGCGGGCTGCGGCGGTGGTGGGGGTCATGGTGATCGACTCCTTGAGATCACGGCGTGGCGGGGCCACGGATGAGGGGTTCCTTCAAGGCGCCGGAAGAGGCGGGGAGCAGTGCGCCGCAGGGGTTGCCTGCCAGGGGCGCGCGCTCGCGACCGCCATTCGCTGGATCAGCGAGACGTTCGGCTCCTACAAAGCTAGGGCAGGTCCGGCTGTATGTCTCCGCAATTACTCGGACTTCCTAGTATCTGAGACGCCGAACCCACGAAACGGGCCCCGCCAGACTTCCGTTTTCAAGCCCTCTCAGCCCTGAGTTCCCTGATCAGAGCCCTGACAGCGAGAGTTACCGCCGATTCCGTCGTGGTGACGTATCCCACCTGCCTCACCGGCCCTCCGGGGCCCAACGGGGCGATCTCCACGGCGTCCGTCGCCTCCCTCAGGGAGAGCTCCGGCAGGATCGCCATGCCCAGGCCCCTACCGACCATCGTCAGCACCATCGCGTCGTCCTCGGCCTTGACCGTCGCCGACGGGATCCAGTCCTGGGCGCGCCACCAGTCACGGGTGTAGGAGCCGCAGTTCTCGTCCCAGTCCAGCAGCGGCAACCCCTTGGGGTCCGGGTGTCCGGCCGGGTGGACCAGCGCGTACGCCTCGTGCGCGAGCACCCCGGTCAACAGGCCGGGCGGCACGGAGTCCCCCGGGCCCAGCGTCGCGATGCCCAGGTCGGCGCGGCCGGCGGCCACCTCCCCCGCGGTGCCGGCGCCGAGTTCGCGCACCACCCGCACCTCGGGCCGGATGCCGGGGTGGCGGGCCGTCAGGCGTTCCAGTGCGGGCGGCAGCAGGTGCAGGGCCGCGCTGCGGAACGCGGCGACGCGCAGGACCCCGGCCGGTTCGTCCCGGTCGGGCGCGGCGCGACCGGCGGCGCGCGCCTCCTCGCCGAGGACCTCGTACAGCCGAAGGATGCGCCGCCCGAGGGCGACGGCCCGCTCCCCCGCCGGGGTGGGCGAGGCCCCGGCGCGGCCGCGCTCGAAGAGGAGCGCGCCGATCTTGCCCTCGCTGCCGCGCACGGAGTGCGAGACGGCGGACTGGCCGATGCCGAGACGGGCGGCCGCGGCGGTGAAGCCGCCCGTCTCGGCGACGGCGACCAGGATCCGCAGTTCCTGCGGGAGGAGCTCGGCCACGGGGGCTCTCACCTCGTTCTATGAGCGGTGTTCATGGAGGGGCGGCTGCCATGAACGCAACCCCCTGCCCGGCCCGGGGATTCCTTCGTAGCGTCGGAGCCATGACCACGAAGACCGCTCTCGCCGTCCACCAGACCGCCCGTCCCTCCGGTTTCCCCGTCGCCGGCGACTTCACGTACGCCGCGTACCCGGTCCCGGAACCGGCACCCGGCACCGCCCTGGTGGAGAACCTGCTCCTGTCCGTTGACCCGTACCACCGGGGCCTGATGGACGGCGGTGAGGGCGGTTTCGCGCTGGGCACCCCGTTGGAGGGCCGCTCCGTGGGCCGGGTCGTCGCCTCCCGCGATCCGGGCCTCGTCGAGGGCGACCTCGTCTTCCACCGCGAGGGCTGGCGCACCCACGCCCTGGTCACCCTCGGCTCCGACGGCGCCCGCAAGCTGCCGGACCACGCGGGCGTGCCGCTGGAGGCGTACCTGTCGATCCTGGGCGGCACCGGCCTGACCGCGTACGCCGCCCTGACCCGGACGGCGGCCCTGCGCGAGGGCGAGGACCTCTTCGTGTCCGCCGCCGCCGGCGGGGTCGGCACGGCCACCGGCCACATCGCCCGGCTGCTCGGCGCCCGCCGGATCATCGGCAGCGCCGGCTCACCGGCGAAGGTCCGCCGGCTCACGGAACACCTCGGCTTCGACGCGGCCTTCGACTACCACGACGGCCCCGTCGGCGAGCAGCTGGCGAAGGCCGCGCCGGACGGGATCGACGTCTACGTGGACAACGTCGGCGGGGACCACCTGGAGGGCGCGATCGACGCGCTGCGCGAGTTCGGGCGGATCGCCTGGGTCGGCGCGATCTCGATGTACAACGGCGACCGGGCGCCGGCCGCACCCCGCAACCTCTTCGAGGTCGTACACAAGTCCCTGCGCCTGGAAGGCGTATTGGTACGTCACCACACCAATCTCCAGGAGGAGCTGGAGGATCTGCTGGTCCCCCACCTCCGCAGTGGCCGCGTGGGCACCGACACCACCGTTGTCCAGGGGTTCGAGCACACCGTGGAGGGCTTCCTCGGGATGCTCCGCGGGCAGAACACGGGCAAGATGCTGGTGCGCGTCGACGGCTGACTCCGGCCTTCCGGATGTTCACCGAGTTCTTACCGCACGGTTGTAGACCTTTGGGACGGCTACCGCCACTCTTGCCGTCGACGTGCCGCAGGGGCACCCGAGTTGGAGGCGAGCAGCCAGTGACACCGATCAGCCGCAGAGGGTTCGTGGGCATCGGAGCGGGGCTCGTGGCGGGGGCGACGCTGCCCTCGGTCGGGGCGTCGGCGGCGGCCGCCGCCGCGACCGGCACGATCACCGACGTGAAGCACGTGGTGATCCTCATGCAGGAGAACCGCAGCTTCGACCACTACTTCGGCCGGCTCAAGGGCGTCCGCGGCTTCGCCGACCGCGCCGCCGGCAACATCCCCGGCGGCTGGGGCACCTTCAACCAGCCCAACTGGGGCGGCCGACAGTACCCGTGGAAGCTGTCCGCGACCCCGCCCGCCGGCGGCGCCGACAGCGAGACCCTGGCCCAGTGCACCGGCGACCTGCCCCACAGCTGGACCTCGCAGCACGCCGCCTGGAACAAGGGCCGGATGGACAACTGGGTCACCGGCGTCGGCCAGACCCGGACCCTCGGATACCTGGATCGCGGCGACATACCGTTCCACTACGCGCTCGCCGACCACTACACGATCTGCGACGCCTACTTCTGCTCGGCCCTCAGCGCCACCGGCCCCAACCGGACCTTCCTGTGGAGCGGTGCGATCGACGCCACCAGCAAGGACGGCGGCGAGGAGAGGGGGCTGACCTGGGAGACGTACGCCGAGGCCCTCCAGCGGGCCGGCATGAGCTGGAAGGTGTACCAGAACGCCCAGGACAACTACGGGGACAACGGCCTGGCCTACTTCAAGAAGTTCACGGACGCGGCCCCCGGCGACCCGCTGCACGACCGGGGCATGGCCTCCGTCCCGCGCGTCACGGGCTCCACCCCGGACGACATCGCCGCCGCCATCCGCGCGGACGTCGTCGCGGGCACCCTCCCGCAGGTCTCCTGGGTCGTGGCGAACGAGGCCTTCTCGGAGCACCCGTACGCCCCGCCCGGCGACGGCGCGCACTTCGTGGACCTGGTGTACCGGGCACTCGCCGCCGACCCGGAGGTCTTCGACTCCACCGTCCTGTTCCTCAACTACGACGAGAACGACGGGTTCTTCGACCACGTCCCGCCGCCGGTCGCCCCGCCCGGGACGCCCGGCGAGTACCTCGACGGCCTGCCGATCGGGCTCGGCTTCCGGGTCCCGATGCTCGTGATGTCCCCGTGGACCCGCGGCGGCTGGGTCAGCTCCGAGGTCTTCGACCACACCTCCGTCCTGCGGTTCATGGAGACCTGGACGACGGCCCTCGGCACGCCGGCGACCTGTCCGAACATCAGCGCCTGGCGCCGCAGGGTGACCGGCGACCTGACCGGTGTCTTCGACTTCGCGCGCCCCGTGTACGGAGTCCCCGGCGCCCTCCCCTCGACCGCCAAGGTGATCGGGCAGTCGACCTGCGCCCCGCTCCCCAACCCGACCCCGCAGGACAACGCCCTGCCGACGCAGGAGTCGGGCACGCGTCCGGCGCGCGCCCTGCCCTACCAGGTCAACGGCAACCTGGACCGACTGGAGTTCGGAGCCGCCGGGCAGATCACGGCCCACTTCTCGATGTCCAACCAGGGCGGGCAGGCGAAGCGGCCCGCGCACTTCTCGATCCACCCCCACCAGCACCGGGACACGGCCGCCTGGCAGTACACGGTCGACGCGGGGGCCACCGGCTCCGACTGGTTCCACATCGGCCTCGGGCACGGCTCCGGCAAGTACGACATCTCGATGTACGGCCCGAACCGCTTCCTGCGCCGCTTCATCGGCGACGCCTCCAAGCCCGGCAGGGCGGTCGAGGTCGCGGCCCGCTACGCGGTCGAGCCGGGCACCGGGAAAACGGCGGTGTACTTCAGGATGACCAACGCGTCGGCCTCCCCGGTCACCTTCACCGTCCGGGCGAACGCCTACCGCACGGACGGGCCGTGGACGTACACCGTCCCGGCGAACTCCTCCCGCGAGGACTTCTTCAACGCGGTCGCCTACAGCAAGGGCTGGTACGACTTCACGATCCTCGCGGACAACGACGGCACCTGGTCCCGCCGCTACACCGGCCACATCGAGACGGGCGCGCCCAGCGTCTCGGGGTAGCCCGTGCGGTCCGGCGGCCGGGCGGCCCCGGTACGGCCACGGCCACGGCTAGAGGACGTCGCCGTCGCGCCAGTCGAAGTCGAGCCGCCCGGTCGGGTCCGGCGGGGCCGCGCCCGCCGGCGTCCAGACGTAGGTGGAGCCCTCCTCGTCGGCCAGCCGTTCGGGGCCGGTCGGTCCGAGGACGCCGATCCGGCCGGGGTACGGGCGCCAGCCGCGGCCCTCGTACAGGGCCGCCCCGGCTTCGGACGCCGAGAGGGCGCCCAGCACGTACGCCCCGCCGATCACCCGCTCCAGCTCGGCCATGACCTGCCCGGCGAGCCCGCGCCGACGCCGGTCGGACCGCACGGCCACGGCCTCGACGTAGCCGGTGCGCAGGGCCCGGCCGCCGTGCAGGACCCGCCGCTGCACGACGCTGCCGTGCGCGACGAGTGCGCCGGCGGAACCGGCCGGACCGTTCGGGCCGTTCGGGCCGTTCGGGTCGTGGGTGTCGTGGGGGTCGTCGGGGTCGCCTTCGCGCAGCAGGACGTGCATCCCGCCGAGGGCGTGCTCGAAATCCTCGTCGGCGAAGTCCCCGTCGAAGGCCGCGTCGAGCAGGGCCCGGATCTCGCGCCGTTCACCGGGGCCGAGCCCGGCGGTGTGGGTCAGCGTCAGGGTCACGGTCACTGCTCGTCCTCCAGCGGTCGGCCGGCGGCTCCTGGCGCGCCGCGGGTCCCGCCGGGGGACGGTACCAGCGCCGCCGCGGGTCGTGGCCCGGTGAGCCGGTCGCGCAGCCGTGCGAGTTCGGCGCCGTTCAATCCGGCCGCGCGCAGGTACTCCCCGGCGTCCAGCCACCGGGCGGCGTCACCGGCGAGGGCGTGCACGGTGGTGCCGAGGCCGGTGACGTACTCCTCGATCTCCGCGGGGTCGTACCGCTCGCCCCGCGCCGCGTACCGGGCGCGCACCCTCGGCTCGCTCAGCCCGTGGTCGTCCGCGACCTCCCGCGGGGTCGCGCCGGCCAACCGCAGCAGGACGAGCGCGATGATCCCCGTGCGGTCGCGGCCCAGGCCGCAGTGGAAGGCGACCCCGCCCGGCGCGGCATCCGCGACGGCGCGGGCCACGGCCGCGACCCGGTCGGGGAAGCGCTCCAGGAAAGGCCGGAAATACGCGGGGGTGCCGAATCCCGGAGTGCCCCACCACACGTCCCGGAAGTCCCGGTGCTCGATGCCGTCGAGGGGGATCCGCAGGGTCGTCGTACCGGCCGGTCGCGGGGATTGGTCCACTCCCCGCTCGTCGTCGTTCCGCAGGTCGATGACGGTCCGCACCCCGTGCGCGGCCACCGCGGTCCAGCCCCGGGAGGTCAGTCCGTCGAGGCTGTCGGCCCGTACGAGGCGGCCCGGTCGCAGTGCTCCCGCCCCGCCCGGGTCACGGGCGTTGAAGCAGCCTTCCCAATCCACGAATCGACCGACGTTCGCCACGGTCATAGCCCCCCTGTCAGTACACAACGGACATGAGGTGATGACGTGCCGCTGGCCTCGGGCGGTTGCGCGGACGGAAGATCTGCCCATGTCGCCAGAAACGCAGCAGTGGACGCCCACCCACGGCCGGCCCTACCGGCCCGTCGCCTACCGGCCGGCGCGCATGCCGAGCCGGGAATCCCTCGCGCGGGCCGCGGAACTGAGGGAACGGATGGACGAGCGGCGGACTGTACGCCAGTTCTCCTCCGATCCGGTGCCCGAGCAGGTCGTCCGCGACGCCGTCGCCTGCGCGGCCACCGCCCCTTCCGGCGCGCACCAACAACCGTGGACGTTCGTCCTGGTGAAGGACCCGACCGTCCGCCGGCAGATCCGCGCCGCCGCCGAACAGGAGGAGCAGATCTCCTACGACGGTCGGCTGGGCGACGAATGGCTCGCCGCGCTGCGCCCCATCGGCACGGACGCCGTGAAGACCCACCTGACGGACGCGCCCGCGCTGATCGTGGTGTTCCAACAGCGCTACTGGCTCGGCCCGGACGGCGCGAAGCGCAAGCACTACTACGTGGACGAGTCGGTCGGCATCGCGGTCGGCATGCTGCTCTCCGCCCTCCACCTCAGCGGGCTCTCCGCGCTGATCCACACCCCGAGCCCGATGCGTTTCCTCGGGCACGTCCTGAACCGCCCGGAGAACGAGAAGGCGTTCGCGGTCATCCCGGTGGGTTACCCGGCCGACGACTGCGAGGTGCCGGACCTGGTGCGCAAGTCCCTGGACCAGGTCATGGTCGAGGTCTGAGCGGTTGCCGGCACCGGTACCGGTCGGAGAACCGGAACCGCCCCCGCTCCGGACTTGGGGGTACCGGAGCGGGGGCGGGGTTCAGCGGTGGGCCGTGATCAGCCCATGTGCGGGTAGCCGTACTCGGTCGGCGGGACCAGGGTCTCCTTGATGGAGCGCGTCGAGGTCCAGCGCAGCAGGTTCGAGGCCGCGCCCGCCTTGTCGTTCGTACCCGAGGCGCGGCCGCCGCCGAAGGGCTGCTGGCCGACGACGGCGCCGGTCGACTTGTCGTTGATGTAGAAGTTGCCCGCCGCGAAGCGGAGCTTCTCCGTCGTGTCGGCGGCCGCGTAGCGGTCCTGCGCGATGACGGCGCCGGTCAGGGCGTAGGCCGAGACGGACTCCATCTGCGCCAGCATCTCGTCGTACTTGTCGTCCTCGTAGACGAGGACCGCGAGGATCGGGCCGAAGTACTCGGTCGTGAAGACCTCGTTCTCCGGGTCGGTGCACTCGATGACGGTCGGGCGGACGAAGTAGCCCTCCGCGTCGTCGTAGGTGCCGCCGGCGACGATCGTGCAGGTCGGGTCGGCCTTCGCACGGTCGATCGCGGCCTTGTTCTTCGCGAAGGAACGCTCGTCGATGACCGCGCCGATGAAGTTGTCCAGGTCGCGGACGTCACCCATGGTGATGCCGTCGACCTCGGCCGCGAAGCTCTCCTTGAAGCCGGCGTTCCAGATGGAGGCCGGAACGTAGGCGCGCGAGGAGGCCGAGCACTTCTGGCCCTGGAACTCGAAGGAGCCGCGGGTCAGGGCGGTCTTCAGGATGGCGTGGTCGGCGGAGGGGTGCGCGACGACGAAGTCCTTGCCGCCGGTCTCGCCGACCAGACGCGGGTAGGACTTGTACTTCTCGATGTTGTTGCCGACGGTCTTCCACAGGTACTGGAAGGTCTTGGTCGAGCCGGTGAAGTGGATGCCGGCGAGCTCGGGGTGGTTCAGGGCCACCTCGGAGACGGCGATGCCGTCGCCGGTCACCAGGTTGATGACGCCCTTGGGCAGACCGGCCGCCTCCAGGACCTCCATCAGCAGGACCGCGGAGTGCGTCTGCGTCGGGGACGGCTTCCAGACGACCACGTTGCCCATCAGGGCCGGGGCGGTCGGCAGGTTGCCGGCGATGGCCGTGAAGTTGAACGGCGTGATCGCGTAGACGAAGCCCTCGAGCGGACGGTGGTCGCTGCGGTTCCACACGCCCGCGGAGTTCGCGGCGGGCTGCTCGGCGAGGATCTGCCGGGCGAAGTGGACGTTGAAGCGCCAGAAGTCGACGAGCTCGCAGGGAGTGTCGATCTCCGCCTGCTGGGCGGTCTTGGACTGGCCCAGCATGGTGGACGCGGCCAGCTTCTCGCGCCACGGGCCGGCCAGCAGCTCGGCGGCGCGCAGGATGATCGCGGCACGGTCGTCGAAGTCCATCGCGCGCCAGGCGGGGGCGGCGGCCAGGGCGGCGTCGACGGCCTCCTGGGCGTCGGCCTCGGTGGCGTTGGCGTAGGTGCCGATGACGGACTTGTGGTCGTGCGGCTGGACCACGTCGAAGCGCTCGCCGCCACCCATCCGCTTGACGCCACCGATGGTCATCGGGAGGTCGATCGGGTTCTCGGACAGCTGCTTGAGCTGGATTTCGAGACGCGCGCGCTCGGCGCTGCCGGGGGCGTACGAGTGAACCGGCTCGTTGACGGGCGCGGGGACCTGGGTCACAGCATCCATGGGGCGGGAACTCCTTGAGCTAGGGGGACGGGCCTTGAGCTAGTGGGGTGCCTAGTTCTTGGTGATCATCGAGCGGAGGAAGAACAGCAGGTTGGCCGGCTTCTCCGCGAGGCGGCGCATGAAGTATCCGTACCAGTCCGTGCCGTACGCGGTGTAGACGCGCATCCGGTGGCCCTCGGCGGCGAGCCGCAGGTGCTCCTCGCTGCGGATGCCGTACAGCATCTGGAACTCGTACTCGTCCAGTTTGCGCCCGGCCTGCCGGGCCAGTTCCTGGGCGATGGCGATCAGGCGCGGGTCGTGGGACCCGATCATCGGGTAGCCCTCGCCCTCCATCAGGATCTTCATGATCCGGACGTAGGCCTTGTCGATCTCGGCCTTGTCGAGGTACGCGACCTCGGCGGGCTCCTTGTAGGCGCCCTTCACGATCCGGACGCGGCTGCCCGCGGCGGCCAGTCGGTGGGCGTCGGCCTCCGTGCGGAACAGGTAGGCCTGGATCACGCAGCCCGTCTGCGGGAAGTCCCGGCGCAACTCCTCATGGATGGCGAACATCGAGTCGAGGGTGGTGTGGTCCTCGGCGTCGAGGGTGACGGTGGTGCCGATGGCCGCGGCGGCCTCGACGACCGGGCGGACGTTGGCGAGGGCCAGCTCGTGACCGCCCTCCAGCGCCTGTCCGAACATCGACAGCTTGACCGACATCTCGACCGTCCCGCCCAGGCCGAGCTCGGCCAGCCGCTCGATGAGCAGGAGGTAGGCGTCACGGGCGGCGTGGGACTGCTCGACGGCGGTGATGTCCTCACCGACGACGTCGAGCGTGACCTCCAGGCCCTTCCGCGTGAGTTCCTCGACGATCGGGATGACCTGGTCGACCGTCTCACCGGGGATGAACCGGTTCACCACGGGCTTGGTCACCGGGGCGGCAGAGACGATTCGGCGCATCTTGTCGCTGCGCGAAGCGGCGAGGATCGCGGGACCCAGCACGGGGCACCTCCAACGGGTGGCAGAAGCAGACGTACGGTCCGTTACCGGATGGATCGGGGCCGTAGGGAAAACGCAAGTAAAACCACCGTGAAACCTAAGGATCCCCACGATCCTCGGCCATCGACAGCTGTCACGCATCCGTGGCCCGGATCTCATACATCTGTCTGAAGGACCGGTCGTGGGGTGGGAGAATGTCCGGGTGAAGGACGAGTACCAGGACCTGGTGGACGAGATCTCCGCGCTCCTCGGCGCCCCCGCGACGCTGGAGAACCGGGACTTCCGCCTGATCGCCTTCGGCGCGCACGACAGCGACAGCGAGGGCGGCGAGCTCGTCCTGGACCCCGTCCGGACCCGTTCGATCCTGACCCGGCAGTCGACCTCCGCCGTCCGGTCCTGGTTCGAGGGCTTCGGCATCGCCCGCGCCACGGGCCCCGTGCGGATCCCCGCCGCGCCCGACGCGGGCGTGTTCCGGGGGCGGATCTGCCTGCCGGTGCGCTACCGGGGCATCGTGCAGGGCTACGTGTGGCTCCTCGACCAGGAGGGCCCGGACGCCGCGGCCGCCGGACCCGGGCCGCGGGAGCTGGCGGCCGCCATGGAGGTGGCCCAGCGGATCGGCGTACTGCTCGCGCAGGAGGCCAAGGCGGGCGCCGACCTGTCGCGGGAGTTCCTCGCGGTGCTCACCGCGGGGCGCGGCTGGCAACAGGACATGGCGGTGGCCGCGCTGCGGCTCGCCCTCGGGGCGGGCGGGGAGGGCCCGCACACGGTGGTGTGCGTGTCGCCGTGGGTCGGGGAGCTCCCCCAGTCGGTCCCGGGCGCGGCGGCGGTGTGCGTGGTTCCGGCGCAGGACCAGGAGGCCGGCGGGCGACTCGCGGCGCTGGTCCGGATGCGCGGTACGGACGCCATGGCCCCGGCCCTGACCGCCCTGGGGCGACTGCTGCCGCGCGCGACGGAGCCGACCGGCGCGGTGCAGGTGGCGACCCCCGGCGGCTCCCGGACCGCGAAGCCGGCCACCGCGCCGTCGGGCTCCGCTCCGCCGGTCGGTGCCGCGGCGGGCTCGCGGGCCGGGGGCATGAACGCGGGCGTGTCCGATCCGGTCCGGGCCCTCGCGGAACTGCCGGCGGCCTGGGCGCAGGCCACCGCGGCGGCGCGGGCCGCCACCGCCCAGCCGCGGTTGGGCCCCGTGGCCCAGTGGTCGCGGATCGGCCCGTACCGGATGCTCGCGGCGCTCCCGGCCGGCCCGGCGGACGATCCGGCCGCCCGGACCCTGCTCGGCCCCGCCCACCGCGAACTGGCGCGCACGGCCGAGGTGTTCCTCGACTGCGCCGGCCAGGCGGGCCGCGCGGCGGCGGCCCTCGGGGTGCACCGCCAGACGCTGTACTACCGGCTCGGCAAGGTCGAGCAGCTGACCGGCCTCGACCTCGACGAGGGCGAGGACCGCCTCCTGCTCCACATGGCCCTCAAGGCCTCACGCCTCCACCACTGAACCCGTCCCCGCCGCGAATCGACCGGGCCGCGAATCGGTCGGGCCGCGAGGAACCCCGGGGCCCGTCGTCGGACTCCGTCGCGGGGCGGAGCGAAGTGTGCCGACGGACCCCGGGGGCGCCCCCCATTCCGCTGCGGACCGCGTTCGCCTACCGTCACCCGCAGCGTCGACCTCCGGTCGGCCGAACCTTTCCGCACCGGCCGCGTGCGGTGCGGAGGCGTGATGAAGGCGATCGTCCAGGACCGGTACGGCTCCCCCGACGTGCTGGAGCTGCGGGAGGTCGACCGGCCCGCGGTCGCCGATCACGAGGTGCTGGTACGGGTCCACGCAGCCTCGGTGAACGCCCGCGACTGGCACCTGATGCGCGGGGACCCGTACGTGGCCCGCCTGGTCCTGGGGCTCGGCAGACCCAAGGTCGGGATCCGGGGTACGGACTTCGCGGGCCGGGTGGTGGCCGCGGGCCGCGACGTGACCCGGTGGAGACCCGGCGACGAGGTGTTCGGCGAGGCCGACGGGGCGTTCGCCGAGTACGTGGCCGCCTCGGAGGACGTGGTGGAGCTCAAGCCGGCCGGCCTGGGCTTCGAGGAGGCGGCGGCGCTGCCGCTGGCGGGGAACACGGCCCTGATGGGGCTGCGGGACCGCGGCCGGGTGGGGCCGGGCCAACGGGTCCTGGTCAACGGGGCGTCGGGCGGTGTGGGGACGTTCGCCGTGCAGATCGCGAGGGCGCTCGGCGCGGAGGTGACCGGCGTGTGCAGCACGCGCAACGCGGAACTGGTCCGCTCGCTGGGCGCGGACCACGTCATCGACTACGCCCGGGAGGACTTCGCCCTCGGGGGGCCGCGCTACGACCTCGTCCTCGACCTGGTGGGCAACCGTTCCCTGGCCGACTGCCGGCGCGTGCTGACCCCCACCGGAACGCTCGTCCTGTCCGGCGGCGGGGTGTCCGGGGGCGGCAGCCTGTTCGGTCCGATGGGACTCCTCCTCAAGGGGCAGGCGCTGTCCCGCTTCTCCCGGCACCGGCTCGCCGTGCTCACCGCCGCGCCGGACGGGGAGAACCTCGCGGCGCTGCGCGCGTTCGTGGAGGACGGCCTGGTCACCCCCGTCATCGACCGGACGTACCCGCTGGCCGAGGTGCCGGAGGCGATCCGGTACGTGGAGGTGGAGCACGCGCGCGCGAAGGTCGTCATCACCGTGTGACGTGACACCCCGCCGCCGTCGCATCCCCGTCGGGCCCCGGGACTGCCGGCCCGGCGGGCTCGAACCCCGCTCCCGTCAGGACGCGTTGAACCCCTGCGCCACGCGCCGCATGCCTTCCGTGAACTCCTCCGGGGTGGCGGCGCTCGCGGGGTCGAACAGCCACTGGACCATCAGGCCGTTGAGCAGCGCCTGGTAGACGGCCCCGACCGTACGGACCTCGCGTTCGGTGATGTCCTCCTCCCGGACGCCCGTCATCATCGCGATCAGGCCCTTGCGGCCGTCGCCCTGCGAGGCGGCGAGCAGGGCGCGCAGCTCCGGCATCCGGTCCCGGTCCAGGGCCACTTCGAGGCTGGCAGCCCAGATCGGCGCCGTCTCCTCGCGCCGGTCCAGGACCCCCTCGAACAGCGCCCGGAACCGGTCCGGGAAGTCCGCGTCCTCACCGAGCCCGGTCTGGAAGCCCTCGCCCCACTCCTCCATCAGGACGATGAACGCCTGCGCGAGGAGGGCGTCCTTGGAGCCGTAGTGGTAGCCGATCGACGCCAGGTTGGTCCCGGACGCGCTGACGATGTCGCGCGCCGTGGTGCGCACGAACCCCTTCTCGGCCAGGCACTTCTTGGCGCCTTCGAGCAGATCTTCACGATGTCCCATGCCGCCACGGTAGCAAGACACCCGTCCCAGACAGAAGTTCCAGACAGACGTTCCATACAATCGTCATAGACATTCGTTTATGACGGCTGTACATTCCTGCTCATGACGAACCCCGCCGCCACGGCGCGCCTCGCCGGCCGCCGCGAATGGACCGCCTTCACCGTCCTCCTGCTGCCCCTGCTCCTGGTCGCGATGGACGTGTCCGTCCTCTACTTCGCCATCCCGGCCATCACCCGGGAGCTCGACCCGAGCGCCTCCCAGCAGCTCTGGATCTTCGACAGCTACGCCTTCGCCCTCTCCGGACTGCTGATCACGATGGGCTCCCTGGGCGACCGCATCGGCCGCCGCAGGCTGCTGCTGATCGGCGCGACAGCCTTCGGCCTGGCCTCCGTCGCGGCCGCGTACGCCACCAGTGCCGAGATGCTCATCGCGGCCCGCGTGCTGCTGGGCATCGGCGGCGCGACCCTGATGCCGTCCACGCTGGCCCTCGTGCGCAACCTCTTCCAGGACGACGCGCAGCGCGGCAAGGCCATCGCGATCTGGTCCGGCGCCATGACCGGCGGCATCGCCCTCGGCTCGGTGTTGAGCGGGGTGATGCTGAACCACTTCCACTGGGGTTCGGTCTTCCTCATCAACGTCCCCGCGATGCTGCTCCTGCTGGTCCTGGTCCCGGTACTGGTACCGGAGTTCAAGGACCCGGCCCCCGGCCGCTTCGACCTGCTGGGCGTCCCGCTGTCCATGGCCGCCGTCCTGCCGGTGGTGTACGGGCTGAAGGAGATCGCCGCCGAGGGCTTCGACGCCTTCCGCCTGGGCTGCCTCGCCGTCGGGGCCGTCTTCGGGTACGTCTTCGTCCGCCGCCAGCGCTCCCGGACCGACGCGATGATCGACCGCTCCCTGTTCCGGGGGCGCGGCTTCGGGGCGGGCATCGGGCTCAACGCGATCGCCGCCTTCGCCATGATGGGCTCGGCCTACTTCACCACCCAGTACCTGCAGTCCGTCCTCGGCATGGGCACCCTGGAGGCGGCCCTGTGGAGCCTCGCCCCCTCGCTCCTCATCGGCGCCGCCGCCCCGGCCGGCGCGGCCCTGGCACGCAGGATCCCCCGCGCCCACGTCATCGCCGGCGGGTTCGCCCTCGCGGCGGCCGGGTTCGCGCTGATGGCCCTCACCGGCACCGATTCCCTGTGGCTGCTCCTGACCGCCTCCGGGGTACTGGCCGCCGGCATCGTCACCGTGATGTCCCTGGTCTCCGACATGGCGCTGGCCGCCGCCCCCGCCGAGAAGGCCGGTTCGGCCGCCTCCCTGCTGGAGACGGGTCAGGAGTTCGGCGGGGCGCTCGGCATGGCCCTGCTGGGCAGCCTGGGCACCGCGGTCTACCGCGGCGACCTGGCCGGTACGGACCCGGCCGTGCGGGAGACCCTGGGCGGCGCGGTCTCCACGGCCGGGCAACTCGGCGGCGGGGCGGGCGAACAGCTCCTGGCCCTGGCCCGCGAGGCCTTCGTGCACGGCATGCAATACGCGGCCTGGGGCGGGGCGGCCCTCCTGCTGGGCGCGGCGGTGCTGACACCGGTCCTGCTGCGGGGCGCCGCGGGGAACGCCCCCGCCGACACCGAACCGGCCGGGACTCCCCCGGTACCGGCCCTCTGAGCCGTTCGGGACGGGGGTACGCGCAAGGGCCCGGGGTGTGCACCCCGGGCCCTTGTGTCGCTGGTGGTTCCGCTCAGACGAGGTTGACCGTACGGGCCGAAGCGGCCCCGATCTCGGCCGAGATGGTCGCGAGGACGTCCACCGGGACCTCCGCGTCGACGGTGAGGACGACGAGCGCCTCGCCGCCCTCCTCGGCACGGGCGACCTGCATGCCCGCGATGTTCAGACCGGCCTCGCCGAGCAGCTGCCCGACCTTGCCGACCACGCCGGGACGGTCGGTGTAGCGCAGCACGATCATGTGGTCGGCCAGGGCCAGGTCCACGTCGTACTCGCCGACGCCCACGAGCTTCTGCAGGTGCTTCGGGCCCGCCAGGGTGCCGGAGACCGAGACCTCCTGACCGTCCGACAGGGTGCCGCGGACGGTCACCACGTTGCGGTGGTCCGGGGACTCCGAGCTGGTGGTGAGGCGGACCTCGACACCGCGCTCCTGCGCGAACAGCGGGGCGTTGACGTAGGAGACCGTCTCGTCGACGACGTCCTCGAACACGCCCTTGAGCGCGGACAGTTCCAGCACCTTGACGTCGTGCTGGGTGATCTCGCCGCAGACCTCGACATCGAGGCGGACCGCGACCTCGCCCGCGAGGGCGGTGAAGATGCGGCCGAGCTTCTCGGCGAGCGGCAGACCCGGCCGGACGTCCTCGGCGATGACGCCGCCCTGGACGTTGACCGCGTCGGGAACGAGCTCACCGGCGAGCGCGAGGCGCACCGACTTGGCGACCGAGACACCGGCCTTCTCCTGGGCCTCGTCCGTGGACGCGCCGAGGTGCGGGGTGCAGACGACCTGGTCGAGCTCGAAGAGCGGGGAGTCCGTGCAGGGCTCCTTCGCGTACACGTCGAGGCCGGCTCCGGCGACGCGACCCTCCTTGATGGCCGCGTACAGGGCGGCCTCGTCCACGATCCCGCCGCGCGCGGCGTTGACGATGCGGACGGACGGCTTCACCTTGTGCAGGGCCTCGTCCCCGATGAGACCGAGGGTCTCGGGGGTCTTGGGCAGGTGCACGGTGATGAAGTCGGCGACCTCCAGGAGCTCGTCCAGCGCCAGCATCTTGACGCCCATCTGGGCGGCGCGCGCGGGCTGCACGTAGGGGTCGTACGCGACGATCTTCATGCCGAAGGCCGACATGCGCTGGGCGACCAGGACACCGATGCGGCCGAGGCCGACGACGCCGAGGACCTTCTCGCTGAGCTCGACGCCCGTGTACTTGTTCCGCTTCCACTCGCCGTTCTTCAGGGCGGTGTTGGCCTGCGGGATGTGACGGGCCGTGGCGACGAGCAGGCCGCAGGCGAGCTCGGCGGCGGTCACGATGTTCGAGGTCGGCGCGTTGACGACCATCACGCCGGCCTTGGTGGCGGCGGAGACGTCGACGTTGTCGAGGCCGACACCGGCTCGGGCGACGACCTTCAGCTTCTTGGCGGCCGCGATGGCCTCGGCGTCCACCTTGGTGGCGGAACGGACCAGGATCGCGTCGACATCGACGATCGCGGGCAGCAGCGCGGCGCGGTCGGCGCCGTTCACGTGCCTGATCTCGAAGTCCGGACCGAGCGCGTCCACCGTGGCGGGCGACAGCTCTTCGGCGATGAGTACGACAGGTTTCGAGCTCACGTGGGTCCTCACAAGTCCAGTGCGGACGGCCGTCCCGACGGCCGCAGGCGTGGAGGGGGTAGCCGCGTGGAAGACGCACGACACTGTGGGCCTGACGCGTTGTGTTGAGCAGTGTAGTAGCGGATCCACAGCGGAATTCCGCCTGTACGGAAGGATCACCCGTCCGAGATTGGCCGGGGTGGACAATCCGTGCCGTACGAGGGTTGATTTCCGGCCGAGCCGGTGATGCGCGGCGGGGCCGGAACGCGCGTCCCGGCCCCGCCGCCCACGAGATCAGCTCTCGTCGTTGTCGACCCAGCTCATCAGCTTGCGCAGCTTCTTGCCGGTGGTCTCCAGCAGGTGCGCCTCGTCGGCCTTCTTGTACTCGTTGTACTTGGGCAGGCCCGCCTTGTACTCGGCCATCCAGGTGTTGGCGAACTCGCCGCTCTGGATCTCCGCGAGGACCTTCTTCATCTCGGCCTTGGTGGCGTCGGTGATGACGCGGGGGCCGGTGATGTAGTCGCCCCACTCGGCGGTCTCGGAGACCGACCAGCGCATCTTCTCCAGGCCGCCCTCGTACATGAGGTCCACGATGAGCTTCAGCTCGTGCAGGCACTCGAAGTACGCGATCTCCGGCTGGTAGCCGGCCTCGGTCAGGGTCTCGAAACCGGCCTTGACCAGGGCGGAGGCGCCACCGCAGAGGACGGCCTGCTCACCGAACAGGTCGGTCTCGGTCTCCTCGGTGAAGGTGGTCTTGATGACGCCGGCGCGGGTGCCGCCGATGCCGGCCGCGTACGACAGCGCGAGGGCGAAGGCGGAACCGGTGAAGTCCTGCTCGACGGCGGCGATGCAGGGCACGCCGCGGCCTTCCTCGTACTGGCGGCGGACGAGGTGGCCCGGGCCCTTCGGGGCGACCAGGGCGACGTCGACGTTGGCCGGGGGCTTGATGAAGCCGTAGCGGACGTTGAAGCCGTGGCCGAAGAAGAGCGCGTCGCCCTCCTCGAGGTGCTCCTTGATGGACTCCTCGTAGATCTCGGCCTGGAGCGGGTCCGGGGTGAGGATCATGATGACGTTCGCCCATGCGGCCGCCTCGGCCACCGGGACGACCTTCAGGCCCTGCTCCTCGGCCTTGGCCTTGGACTTCGAGCCCTCCTTGAGGCCGACGACGACGTCGACGCCGGAGTCACGGAGCGACAGCGCGTGGGCGTGGCCCTGGCTGCCGTATCCGATGACAGCGACCTTGCGGCCCTGGATGATGGACAGGTCGGCGTCGTTCTCGTAGAACAGCTCGGCCACTGGGATATCTCCTTGGTGCGCTGATGTTGCACCCACCGTACGGCGGGGAACGGAATCTGAGGTTCTTGGTCTCGCGATGCGAGCGGGAGCGTGTCCGGCCCGTCAGGCGCTGCGGTCGAGCGAGCGCAGGCTGCGGTCCGTGATGGACCGGCCGCCACGCCCTATGGCGATCGTGCCGGACTGGACCAGTTCCTTGATGCCGAAGGGCTCCAGCATCTTGAGCATCGCGCCGAGCTTGTCGGTGCCGCCCGTGGCCTCGATGGTGACGGCGTCCGGGGAGACGTCGACGGTCTTGGCGCGGAACAGCTGGACGATCTCGACGATCTGCGAGCGGGTCTCGTTGTCGGCCCTGACCTTCACCAGAACGAGTTCGCGCTCGATGGCGTTGTGCGACTCCAGCTCGACGATCTTGAGCACGTTGACCAGCTTGTTCAGCTGCTTGGTCACCTGCTCCAGCGGGAGGTCCTCGACGTTCACGACGATGGTGATGCGCGAGATGTCGGGGTGCTCGGTGACGCCGACCGCGAGGGAGTCGATGTTGAACCCGCGGCGGGAGAACAGCGCGGCGATCCGGGCGAGGATGCCGGGCGTGTTCTCGACCAGGACGGAGAGCGTGTGCTTGGACATGTGAGTCGTTCTCTCTCTTCGGCTCTCTCGGCTCAGTCGTCTTCGTTGTCGCCGAAGTCGGGGCGGACGCCCCGGGCTGCCAGGACCTCGTCGTTGGAGGTGCCGGCGGCGACCATCGGCCACACCATGGCGTCCTCGTGGACGATGAAGTCGATGACGACCGTACGGTCGTTGATCGCGTTGGCCTCGGCGATGACCTTGTCCAGGTCGGCCGGGTCCTCGCAGCGCAGCGCGACGCAGCCCATGGCCTCGGACAGCTTGACGAAGTCCGGGACGCGGGTGCCCTGGCGGCGGGTCAGCGACTCGCCGAGCTGGGAGCCGACCGTGTCGTGGCCCGTCTCGTCGCCGTGGAGCACCGTGTTGGAGTAGCGCTGGTTGTAGAACAGCGTTTGCCACTGGCGGACCATGCCCAGGGCGCCGTTGTTGATGATGGCGACCTTGATCGGGATGTTGTTCAGTGCGCAGGTGGCCAGTTCCTGATTGGTCATCTGGAAGCAGCCGTCGCCGTCGATCGCCCAGACCGCACGGTCGGGCATGCCGACCTTGGCGCCCATCGCGGCCGGGACCGCGTAGCCCATGGTTCCGGCGCCGCCGGAGTTCAGCCAGGTGCGGGGCTCCTCGTACTTCACGAAGTGCGAGGCCCACATCTGGTGCTGGCCGACGCCCGCCGTGAAGATCGTGCCCTGCGGGGCGAGGGCGCCGATCCGCTCGATGACGTGCTGCGGGGAGAGCGAGCCGTCCTCGGGCTGGTCGTAGCCGAGCGGGTAGGTCTCGCGCCAGCGGTTGAGGTCCTTCCACCAGGCGCTGTAGTCACCGGCGTTGCCGTCGGTGTGCTCGGCCTGGACCGCCTGGATCAGGTCGGCGATGACCTCGCGGGCGTCGCCCACGATCGGGACGTCGACCTCGCGGTTCTTGCCGATCTCGGCCGGGTCGATGTCCGCGTGGATGACCTTGGCGAAGGGGGCGAAGCTGTCCAGCTTGCCGGTGACGCGGTCGTCGAAGCGGGTGCCGAGGGCGATCAGCAGGTCCGACTTCTGCAGCGCGGTGACGCCGGTGACCGAGCCGTGCATGCCCGGCATGCCGACGTGCAGCGGGTGGCTGTCGGGGAAGGAGCCCAGGGCCATCAGGGTGGTCGAGACCGGGACTCCGGTCAGCTCGGCGAGGACCTTCAGCTCGGCCGTGGCGCCGGACTTCATGACGCCGCCGCCGACGTACAGGACGGGACGCTTGGCCTGACAGATGAGCTTGGCGGCCTCACGGATCTGCTTGGCGTGCGGCTTGGTGACCGGCCGGTAGCCGGGCAGGTCCTGCGTGGGCGGCCAGGAGAAGGTGGTCTTCGCCTGGAGGGCGTCCTTGGCGATGTCGACCAGGACCGGGCCCGGCCGGCCGCTGGCGGCGATGTGGAAGGCCTCGGCGATGGTCTTCGCGATGTCCTCGGCCTTGGTCACCAGGAAGTTGTGCTTGGTGATCGGCATCGTGATGCCGACGATGTCCGCCTCCTGGAAGGCGTCCGTGCCGATCGCCTTGGAGGAGACCTGGCCGGTGATGGCGACGAGCGGGACGGAGTCCATGTGCGCGTCGGCGATCGGGGTGACCAGGTTGGTGGCGCCCGGGCCGGAGGTGGCCATGCAGACGCCGACCTTGCCGGTGGCCTGCGCGTAGCCGGTCGCGGCGTGTCCCGCGCCCTGCTCGTGGCGGACCAGGATGTGACGGACCTTCTTGCTGTCCATCATCGGGTCGTACGCGGGGAGGATGCAGCCACCCGGAATCCCGAAGACGGTGTCGCACCCCACCTCTTCGAGAGAGCGGATGAGGGACTGCGCACCCGTGACGTGCTCAACTGCGGTGGACTGCTGTCCACCCGTACGGGGCCGCGGCTGCGGATGGTGGGCCCCGGTGGCCTGCTCGGTCATCGGCATTCTCTTCTCGAAGCTGAGGGTTTTACGAGGAGCGGGGATCCCCCGGGTCAGAGCCGGGGGCGTGTGCCAGTGCAACAAAAAACCCCTCGTGCCGGGTGGCAAGCGAGGGGAGCGCGTCGGGAGTGTTGAGCGGGGACATGCAGGTCCCAGCTTCAGCCGACGCGCTTTCCAAGTACGAGAATTCGGGTGCGCATGGCATTGACCCTCCCTCCGGCGGGAGGTGGATGTCAAGCGGGTGGGACGGGCGTCTCATTATTTGAGCCTCTACGGATGACCATCGAACCACCGGACGAGCCTCCGGCCAAGGCGGGCTGGGCCGTACCGCCCGGTACTGGGAACGTACCGCGCACGAGCGCGCGCCGCAGCCTGTATTCGTCGAGTGGGCCGGAGAACGCCGTTCCCTGGCCGTGGGTGCACCCCATCGCGCGCAGCGCCATGACCTGCTCGGGCAGGTCCACGCCGTCCGCCACGGACTGCATGCCCAGATCGTTTGCGATCCGCAAGAGTCCGGCAGTGATCTTGTGCAGTCTGGCGGACTCGACCACGCCCTCGACCAGCCCCCGGTCCAGTTTCAGGAGGTCCACGGGCAGGCGCCGGAGGGCGCTGATGGCCGCGTAACCGCTGCCGAAGCCGTCGAGGGCGATGCGTACGCCCAGCCGGTGCAGGGCCGTCAGGCGGCGCTCCAGCTCATCGAAGGGCACTCTGGGGTCGGAGGCCGCCAGTTCGAGGACGAGCGCGCCCGAGGGCAGCCCGTGGCGGGTCAGCAGCGCCTCCACGGACCCGCGCGGCATCGAGCGGTCCAGCAGACGCTGGGCGGTCATCCGGACGGCCACCGGTACGTCGTGTCCGGCGCGGTGCCGCTCGGCGGCCTCCTCCACGGCCTCCGCCAGCAGCCAACGGCCCAGTTCGGCGCTGCGGGCGGCGTCCTGCCCGGGGGCGCCCGCCTCGCTGTGCTCGGCCACCCGCAGGAACTCGGCCGGGGTGAAGAGGATGCCCTGCGCGGAACGCCAGCGGGCCTGCGCGGCCACGGCCGTGACCTCGCCGGTGGCCAGTGAGACCACGGGTTGGTGCAGAAGGGTGAATTCCCCGTCGTGGAGCGCGCTGCGCAGCCGGCCGGCGAGCTCCGCCTTGCGGACCACCTCGGCCTGCATCTGCGGGGCGTACAGCTCGACCCGGTCCTTGCCGCCGGCCTTGGCCCGGTACATGGCGAGGTCCGCGTTGCGCATCAGGTCCGAAGGGGTGATGCCGGGGTCCGCGAAGGCGACGCCGATGCTGGCGGCGACGCGGACCTCGCTCCCGGCGATCCGGTAGGGCTGGGCGAGGGTGGTGCGCAGCCGGTCGGCGATCTCGTGGACCTGGTACTCCCGGGCGCTGCGGTCTCGGCTGCCGTCGCCGAGGATGAGGGCGGCGAACTCGTCACCGCCGAGTCGGGCGGCGGTGTCCCCGGCGCGGACCGAGGCCTGGAGCCGGTGTGCGGCCTCGACGAGCAGTTCGTCGCCGGCCTGGTGGCCGATGGTGTCGTTGACCGCCTTGAAGCCGTCGAGGTCGATGAAGAGCACGGCGGTGCTGTGGTCCCCGGACCGGCGGCCGGTGAGGGCTTGGCGGACCCGGCGGGTGAACAGGGCGCGGTTGGGCAGGTCGGTCAGCGGGTCGTGTTCGGCGCTGTGCTGGAGCTGGGCCTGGAGCCGGACCCGTTCGGTGACGTCCCGGCTGTTGAGGATGAGCCCGCCCTGGTGGCGGTTGACGGTGGATTCCACGTTGAGCCACTCGCCGGTGCCCGATCTGAACCGGCATTCGATGCGCGTGGTGGGTTCCTCCGCCGGTTGGGCGGCGAGGAAGCGGCGCACCTCGTGGACCACCTGACCGAGGTCGTCGGGGTGGATCAGGGTGGCGAGCTCGCTGCCGACCAGCTCCTCCGCCTCGCGGCCGTAGACACCGGCGGCGGCGGGGCTGACGTAGCGCAGGGTGCCGGTGGGAGCGGCGATCATGATGACGTCGCTGGAGCCCTGGACCAGGGAGCGGAAGTGGTTCTCCTTCTGGGCCAGTTCCTGGGTCAGCGCGATGTTGTCGAGGAG
The DNA here is from genome assembly GCF_042887545.1 of Streptomyces sp. NPDC057939. Lineage (NCBI taxonomy): Bacteria > Bacillati > Actinomycetota > Actinomycetes > Kitasatosporales > Streptomycetaceae > Streptomyces > Streptomyces sp. NPDC057939. The sequence goes on from NZ_JBHVPG010000028.1 coordinate 32,894, forward strand.
CATGATGCCCTGGCGGATGACGAGGGCCAGGACGACGGTGCAGCCGGTGAAGACGACCATGCGGTCGACCTTCCGGCCGTCCACGACGTTGTAGAGGATCCCGAGGGTGCACACCGCCGCGGCGAGGTACGGGGTGAGGGCGGGCAGGGAGCCGGTGATGGGGCGACTGTGCGGCCGCTCGGCGCGCGGGGGCGCGGCCCGGCCGGCCGGTTCGGCCCTGCGGGCGCCCCAGGGCGCGTAGGCGAGCAGCAGGGAGCCGGCGAACCAGCCGGCGTCGAGGATCTCGCCGGAACGGTAGGTCGTGTTCAGCAGCGGCGAGGTGAACAAGGCGTCGCTGAGGACGGTCAGCGCGAGGGCCGCGATGGCCGTGTTGACCGCGGAACGGTTGTTCGCCGAGCGGCGGAAGTGCAGCACCAGGACCATCGACACGAGGGCGATGTCGAGGAGCGGGTACGCGAGCGAGAGCGCGGCGCGCGGCACGCTGCCCGGGGCTCCCGACTGCGCGGTGCGGGCCGCGTTGGCGAGGGCCAGGCTCCAGGACAGGGTCAGGAGCGAACCGCCGATGAGCCAGGAGTCGAGTCCGAGGCAGACCCAGCCGGCCCGGGTGACCGGACGTTTGGCGAGGACGAGGAGGCCCACGATGGCGGGCGGCGCGAAGCAGAGGAAGGCGAAGTCGGCGAGGGAGGGCTCGGGCACCTCCTGGCCGAGGATGACCTCGTACCATCCCCAGACCGCGTTGCCGAGGGCGCCCATGAGCGAGGAGAAGGCGAACATCAGCCAGGCGGGTCGCTCGCGGCGGTCGATCGTCCGCGCGTAGTGGTAGCAGGAGACCGCGGCGAGTAAGCCCGCCGTGCTGAGCCCGAAGTCGCCCATGATCTTGGCGACTTCCTTGGACCCCCAGCCCAGGGCGGCCCCGACGGCGTACCCGCCGCTGACCACCGCGAGGAGGAGCTGCGCCGCCAGCCCCCGGCCGCCGTCCGCCGCGGCGGGGGGCCGGGTCAGGAGCGCCGCCCCCGGGGCGCTCACCGGTCCCCCTCGCCGGCCAGTTTCGGGGCACCCCATCGTCGCCTTCGGCGGCTCTGCCGCGTCGGATCCTTCGTCCATTGGCCGTGCATCGCCCGTCGCCCCCCAAATGGTCCGATCACTCCCCAGCGCCGTACGAACGCGCCGCAGCCCCTTCTTCCGGACGATACACCACTTTCGTCACTCAGCGACATAGCTTCTCTACTCTCCGTCACCATCAGGGGAGTTGTGGCCACTGCCCGCGCGCGGGCGGTCGCGGAGCGTGCGCGCGGGGCGCCTCAGTCCGTGACGAGCACCGTGTTCTCCACCGGCTCACCGGCGGCGAAACGGGTGAGCTGACGGGCCACCAGTCGCTTCGCCCGCGGCTCGAACGCCGAGCTGCTGCCGCCCACATGAGGGGTAATCAGGACGTTCGGGGCGTGCCAGAGCGGGTGGCCGGCGGGCAGCGGTTCGGGATCGGTGACGTCGAGCGCGGCCCGCAGCCGGCCCGATCCGACCTCCGCCAGAAGGGACTTGGTGTCGACGACGGGACCGCGGGAGACGTTGACGAGCAGGGCGCCGTCCTTCATCCGGGCGAGGAAGTCCGCCCCGGCCAGGCCCCGGGTGTCCGCGGTCAGCGGCGTGCAGAGGATCACCACGTCGGCGGCCGGGAGCAGCCGGGGCAGGTCGGCGAGGGCGTGCACCGGACCGTGCGGGGCGGTGCGCGCCGAACGGGCGACGCGGCTGACCGGACCGCATTCGAAGGGGGCCAGCCGGTCCTCGACGGCCGCGCCGATCGATCCGTAGCCGACGATCAGGACCGACTTGTCGGCGAGCGACTCGTAGAAGCCGTCGCGCCACTCCTCCCGGTCCTGGCCGCGCACCATGCGGGGGATGCCCCGCAGGGAGGCGAGGGTCAGGGTGAGCGCCAGTTCGGCGGTGCTGGCCTCGTGGACGCCGCGGGCGTTGCACAGCCGTACGCCGGGGCCGAGGTCGGCGAGGCCGCCGAGCACGTGGTCGATGCCCGCGGTGAGGGTCTGGACGACCCTCAGGTCGGGCATCGCCGCGAGCGGGCGCAGGGTCACCTCCGGGGACTTCATGTACGGCGTGACGTAGAAGACGCAGGCGGCGGGGTCCGCGGGGAACTCGTCCTCGCCGTCCCACCGGCGGTAGCGGAAGGAATCGGGCAGGCCGTCGATCTCCCCGGCGGGGAAGGGGAGCCAGACGTCGGCGGTCGGTGCAGTCATGATCACGAGGCTATGCCAAGGGATCCGGATCAAGCCGTTAGTTTGAGGGCCGGACCGGGAGGGGGACGCAGGGGTGGAGCGCAGGTCGATCGGGTCGGGACCGCTGACGGTGGGAGCCATCGGGCTCGGCTGCATGCCGATGAGCTGGGCCTACGCGCCGTCGCTCCGCCGGGGCGAGGAGTCGCTGCGCACCGTGCACACGGCGCTGGACCTGGGGGCGAACCTGCTGGACACGGCCGATCTGTACGGGCCGTTCACCAACGAGCTGGTCGTCGGACGGGTCCTGCGGGAGCGTCGGGCCGACGCCTTCGTCTCGGCGAAGGTCGGGTTGCGGGCGGGCGATCAGCACGTGGTGGCCGACGGCCGGCCGGGCTACGTGCGGCGGGCCTGCGACGCCTCGCTGCGGCGACTGCGGACCGACGTCATCGACCTGTACCAGCTGCACCGGGTGGACCCGGACGTCCCCGTGGAGGAGACCTGGGGCGCCATGGCGGAGCTGGTGGGGGCGGGCAAGGTGCGGGCGCTGGGGTACTGCGCGCTGGGCGCGGGGGCCGGGCCGGGCACCGGACGGCGCGGTGACCGCGCGTACGGGACGACCCTGCGGCGGCTGGAGCGGGTCCAGCAGGTGTTCCCGGTGACGGCGGTGCAGGCGGAGCTGTCGGTGTGGTCCCCGGAGGCGGCGTGGCAGCTGCTGCCGTGGTGCGCGGCGCGGGGTGTGGGGGTGCTGGCGGCGATGCCGCTGGGCAGCGGGTTCCTGACCGGGACGCTGACACCGGGGCAGGGTTTCGAGGACGCGGACGTGCGGGCCCGGCACCCGCGGTTCACGGCGCACGCGATGGCCTCGAACCAGGTGCTGGTGGCGGGGCTGCGGCGGGTGGCGCTGCGGCACGGGCCGCAGGTCACGGCCGCGCAGGTGGCGCTGGCGTGGGTACTGGCGCAGGGGCCGCACGTGATACCGGTGCCGGGGGCCGAGCGGGCCCGGTGGGCGGCGGAGAACGCGCGGGCGGCGGAGGTGCGGCTGACGGCGGCGGAGCTGTCGGAGATAGCGGCGCTGCCGTCCGCGGTGGGAGCCTGGGACTGAGCGGGCACGGGCGGGCCGGAGGAGGCGGCAGCCCCCTCCGCCGGGCGCGCCCCGCCGACGGGCGCGCCGAGCGCGGCAGGCAGGTGCACTCGATCGGGTGTACGAGCGGTGGAACTTCACGGGCTGCCCCGGCTGTTGGAACAGAGGGAAGGCAAGCGGCCACGGAGGGGAGCAGGGCGATGCGGGACGACGGACGGATGGACGGCGCCGGGGGCGCCGGGAGCGCCGGTGTCAGGGGCGTGAGCGGTCCCCGCGGGCGGCGGCCCGGGCGGTACGAGGTGGGCGGCGCGGGCCGGCGCAACCGCTTGGCCGCGATCGCGCTGGCCGGGTGCGGGGCGCTGTTGGCGGCGGGCTGCTCCTCGTCGGGCGGGGCGCAGGCGGGCGCGGGCGGCTCTCCCCCGGGATCGTCGCCGGCCGGGTCCGCGTCGCCGGGGTCCTCGGCCTCGGCGAAGACCCCGGCGGCTCCCGCGAAGGGCTCCGTGACGGTGACGGGGGAGGTCGCCAAGGGCCTGGAGTCGCCGTGGGGCGTGGCGGCGCTGCCCGGCGGTGACCTGCTGGTCGCCTCCCGGGACAAGGGCACGATCAGCCGGGTCCGGGCCGACACCGGCGCGGTGACGCGGATCGGCGGGGTCCCCGGGGTGGCACCGGGCGGCGAGGGCGGCCTGCTGGGGCTGGCCCTGTCCCCGAAGTTCGCGACGGACCGGTTGGTCTACGCGTACTTCACCACGGAGTCGGACAACCGGATCGCCCGCATGCGCTACGACGAGCAGAAAGCACCCGGGCAGCAACTGGGGGCGCCCGACACGGTGTTCCGGGGCATCCCCAAGGGGGTCATCCACAACGGGGGCCGGATCGCCTTCGGGCCGGACAAGATGCTCTACGCCGGGACTGGTGAGACCGGTGAGACGGGGCTGGCACAGGACAAGAAGTCGCTGGGCGGGAAGATCCTGCGGATGACGCCCGACGGCGAACCGGTCCACGGCAATCCCGAGGCGGACTCCGTCGTCTATTCGTACGGACACCGCAACGTGCAGGGCCTGGCCTGGGACAAGGACAAACGGCTTTGGGCCGCGGAGTTCGGGCAGAACACCTGGGACGAACTGAACCTGATCGAGCCGGGCGGCAACTACGGCTGGCCGGAGGCCGAGGGGAAGGCGTCGAAGCCCGGCTTCCGTGATCCGGTGGCGGTGTGGAGAACGGACGAGGCCTCGCCGAGCGGGATCGCCTGGGCGCAGGGCTCGATCTGGATGGCCGGGTTGAAGGGTCAGCGGTTGTGGCGGATCCCGCTGGACGGAGCCGTGCCGGTCGCGGAGCCGGAGGCCTTCCTGGAGGGGAAGTACGGGCGGCTGCGCACGGTGGTCCCGCTCGGTGGGGACGGTCTGCTGCTGGTAACGAGCGAGACGGACGGGCGGGGTTCGCCGGAGTCGGGCGACGACAGGATCCTGACCCTGAAGGTGCAGTGACCGGACGAGGCCCCGGAGGGGCGGAAGGCACGGTGCGCGGTGTTCAACATGATCGAGGAACTGTTCAACCCCGGTCGCAAGCACACTGACGAGGAGAAGAAGCGCCTGGAGCTGTCCCGGACCGACGTGAACGACGGCGACCCGGGACGGGGCCCGATAGACCTGGACTCCGGAAGGGTTCTCATACGCCCTTCCGAGAGTCCCGGTGACACCGTGACGTAGACCGTCGCTCTCGGACCCTGCCGGTCGGGCCCGCGTTGTCCGGTCCCGTGCGCCGGAGGGCGCCGGGTGCTCCCGGTGCTCCCGGTGCTCCCGGCGGGCGCTAGCCGCGGCCGGCGGGCGTGGTCGCCGGGGCGGGTGGTGTCGGTGGCGCGACGACCGTGAAGAGGCGCAGGCGGTGGGCGAGGGCGGCCGCCTCGCCGCGGCCCGCGACACCCAGCTTGGCCAGGATGTTCGACACGTGCACGCTGGCCGTCTTCGGGGAGATGAAGAGCGCCTGCGCGATCTGCCGGTTGGTGCTGCCGCCCGCGACCAGGCTCAGCACCTCCCGTTCGCGGCCGGTCAGGCCGAGGGCCTCGGCGGGGTCGGTTTCCGCGGCGGGCGGGGCCTGCGGGGTCTCGGCCGCGGCGTCCAGCGGGATCCGGGCGCGCTGCGCGAGCAGGGCCAGGTCCTCGCGCAGCCGTCGGGAGCCGAGCCGGTCGGCGGTGGCGTGGGCGTCGCGCAGCAGGGTGGCGGCCTCGGTCCGGTCCCCGCCCGCGGCCAGCAGGGCCTCGGCGAGCCGGTGGCGGGCCCGGGCCAACAGGTAGGGGCGCTCAAGGGGGCGGACCGCCGCTTCCACGGTGGTCCAGTCGGCGACGGTGTCGGCGGCGTCGGCCCGCAGCAGTTCGGCCCGCACGTACTCGGAGTGGGCGATCCACACGGGCGCCGGGGTCGCCAGGGCGCGGGCGGCCGTGCGCAGCAGGCCCAGGGCGGCGCTCCGGCCCGGTTCGGCGGCGGGCAGGCCGCGCGCGTCGGCCTCGGCCGTGGCGCCGGCCAGCAGGAGGGGCCAGGCGTAGCGGTGTTGGCCGAGCCGGAAGCCGAGGGTGACGGCCTCCTCGATCTCGGAGCGGACGTCGGCGATCCGGCCCTCGCCGGCGGCCACGCCGACGGCGAGGCGGTAGAGCGGGACGCGGTGCTGGGGCTGGGTGTCGTGGGTGCCGAAGTGGGCGTGCGCGGCGGCCAGTTGTTGGGCGGCCTCGGCGAGTTCGCCGCGGGCCAGGGCCAGGTAGGCCAGGCGGGCCGAGGCTGATCCGCGGGGGGCCGCACTCTGGCCGACGCTCAGGGTGCGCCGTGCGGCCTCGGCGGCCTCGTCCCAGCGGCCGAGGCTGTACAGGCTCTCCGCCATGTTCCCGCAGACCCAGGCCTCGGTGTCCATGAGCCTGGATTTCTTGACCAGTTGGGCGCCCCGTTCGGCCAGTTCGACGGCCTCGCGGGACCGGCCCATGCTTTCGAGTTGGGAGGTGAGGTTGATATGGGCCCGTCCCACGATCGGGATGAGACCGAGTTCGGCGGCCCGGTCCTTGACCGCGTGCATCTCGGTGAGTCCGGCGCTGCCGTCGCCGGAGTCGGTGAGGAGGCAGCCGAGGGTGATGCGGGCGTTGAGTTCGGTGTCCTCGGCGCCGACCATGCGCGCGTAGCCGACGGCGCGTTCGGCGGCGGCGAGGTTGCCGGGTCCGGGGTTGTGGAGCATGCCCCAGCCGGCGGCGAGGACGAGGACGTCGGCGTGCACCTGGGACGGGGGCAGCCCCTTGACGAGCTCCTGCGCCTTGGCTATTTCCTCCCAGCCGTCGCCGCGGCCGAGGCCGGCGACGAGCCGGGAGCGTTCGGCCCAGAACCAGGCGGCGCGCAGCGGATCGGCGCCGTCCTCGGCGAGGGCCCGCAGGGCCAGCTTGGTTATCTTCAGGGCGCGTTCGCGTTCGCCTCCGAAGCGGGCGGCGACCGTGGCCTCGGCCAGCAGGTCGAGGCGCTGGAGCGGGGTGGTCTCCGGGTCGCAGCCGCAGGGCGGGTACACGTCGGTGTAGTCGGCCGGGCGCAGGCCCTCGCGGATCTCACCGGGGGTGCTGTCCCACAGGTCCATGGCCCGTTCCAGCAGGCTCAGCTGCTCCGAGTAGGCGTGCCGGCGGCGGGCGGTCACCGAGGCGGCGAGGACGGCGGGCAGGGACTTGGCGGGGTCGTTGGCGGCGTACCAGTAGTTGGCGAGCCGGATGACGCGTTCCTCGGCGCGGACGAGCGTCTCGTCGTCCTCCATCGCCTCGGCGTAGCGCCGGTTGACGCGGGCGCGTTCGCCTGGGAGGAGGTCGTCGCTGACGGCCTCGCGGACCAGGGAGTGGCGGAAGCGGTAGCCGTCGCCGTCGGAGGTGGCAAGGAGGATGTTGGCGCCGACGGCGGCGCGCAGCGCCTCGAAGAGTTCGTCCTCGCCGAGCCGGGCCACGGCGCGCAGCAGCGGGTACTCGACGGTGGATCCGCCTTCGGCGACGATCCGCACCACGCGCTGGGCGGCGTCCGGGAGGACCTCGACGCGGACGAGGAGGAGGTCGCGGAGGGATTCGGTGAGCCCGGTGCGGCAGCCGCTCTGTCGGGAGGCGACGAGTTCCTCGACGAAGAAGGCGTTGCCGTCGGAGCGGTCGAAGACGGAGTCGACGAAGGTCTCGTCGGGCTGCGAGGCGAGGATCCCGACGAGCTGGCGGCGCACCTCGGCGCGGTTGAACCGGGGCAGTTCGATGCGCTGGACGGTGCGGAGCCGGTCCAGTTCGGCGAGGAGCGGGCGCAGCGGGTGGCGGCGGTGGATGTCGTCGGCCCGGTAGGTGGCGACGACGACGAGTCGGCCGTTGCCGAGCGTGCGGAAGAGGTAGGCGAGCAGGTGTCGGGTGGAGGTGTCCGCCCAGTGCAGGTCCTCCAGGACGAGCACGAGGGTGCGGTCGGCGGCGAGGCGTTCCAGCATCCGGGCCGTCAGTTCGAAGAGCCGGGCGGTGCTCTCCTCGTCGTGGGGGCCGCGGGGGGTCTCGCCGAGTTCGGGGAGGATCCGGGCGAGCTCGTCCTCCTGGCCGGCGGCCGCGATGGCGAGTTCTTCGGGCAGCCGGCGGTGCAGGGCGCGCAGGGCCGTCGAGAAAGGGGCGAAGGGAAGTCCCTCCGCCCCGATCTCCACACAGCTTCCGACGGCCACGACCGCACCGCGGCGGGTGGCCTCGCTGATGAACTCCTCGGTCAGCCTGGTCTTGCCGACCCCTGCCTCGCCCCCGATGAGCAGGGCCTGCGGCTCTTGTTCCGCGGCGCGCGTCAGGGCGTCCACGAGTACGGCCAGTTCGTCGGCTCGGCCGACGAACACCGGGCTGACAGATCTGGTCTCCACGCCGCCGAGCATCGCACAGAGCTGCGGCTCGGCGGCACCGGATATCGCTGCGCTCCTCATCACGTATCAGTTCACGTGGTGTGCGGCGCGGGTTACGCGGCGCGGGTGAAGAGGCCGCGGACCGCTCTCACCGGCCCTTCGGGTTCCTGGCTGCGGGAGGAGCCGCGCCGCGCCTTCTTGGCCTCCTGGACCATGCGGTACCGGTCGGCCTCGCGGATGAGGTCGGCGCGGCGGGCGGTGGCCATCTCGTACTCGAACATCTCGTACTCCCTGGTGGTGTTTCTCGGGCACCTCGTTCGGTGTGATCCAAGATTCGCTTCCCAGAGGGGGCCGCCGCATCGGGCGCATGCCGCATCTGTAGGGGGTCGGGGTCCTTAGGCCGCGGCGCCGGGCGCTCCAGGTCGGGTGGAGCGCCCTAAGGGGGTGCCTACTCGGCGGCCGTCGGCATGGGGACGAGCACGTCGAAGTACATGAGGCCGAAGAGCAGCACGCCGAGGAGTCCCAGGGCGACGGCGGCCCAGGACACGGACCGGATCCAGACGGGCAGGACGCGGCCGGGGGCGCCGAAGGCGGGGCGGGCCAGGACGAAGACGGCGATGAGGAGGGCGAGGGTGGACAGGACACCGTTGACCAGTGCGGTCATGTGCCAGGCGTCGCCGTACAGGGCGGCGATCTTCTCCTTGGCGGTGGCCGCGTTGGCCGACTCGATCTGGCCGATGAGCGTCTGGCGTTCGGCGATCACGCGGGAGACCCAGCTGCCGCTGAGGGCGACCAGTCCGAGGCCCGCGGCGACGATCGCGGAGGCCGCGGCGCCGACACCGGCGTGCTCCTGCGGCGCGGAATCGTCCTCGTCCTCGTCGTACGCGGAATCCTCGGCGTGCTCGAAGGCCTCGGCTTCGGACGCGTCGGCGCCGGTGGTGGTTCCGGCGGCCGGGGTGGCTTCGGCGGTGGTGTCGGCGGGGGCGGCGGGGGTACCGGCAGCCGTGTCCGCGTCGGCGTCCGCGGCCACCTCGGGGGCGGTCGGGGCGGGGGTCTTCTTGATGTCCATGCCGCGCACCGTAGGCGGCCTTTCTGAGAGGTTTCTGAGAGGCCGGGGAGGTGTCCGCCCGGAAGGTCCGCAGGTCCCGGGGTCGGGGCCCGCGGCGGGTTGGTCCGCAGGGGGCCGCCCCGGCCGGCGGGGGGCCGTCCGCCGCCGAGGAGCTCCCCGGCGGCGGCCCCTCCCGAGGTCGTCCCCGGAGGTGTCGGGGCCGCGCGGGCGGGCCCGGCCCCGGGGGCGGGTGCGGTCGGACCGGGCCCCGTGGGACGGGGCGGCGGTCGGGGCGGCGGAGTCGCCCGGCGTCCGTTCAGCGGGACAGCGCGGCCGGTTCCTCGCGGTTCGGGTCCTCGCGATCGGGGCCCTGGCCGGCCGGGTCCGGGCTGTCCGGGTCCGGGCGCTGTGCCGGCAGGGTCGCGCGCGTCCGGAGCTCGGGCGCTTCGATGCTGATCCGGGGCAGCCTGCGGTCGAGCCAGCCGGGCAGCCACCAGTTGGCCCCGCCGAGCATGTGCATGAGGGCCGGTACGAGCAGGGTCCGCAGGACGAACGCGTCGAGGGCGACGGCCGCCGCGAGGGCGATGCCGAACATCGCGATGATCCGGTCGCCGCTCAGGACGAAGGCCAGGAACACGGCGATCATGATGACGGCCGCCGAGTTGATGACCCGGCTGGTCTCCGCCAGGCCGACCCGGACGGCCCGCTTGTTGTCGCCGGTTTCGAGCCACTCCTCGTACATCCGGCTGACGAGGAAGACCTGGTAGTCCATGGAGAGCCCGAAGAGCACCGACACCATGATCACCGGGAGGAAGGGTTCGATGGGTCCGGCGCTGCCCAGGCCCAGCAGTTCGCTCCCCCAGCCCCATTGGAAGATCACCACGACGACGCCGAAGGAGGAGGCGACGGCCGCGACGTTCATGGCGGCCGCCTTGAGCGGGATGCCCACGGACCGGAAGGCCAGCAGCAGGAGCAGGCAGCCGAGGGCGATCACGACGCCGACGAACAGCGGCAGCTTCCCGACGATCACTTCGGCGAAGTCGTCGTAGCCGGCCGTCACGCCGCCGACGTGGGTCTGCGCCGAGCTGCCGTGGGAGGCGCGCGGGATGACGTCCCGGCGCAGGGTGTCGACGAGTTCGCTCGTGGCCCGGGCCTGCGGCGCGAAGTCCGGTACGACGGTCAGGACGGCGGTGTCACCGCCGCGGCCCAGGACCGCCGGGCTCACGGAGGCCACCCCGCGGGTGTCCCGTACCGCTTCGGCGATCCGGTCGACGGCGATCCGGTCGCCGGGGCCGTCGAGGCGGGTGACGACGGTGAGGGGGCCGTTGGTGCCGGGGCCGAAGCCGTCGGCGAGCAGGTCGTACGCCTTGCGCGTGGTGGAGCCGGCCGGGTTGTTGCCCTGGTCGGAGGTGCCGAGGTGGAGCCAGAAGGTGGGCAGGGCCAGCGCCACCATGACGGCGGTGGCCACGGCCCCGAGCAGTTTGGGGTGCCGCTCGACGAAGGCCGACCAGCGGGCGGCGAAGCCGCTGGGCTGCTCGGGTCGGGGTCCTTCGGCGGCGAGCCTGCGCCGCTCGCGGCCGGAGAGGGCGCGCGTGCCGATGTAGGAGAGGAGTGCGGGGAGCAGGGTCACCGACGCGGCCACGGTGAGGACGACGGTGAGGGAGGCGGCTATCGCGACGCCGTTGAGGAAGTTCAGCCGCAGCACCAGCATGCCGAGCAGGGCGATGCAGACGGTGGCGCCGGCGAAGACGACGGCCCGGCCCGTGGTGGCGACGGCGTTCTCGCCCGCCTCGTCGACGGTGAGTCCGCGGGCCAGGCCCTTGCGGTGCCGGGTGACGATGAACAGGGCGTAGTCGATGCCGACGCCGAGGCCCACGAGGGTGCCGAGCATCGGGGCGAAGTCGGCGACGGGCATGGCGTGCCCGAGGAGGGTGATGCCGAAGTAGGCGCTGCCGACGCTGACGAGCGCGGTGGCGATGGGCAGCAGGCTCGCGGCGAGGGAGCCGAAGGCGAGGAAGAGGACAACGGCGGCGATGACCACGCCGATGGCCTCGGCGAGGTGGGCGCCGGGGGCCTCGGTCAGGCCGATGGCACGGCCGCCGAGTTCGACCTGGAGGCCGTCGGCCCGGGTGGTGTCGTTCCTCGCGGCGTCGACGACGGCCCGGGCCTGCGCCTTGGGTACGGCATCGGCCGGCCGGTCGAAGGTGACGACGGCGTAGGCGGTGCGCCCGTCGGGACTGATCTGCGCGGCGCTGCCCGGGCCGGGACCGTAGGGGCTCGCGACGGATCCGACGCCGGGGAGGGCGGCGACGGTCTCCAGGGCTCGGGTCATGCGCTGTTCTACGTCGGGGCTGCGCGCCGTCCGGTGGTCCGGGGTCCGCCACACGATGGTGTCGGTGTCCCCGCCCTGGCCCTCGAAGCCCTCGCGGAGCAGGGCGTGGGCCTTGGCGGACTCGGTGCCGGGGACCTCGTAGTCGGTGGAGAACGCGCTCCCGGTGACGCCGGCGGCCGCCGCGGTCCCGCCGAGGGCCAGCAACCAGATCAGGACGGTGACCAGGCGGTGCCGCATGCACCACCGTGCGATTGCTGCCAACGGACGTGCTCCCTGGTGGTTCGGATCTTCACCGGGAGTCGGCCCGACGCAAAGAACGCTTGAACTCGTGCGGACGGCCGCCGTCCGGGGGGTCGCCCCGTCACGTCGGGAAGGTCTACACCTCGACGCCACGATCTCAACGTTTCGTGATCGTTGGCCCGTTTCGTGTGCATCGTCACAGGCCGGCGGGGAAGTGCGGGGCCTCGGTCAGTCGTTCACGGAGCCGTCCGGAACCTCGGCCGGAGGACCGGAGGGGTCATCGGTCGGCATCACGGCCGGGGCGTCGACGCGGTAGCCCGCCACGGAAGGCCACCGGACGGTGAGGACGACCGAGTCCTCCTCCGCGTACCAGGAGTGGTCGACGCCGCGCCCCCACACGACGTAGTCCCCCTGTTCGGCGAGGACCACGGTGCGGCCGGGGAACTCCAGCCGGAACCGGCCGCTGATCAGCACCTGCAGGGCGGTGCGCCGTTCGCCGGTCACCCAGCGCCCGCGCTCCTCGCCCTTGGGGTGGACGCCCCACTTGATCTCGACGTCCTCGCTGTGGCGGGGGTCGCCGGGAGGCTTGAAGTGGCCGAGGAGCCATCCGCGGTCGGAGGCGGCGTCGGGACCGGCCTTGCCCGTGTGGACGGCTTGCTCGACGCTCGCGGGGTGCTCGGGGTTCTCGTTCACGGGGAGGGCGCTCACGCAGGCGAGGTTAATGCAGTTGCCGGGACGCACCCGCGGCTGGTCGGCTGGCCCGATGAGCAAAGTGATGGAACGTGAAGAGTTGCTGGTGGTACGCGCCCTCCACGACGCGCAGATGCGCCGGGACGCGGTGCCCGACGTGGCGGCGGCAAGGGTGGAACGGGTGGGTCCGGTCGTCCGGCAGACCACGCCGGGACCTGGCTGGAACGGGGTGCTGTGGTCCGACCTCGACGAGGGGACGGCGGACGCGGCCATCGCGGCGCAGGTGGCGTTCTTCGCCGCGCGCGGCGGCACCGGCGCGGGGACGGAGTTCGAGTGGAAGTGGTACTCCCACGACCGGCCCGCGGACCTCGGGGAGCGGCTGCGCGCCGCGGGCTTCGTACCGGAGCCGGCGGAGACGCTGCTCGTGGCGCGGGCGGCCGATCTCGCCGCGCTGCCCGTGGAGCCGCCGGAGGGCATCACCCTGCGGGTGGTGAAGGACGCGGCGGGGGTGGAGCTGATGATGGAGGTCCATCACCGGGCCTTCGGCACCGAGCGGCCGAGCATTCGGGAGACGTTGCTGCGACTGCTGCGCGACGAGCCGGGGACGGTCGAGGCCGTGGTGGCGATGGCCGGGGACGAGCCGGTGAGCGCGGCCCGGATGGAGATGCGGCCCGGGTCCTCCTTCGCGGGGCTGTGGGGCGGCGGCACCGACCCCCGGTGGCGCGGCCGGGGCATCTACCGACTGCTGGTGGCCCACCGCGCCCGCGTGGCGGCGGAGCGGGGCATCGAGTACCTCCAGGTGGACGCGTCGGACGACAGCCGGCCGATCCTGGAGCGCCTGGGCTTCGGGGTGTTGGGGGTCACGGTCCCGTACGTGTGGCGGGGCTGAGCCGGCAGGGGCCCTTCCCCGGAGACAGCGGGGGACTGCATGATCGTCTCCATGGAAAGCCGTACGAGCACCGAAGGAACCCCCGCGTCCGCCACGGACCCGGCGGCCGACCCCGTCGTCCGGGGCGTCGAGCGCACCGGCCCGCCCCTCACCGCCGGTGAACGCGAGACCCTGCGGGCGTACCTCGACTTCCACCGGGCCACCCTCGCGATGAAGTGCGAGGGCCTCGGGGACGCGGACCTGCGCCGCCCGGCCTCGCCGCCGTCCACGTTGTCCCTGCTGGGCTTGGTCCGGCACATGGCCGAGGTCGAACGCCAATGGTTCCGCCGCACCCTGGGAGGTGAGGCGGACGTGGCGCACGTGTGGTCCGACCGGCACGACTTCCAGGCCGCCTACGACACGACCGGCGCCACCATGGCGGAGGCCTTCGCCGCCTGGGAGGCCGAGGTGGCGCGTTCCCGGTCGGTCGAGGCCTCGCTGGAGTCCCTCGACGTGACGGCCCACGTCCCGAAGTGGGGGGCGGACGTCTCGGCCCGCGTGGTGATGCTGCACATGATCCACGAGTACGCCCGTCACAACGGCCACGCGGACTTCCTCCGCGAGGCCGTGGACGGCACGGTCGGGGCCTGAGCGTCAGGCGGCGCGCCAGTAGCCCAGGCTGTTGACCCGTTGCTTCGGCAGGGCCAGGTCCTTGCGCAGGTACGCGGTCAGGGCGCGGGTGGTCGCGGTGTCGCAGGCCATCCACACGTAGGCCGACGCGGGGTCCGCGACCAGCCCGGGCAGTTCGGCCCGGACCCGGTCGGCGAGCGCGGTGCCGCCCCGCTCGACCCGCCGGACGTCGTGCCGGCCGCCGTCGACCCGCATCGGCAGGTCGACGTCCGAGGCGTGCTGCGTCTCGAACCAGACCGTGGCAGGGGTCTGCGGGTAGGCGTCCAGCAGGGAGTTGATGGCGGGCAGGGAAGCCGGGTCGCCGATCACCAGCAGCCGCTCGGGCGCCGGGTCGGGCGCGGCGAAACCGGTGCCCTGCACGGTGGCTTCGACGGTGTCACCGGGCTCGGCGCCGCGCGCCCACCGGCTGGCCAACCCGTCGTGCAGGGCGAACTCGAACGCGAAGGTCCCGGTGGCCGGGTCGGGGTCGACGAGGGTGTACGCCCGCTGGTGGGGTCGGCTGCCGCCCTCGAACCAGACCCGGACCCACATGGTGGGGTGGAGGGATTCCCCGGCGGCCGCGAGCAGCCCGCCGTCGGTGAAGCGGATCCGCCGGAAGTGCTCGGTGACCTGCTCGACCTCCGTCACCGTGAACGTGAAGTCCTTGCCCCTGAGCAGCTTGAGGACCACGCCCTCCCAGCCCTTGCCTGCGGCCATGTCCGCCCACCCCTTCACCCGTCGCCCCATTGGTTAGGTCAGCCTAACCCAGCCCTCCGGGCCGGGCCGTGGCCCAGGTCCCGGACCTGCCCTCAGCCCGCCAGGAACTCTTCGACCAACGCCGCCCATTCGGCCGGACGCTCGGCGAACGGCAGGTGTCCGGCGGCCAGTTCCGCGACCCGCGCGCCCGGCAGCGCCGCCGCCAGCTCCCGCTGGAGGGCGGGCGGTACGAGCCGGTCCCCGGTGGTGACGACGACGAGGGCGGGCACGTCGAGCCCGGCGAGGTCACCCCGCAGGTCGGCCGCCCCGACCAGGGCCGCGTGATCGCCGCTCCCGGGCGGAATCGTGGCGGCCATCGCCCGCACCACGCCCTCGACCCCGTCGGGATCGAGGGCCTCCAGCTGCTCCTCGCTGAACGCGAGCGGTACGAGGAGCCGCGCGAGCAGCTCGTCCTCGCCGCGCCGGCCCAGCTCGGCCCACAACCCGGCGAGGGGCCCGAGCCCTCGGCCGGCCCGCGCGAAGGTGGCCGTCAGCACGAGCGCGCTCACTCGCTCCGGGTACCGCGCGGCGATCCGCACGGCCACGTTCCCGCCGAGGGAGTACCCGAGCACGGCGAACCGTTCCAGCCCCTCGGCGTCGGCGGCTGCCACCAGTTGGTCGGCCAGGTCGTCCAGCCGGAGCGGTTCGGTGGCGCGCGGGGTGCCCCCGGTGCCGGGGTAGTCGACGCCGACCACGGTGTGCGCGGCGGCCAACCGGTCCAGGATCGGCCCGAAGTTGTCCGCGACCGACCCGCCGCCGCCGTGGGCCAACAACAGACCGGGACCACCACTTCCCCTGCGAACGGTACGGGCGTAGAGGGGGCGGACGGCGCGGGGCGCTGAGGTGCTCATACCGGACTCTCATTTCTGTAGCGGTCGCTAGGAAAAGAACGGTAATCGATTTCCCTAGCGTCCGCTACAGAATCTTTGCGTGCGCCGGCGCGTACGGTCGTCCGCAGCCGCCGACGCACCACCCACCGCACCCGATCCGCCCACCCTGGAGGGAAGTTGAGCACCGCCCCACCCCCGCTCGGCCCCGGGCCGACCGCCCCGCCCGTCGTCCTCGTCACCGCCGCCGGCACCGCGGCCTCGACCTGGGCGCCGCTGCTGCCCGCCCTCACCGCACGGACCCGGGTGATCGCCCACGAGCGCCCCGGCCTCGGTGCGCGTCCCCCCGCGCCGGGGCCCACCCTGGCGGGCTCCGTCGCGGATCTGGCCTCCCGACTGGACTCCGCCGGGCCGGGCCCGTACGTCCTGGTCGGCCACAGTTGGGGCGGCCTGCTGGTCCAGGTCCTGGCCCGGCGGCAACCGGAGCGGGTGGCCGGGCTGGTGCTGCTGGACCCCGCGCACGAGGAGTTCCGGCCGGCGCTGGTGCGGGCCGCCGATGCCGTGTCCGGGGCGCTGCTCGTACTGCGGCGGGTGCCGGGGGCCCGGACCGTACGGGCCGAGTACGGGTTGGCCGCCCGGCACGCGGTGGAACTACGGCGGCTGCGGGCGACCCGCGCCCTGCCCGACGTACCGGTGACGGTGCTCAGCGCGACGCGCGGGTTGCCCCGACGGCTGCGGGCGCGGTGGACCCGGCTCCAGGCGGGCATCCCGGCCGGGCTGAGCTCGGCCCGGCACGCCGAGGTGCCCGGCGCCGGGCACTACCTCCACGAGGACCGGCCCGAGGAGGTCGTGCGGGCCGTGCTGGACGTGGTCGGCCGGGCCCGGGCCGCCGACGCGGAAGGGCCCCGCACCCCCTGATCGGGGTGCGGGGCCCTTCCGGCCCGGCTCCGGCCGTGCCTCCTGCCGCGGTCGCGGCCGGTGGCACGGCGGTGCCGTGGTGGGCTCAGCCCTCGGAGACGCCCAGGCGCTCCAGGATGAGTTCCTTGACGCGTGCCGCGTCGGCCTGGCCGCGGGTGGTCTTCATGACCGCGCCGACCAGGGCGCCGACGGCGGCGACCTTGCCGCCGCGGATCTTGTCCGCGATGGCCGCGTTGCCCGCGATGGCCTCGTCCACGGCCGCGCCCAGCGCGCCCTCGTCGGAGACGACCTTCAGGCCGCGCTTGTCGACGACCTCGTCCGGGGTGCCCTCGCCGGCGAGGACGCCCTCGATGACCTGACGGGCCAGCTTGTCGTTGAGCGAGCCGTCCGCGACCAGTGCCGCGACCCGGGCCACCTGCGCCGGGGTGATCGGCAGTTCGTCGACGACGACGCCCTGCTCGTTGGCGTTGCGCGCCAGCTCGCCCATCCACCACTTGCGTGCGGCGGCCGAGTCGGCACCCGCCTCGATGGTGGCGACGATGGAGTCCACCGCGCCCGCGTTGAGGATCGACTGCATGTCGTGCTCGCTGACGCCCCACTCCTCGCGGAGCCGGTTGCGGCGCACGCGCGGCATCTCGGGCAGACCGGCGCGCAGTTCCTCGACCCAGGTGCGGGCCGGGGCGACGGGCACGAGGTCCGGCTCCGGGAAGTAGCGGTAGTCCTCGGCGTTGTCCTTGATGCGGCCGGCCGTGGTGGAGCCGTCCTCCTCGTGGAAGTGCCGGGTCTCCTGCACGATCGAGCCGCCCGACGAGAGCACCGCCGCGTGGCGCTGGATCTCGAAGCGGGCCGCCCGCTCGACGGAACGCAGGGAGTTGACGTTCTTGGTCTCCGAGCGGGTGCCGAACTCGGACTCGGGGGTCGGGCGCAGCGACAGGTTGACGTCGCAGCGCATCTGGCCCTTGTCCATGCGGGCCTCGGAGACGCCGAGCGCCTTGATGACCTCGCGCAGCTCGGCGACGTACGCCTTGGCGACCTCGGGGGCCCGCACGCCCGCGCCCTCGATCGGCTTGGTGACGATCTCGATGAGCGGGATGCCGGCGCGGTTGTAGTCCAGCAGGGAGTGGGACGCGCCGTGGATGCGGCCGGTGGCACCGCCGACGTGCAGCGACTTGCCGGTGTCCTCCTCCATGTGGGCGCGCTCGATCTCCACGCGGAAGATCTCGCCGTCCTCCAGCTGTACGTCGAGGAAGCCGTTGAAGGCGATCGGCTCGTCGTACTGGGAGGTCTGGAAGTTCTTCGGCATGTCCGGGTAGAAGTAGTTCTTCCGGGCGAAGCGGCACCACTCGGCGATCTCGCAGTTCAGCGCGAGACCGATCTTGATGGCGGACTCGATGCCGATCTCGTTGACGACCGGGAGCGCGCCGGGCAGACCGAGGCAGACCGGGCAGGTCTGCGAGTTGGGCTCGGCGCCCAGCTCGGTCGAACAGCCGCAGAACATCTTGGTCCTGGTGCCGAGCTCGACATGGACCTCAAGACCCATGACGGGGTCGAACGAGGCGAGAGCGTCCTCGTACGACAGGAGTTCGGTGAAGGTGGTCACGGTGAAACTTTCCCTCTCAGCCCAGCAGGACGTCGTCGTCGCCCAGGCGCTTCAGCTCGCGGTACAGGATCGCGAGGCCGGTGACGATGGCGGCGGCGGACACGGCGGCGTCGATCAGCTTCAGCGTGTCGTGCTCGATGCGGGCCTTCTTGACCTGCTTCAACACGCTCAGGGCGCCGAAGGCCGTCGTACCGATCGACAGGTAGGTGCCGGTCTTGGACTTCTTGAAGCCCTTGGCCTTGGACAGTGCACTGGTGCTCACAGCGACGGTGCCTCCTCAAGCAGCGGGTGACCCCAGCGCTCGATGAAGGCGGCCTCGACGGCGGCACCGACCTTGTACAGCCGGTCGTCCTTCATCGCCGGGGCGATGATCTGGAGCCCGACCGGGAGACCGTCCTCCGGTGCCAGGCCGCAGGGCAGCGACATGGCGGAGTTGCCGGCCAGGTTGGTCGGGATGGTGCACAGGTCCGCGAGGTACATGGCGAGGGGGTCGTCGCTGCGCTCGCCGATGGGGAAGGCGGTGGTCGGGGTCGTCGGGGAGACGATCACGTCGACCTGCTCGAAGGACTTCTCGAAGTCCTTCGTGATGAGCGTGCGGACCTTCTGGGCCGAGCCGTAGTACGCGTCGTAGTAGCCGGAGCTGAGCGCGTACGTGCCGAGGATGATGCGGCGCTTGACCTCGTCGCCGAAGCCGGCCTCGCGGGTCAGGGCGGTGACGTCCTCGGCGGACTTCGTACCGTCGTCGCCGACGCGCAGGCCGTAGCGCATGGCGTCGAAGCGGGCCAGGTTCGAGGAGCACTCGGACGGCGCGATCAGGTAGTACGCGGCCATCGCGAGGTCGAAGGAGGGGCAGTCCAGCTCGACGATCTCGGCGCCGAGCTCCTTGAGGAGCGCGACGGACTCGTTGAAGCGCTGGACGACGCCGGCCTGGTAGCCCTCACCGGAGAACTGCTTGACGACACCGACGCGCATCCCGGCGACGGAGCCGTTGCGGGCCGCCTCGACGACCGGCGGGACCGGCGCGTCGATGGAGGTGGAGTCGAGCGGGTCGTGCCCGGCGATGACCTCGTGCAGCAGGGCCGCGTCCAGGACCGTGCGGGCGCAGGGACCGCCCTGGTCGAGGGAGGAGGAGAACGCCACCATGCCGTAGCGGGAGACGCCGCCGTACGTGGGCTTCACGCCGACGGTGCCGGTGACGGCGGCGGGCTGGCGGATGGAACCGCCGGTGTCCGTGCCGATGGCGAGCGGAGCCTGGAAGGCGGCCAGCGCGGCGGCGGAGCCGCCGCCGGAGCCGCCGGGGATCCGGGTGAGGTCCCACGGGTTGCCGGTCGGGCCGTAGGCGCTGTTCTCGGTGGAGGACCCCATGGCGAACTCGTCCATGTTGGTCTTGCCGAGGATGACGACGTCGGCTTCCTTCAGCTTGCGCGTCAGGGTGGCGTCGTAGGGCGGGATCCAGCCTTCGAGGATCTTCGAACCGACGGTGGTCGGGACCCCGATGGTGGTGAAGATGTCCTTGAGGGCGAGCGGTACGCCGGCCAGCGGGCCGAGTTCCTCGCCCGCCTCGCGCTTGGCGTCGACGGCGCGCGCCTGGGCGAGGGCGCCCTCGCGGTCGACGTGGAGGAAGGCGTGGACCTTCTCGTCGGTCGCCTCGATGCGGGCCAGGTGGGCCTCGGTGACCTCGACGGCCGTGAGTTCGCCGGAGGCGATCTTCGCGGCGGTCTCGGCGGCGGTGAGCTTGATGATGCTCAGGATGTTTTCGGTGGTCATGGTGATTAGTCCTCCCCCAGGATCTGCGGCACCTTGAAACGCTGCTGCTCCTGGGCGGGAGCGCCGGAAAGCGCCTGCTCGGGGGTGAGCGACGGGCGGACCTCGTCCGCGCGCATGACGTTCGTCAGCGGCAGCGGGTGGGAGGTCGGCGGTACGTCTTGGTCGGCTACCTCGGAAACGCGGGCGACCGCGCCGATGATGTCGTCGAGCTGTCCGGCGAAGTGGTCCAGCTCATCGCTGGCCAGCTCAAGACGTGCCAGCCGAGCGAGGTGAACGACCTCCTCGCGCGTAATGCCAGGCATGCGGCGATCCTCTGGGGTTGGAGTTCTGGGCGTAGGGCCCAATCCTAGAGGGCGGCGCTGCCCGGCATCGACTCACATGGTCACCTCACCCGGTCACGGCCACCGCGGCTCCGCGCCACGACGACCGCGGCTCCGCGTCACGGCCACCGCGGCTCCGCGTCACGAGGACTGCGGCTCGGCGGCGGCCGCGGCGGCGGCGAGCTCGGCGTTGATGTCCGCCGGGCGGCGCCAGCCGCGCTCGCCGCGGGCCAGCAGCCACGCGGTGGCCTCCTGTGGCGGCATCGCCGCGGCCACGAGCCAGCCCTGCACCGCGTCACAGCCCAGGTCGCGCAGCCGCTCCCACGTCTCGTCGTCCTCGACGCCCTCCGCGACGACGAGCAGGCCCAGGGAGTGGGCCAGGTCGACGGTGCAACGGACGATCTCCGCGTCCTGGGCGTCGACGGCGAGCCGGGCGACGAAGGAGCGGTCGATCTTCAGCTCGCTGACGGGGAGGCGGCGCAGGTGGACCAGGGAGGAGTAGCCGGTGCCGAAGTCGTCCAGGGACATCTTCACGCCGTGCCCGGTGAGGCCCGCCATGGTGTCGGCGGCCCGTTGCGGGTCCTCCAGCAGGACGTGTTCCGTTATCTCCAGTTGGAGGCCGCTCGCCGGGACGCCGTGTCGGGCGAGGCGGGCCGCGACGGCCCCGGCGAAGCCCGGGGTGTGGACGTCGCGCGGCGACACGTTGACGGCGACGGGCACCTTGAGGCCCTGGGCGCGCCAGCGTGCGACCTGGGCGAGGGCCGTCTCCAGGACGTACTCGGTGAGGTGCGGCATGAGTCCGGACGTCTCGGCGATCGCGATGAACTCGTCCGGGGGGACCCGCCCGCGCTCCGGGTGCACCCAGCGGACGAGGGCCTCCAGGCCGGCGACCTGTCCGTCGAAGCGGACCTTCGGCTGGTAGTGGAGTTCGACCTCGCCGGCGTCCAGGGCGCGCCGCAGGTCTCCGAGGAGTCCCAGGCGGTCGGGGGTGTTGCTGTCCCGCTTGGATTCGTAGACCTCCACCCCGGTGCGGTCGCGCTTCGCCTGGTACATGGCGACGTCGGCCCGGCGCAGCAGTCCTTCCGCGTCCAGGGCGTGGTCGGGGAAGACCGCGAGTCCGGCGCTGGCCTCCAGGACGAGGGTGAGGCCGTCGAGGTCGAGCGGGGAGCTGAGTTCGGCGACGAGGTGGCGGGCGACCCGCTGGGCGCTGGTGGTGGAGTCGGCGACGGGCAGCAGTACGGCGAACTCGTCGCCGCCGAGGCGGGCCACCTCCGCGTCCTGGGGCAGGGCCTGGCGCAGCCGGTCGGCGATCTGGAGCAGCAGCCGGTCCCCGGCGAGGTGGCCGAGGGTGTCGTTGACCGCCCGGAAGCGGTCCAGGTCGATCAGTACGAGCGCGGACCGGGTGCCCAAACGTTCAGCCTCGTCGAGGGCCGACCATGCGCGTTCCAGCAGCCACTGGCGGTTCGGCAGCCCGGTCAGCGGGTCGCGCAGCTGTTCCTCGGCCCGGGCGCGGGCGATCCACAGGGTGGAGTCGAGGGCGATGAGCGGTACGGCGAACAGGGGCAGCAGCACCGGCTGGCTGACGGCGACGACGCAGATCAGCGGGGCGATGCCGAGGAGCGCCGCGGCGACCAGGGCCTGTCGCAGCAGGGCGGTGCGGGCGACGGTGGGCAGCCCGCCGCCGCGCGGGTTGAGCGCGCACCACAGCAGCAGTCGGGTGACCGCGAGGTAGGAGACGGCGACCAGGACGACCTCGGGGACGTCGGCGAGGCCCCAGGTGCCGGGCAGCCAGGGGTCCTCGACGTCGGGCGCGTCGTCGAAGGCGGCCAGGACGAGCGCTCCCGCCCCGATGCCGAGGATGTCGACGCAGCCGTGGAGCAGCCCTTGGCGCCACCGGTGCCGGCGGGCGGCGCCGACCAGGGTGACCACGGCCAGCGAGACGAGTCCGGCGGGGACCCAGCCGTAGAGGAGGAGCACGCCGAGCGTGAGGGCGGCGCCCGAGCCGGTGCCGCCCCACCAGCGGTCCCGGCCGAGGGCGACGAGGTGGCCGACGATGATGCCGGTGAGCAGGGCCAGCGCCCAGCCCACGCGGCCCCCGGGGAACAGGGCTTGACGGTGGGTCAGCGTGGAGACGATGCCGGCGGCGAGGACCACGGCGGCCATGCCGATGACGACCAGGGGCAGTACGGTGCGCCGTTGTCCCCGGTTTCCGCCGCCCGCACCGGTGTCGAGGGGACGGGTCTCCGGTGTCCTGGCACCCAGGACACCGAGCCGGCCCGTCCGCACGGGCGGGGGTTCCCCGCCGAACTCAGGTGACGGGTCGGCGCTTTCGGTGGGTTTCATGCCCGTCCCTCTCACAGCCGGCGATGCCGATGTCACGCGATGGCCCCGATGTCATGCCATCACGGCTGGAAGCGCATCAAGGCAGCCGTGCACGACAGGCGCACCCCACAACAGTAGGACGCGAGAGGCACCCAGGGGCAGCGGTCGGCAGTGGTTGCCCGAATGCGACCCAGCCATCCTCATCAGTACGGTATCCGCCGAACGGGTGAGTTTGGACCAGGCCCCCCGTCACCCGTCCGATGATCCGATAGCCCACCGCGCCACGACCAGGCCTGTACCGGCCGTTTACCACCGGGCGCCGCGCCGGGCGTGCGCCCGCCCGTACGGCCGCACGCCACGCATCCGTTCGCCTCCACCGCTCCCCCGCGGCGGTTCCCGTGTGGGTTACTACTCCGCCGCGGCCCCGTCGTCCAGAGGGAGCGCCGCTTCGCGCGCCGCGTCGGGCCCCTGTTCGAGCAGCACCTCGAAACCGGCGTCGTCCAGGATGGCCAATTTCAGTTGCACGGCCTTGTCGTACTTCGATCCGGGGTTGTCCCCGACGACGACGAAGGAGGTCTTCTTCGACACCGATCCGGTGACCTTGGCGCCCCGGCTCTGCAGGGCCTCCTTGGCGCCGTCGCGGGTGTGGCCCACGAGGGTGCCGGTGACCACCACGGTGAGTCCCTCCAGGGGACGCGGGCCCTGGTCCTCGGCGGAACCCTCCTCCTCCATCCGAACCCCGGCCTCCCGCCACTTGCGGAGGATCTCCTGGTGCCAGTCGACGGCGAACCACTCCTTGAGGGAGGCGGCGATGATCGCTCCGACGCCCTCCGTGGCCGTCAGCTCCTCCTCGGTGGCCTGCTCGATGCGCTCGATGGAACGGAACTCGCGGGCGAGGGCCTCCGCGGCGACCGGGCCGACGTGGCGGATCGACAGGCCGTTGATGATGCGGGCGAGCGGGCGGTCCTTGGCGGCCGCGATGTTCTCCAACATGGCCAGGGCGTTCTTCTTCGGCTCGCCCTTCTGGTTGGCGAAGACCGTGACGATCTTCTCCTCGCCGGTCTTCGGGTCCCTCTTGGGCAGCCCGCTGTCCGCGTCGAGGACGTACGCCTTGATGGGCAGCAGCTGTTCGATGGTGAGGCCGAAGAGGTCGCCCTCGTCCAGCAGCGGGGGCGTGGCCGGCTCCAGCGGACCGGTCAGCGCGGCCGCCGCGACCATGCCGAAGTTCTCGATGTCCAGGCTCTGCCGGCCGCCGAGGTAGAAGAGCCGCTCGCGCAACTGGGCCGGGCAGGTCTGCCCGTTGGGGCACCGGACGTCGATGTCCCCTTCCTTCATCGGCCGCAGCGGCGTCCCGCACTCGGGGCACTCGGCCGGCATGACGAACTCCCGCTCGCTGCCGTCGCGCAGGTCCACCACCGGGCCGAGGATCTCGGGAATGACGTCGCCCGCCTTGCGCAGCACGACGGTGTCGCCGATGAGGACGCCCTTGGCCTTGACGACCTCCTGGTTGTGCAGGGTCGCGAACTCGACCTCGGAGCCCGCCACCGTGACCGGTTCGACCTGCGCGTACGGGGTCACGCGCCCGGTGCGCCCGACACCGACCTTGATGTCGATCAGCTTGCTGTTGACCTCTTCGGGCGCGTACTTCCAGGCGATGGCCCAGCGCGGGGCGCGGGCGGTGGAGCCGAGCCGGCCCTGGAGGGCGATCTCGTCGAGCTTGACGACGACGCCGTCGATCTCGTGCTCCACCGAGTGCCGGTTCTCGCCGAAGCGGGTGATGAACTCCCGCACCTCGGCGAGCGTGGAGACCACCGCGTTGTGCTGGGCGGTCGGCAGCCCCCACTCGCGCAGCAGCTCGTAGGCCTGCGACTGGCGCTCGATGTCGAAGCCCTCGCGGGCGCCGATGCCGTGCACGACCATGTGCA
This sequence comes from Streptomyces sp. NPDC057939, assembly GCF_042887545.1. NCBI lineage: Bacteria > Bacillati > Actinomycetota > Actinomycetes > Kitasatosporales > Streptomycetaceae > Streptomyces > Streptomyces sp. NPDC057939. Next base: position 57,336 of record NZ_JBHVPG010000028.1, read on the forward strand.
GCGGTCGGCCGGCGGTGACCTTGGGGTCCTTCTGGCGCAGCGATCCGGCCGCCGCGTTGCGCGGGTTGGCGAAGGGCTTGCCCTCCGCCTCGACGAGCCGCGCGTTGAGCTCCTCGAACTTCTCCATCGGGAAGAAGACCTCGCCGCGGATCTCGACGAGGGCCGGGATCCGGTCGCCCTTCAGCCGGTCCGGGATCTCGGCGATGGTGCGGACGTTGGGCGTGATGTCCTCACCGGTGCGGCCGTCGCCGCGGGTGGCCGCCCGGGTGAGGCGGCCGTTCTCATAGGTGAGGTTGACGGCGAGGCCGTCCACCTTGAGTTCGCACAGGTAGTGGTAGTCGGAGGTGTTGGCGTCCCGGGCCACGCGCTCGGCCCAGGCCGCCAGTTCCTCGTCGTCGAAGGCGTTGTCGAGGGAGAGCATCCGCTCCCGGTGCTCGACGGAGGCGAAGTCCGTCGCGTACGCCCCGGCCACCTTCTGGGTGGGCGAGTCGGGAGTGCGGAGCTCCGGGTACTGCTCCTCCAGTGCCTCCAGCGAGCGCAGCAGCTTGTCGAACTCGGCGTCGCTGACGACCGGCTGGTCGTTCACGTAGTACCGGAAGCGGTGCTCCTCGACCTGCTCGGCCAGCAGTGTGTGCTGCTCACGCACCGCCGTCGGTACTGCCGTGTCCTGCTGTTCGGCTGCCATGCCGTGTCCTCCCGTGGCCCGTCTCGACCGTCACTCAGGGTTATCGGCGAGCGACCTCGCCGCCCTGACGCAATGGGCCTGCGCCGCGCGGGCGTAGGCGGGCGAGGCGCCCGCCAGTCCGCACGACGGGGTGACCACGACGGACTCGGCGAGAGTCCCCGGGGCCAGCCCCAGCCTGCGCCAAAGCTTCCTGACACCCATGACGCTACCGCCCGGGTCCGACAACGCGGCGTCGGTGCCCGGCACCACTCCGGCGAAGAGTTTCAGACCGCCCTCGACGGCTTCCCCGAGGGCGTCGTCCTCGCGCTCGGTGAGCAGGGAGAAATCGAACGAGACGCCTGCGGCCCCGGCCCGCCGCAGTAGTCCGAAGGGGACCTCGGGGGCGCAGGAGTGCACGATGACCTCACCGTCGTGGACGGCGAAGAGGTCGCGCAGGGTGCCCTCGACGACCTGCCGGTCGACGGCCCGGTAGGTGCGGTAGCCGCTGGCCGAGCGGATCCGGCCGAGCAGTACGGCGGTGAGCGAGGGCTCGTCGTACTGGAGGACGACCTCGGCGCCGGGGATGCGCTTGCGGACGTCGGCCAGGTGTTCGCGCAGGCCCTCGGCGAGGGAGGCGGCCAGGTCCCGGCAGGCCCCGGCGTCCTGGAGCACGGCCTCGCCGCCGTGCAGTTCGAGGGCGGCGGCGAGCGTCCACGGACCGACGGCCTGGACCTTCAGCTTCCCCCGGTAGCCCTGGGTGAACTCCTCCAGGGCGTCCAGGTCCTCGCCGAGCCAGGAGCGGGCGCGGCGGGTGTCGCGGCCCGGACGGTCGCTGATGCGCCAGCCGCTGGGCTCTACGTGGGCGTACAGGTCGACGAGCAGCCCGAGGGAGCGGCCGATCATGTCCGCGCCGGGCCCGCGGGCGGGCAGCTCGGCGAGGTACGGGAACTCCTCGAAGGAACCGGTGACGGTCTTGGCGGCCTCCCGGGCGTCGCCGCCGGGCAGCGAACCGACGCCGGTGGCGCTCGCGGTCATCGGCCGGGCCTCACGGACAGGTCGTTCACCTCGGCGTCGCGGGGCAGGTCGACGGCCATGACGATGGTGGTGGCGACGGACTCGGCGTCGATCCAGGCGGCGGGGTCGTACTCCTTGCCCTCCTGCGAGTGCACCTTGGCCTGCATGGGGCTGGCGGTGCGGCCCGGGTAGACGGAGGTGACGCGGATGCCGTGCTCCTTCTCCTCCTCGCGCAGGGAGTCGGCGAGGGCCCTGAGGCCGTGCTTGGAGGCGGCGTACGCGCTCCAGTCGGCGTGGGCCTTCAGGCCGGCGCCGGAGTTCACGAAGACGACGGTGGCCTTGGAGGCGCGCAGGGTGGGCAGCAGCAGTCGGGTGACCTCGGCGGGGGCGATCAGGTTGACGTTGAGCTGCTGGTGCCAGGTCTTGGGGCGGAGCTCGCCGACGGGGCCGAGGTCGACGATGCCGGCGATGTGCAGCAGGGAGTCGATGCGCTCCGGGACGGGCTGCTTGGAGAAGGCCCACGACAGTCGGTCGGGATCGGCCAGGTCTCCCACGAGGGTCCGCGCGCCGGGGTGGAGCTCGGCGAGCTGCCGGGCCCGGCCGGCGTCACGGGCGAGGAGGACCAGGTCGTCGCCGCGGGCGTGGAGGCGGGCCGCGACGGCGGCGCCGATGCCGGAGCCGGCACCGGTGATGAGATGAGTAGGCATACGGGCCATGCTCGCACCCCCGAGGGGGCCCCGTGGCCCCCGGCCGGAAGCAGGCGGTGGGGCGGCCGGTGATCGCCCCGGCCCGGCGCCGTCCACGGCCCGGCCCACCGGGTGGGCGGGCGGGCCGGACGGGTGGGCCGGCAGGTCAGAGGCCGGCTGCGGCCCGCATCGCCGCGGCCGTCCCGCGGGCGTCGTAGCCGTCCGGGACGCCCTCGACCAGGAACGTCTCGCCCGAGATGTGGGCGGTGCGCAGCGGCAGGATCTCCTGGTAGGCGGGCGAGGCGTACCAGGCGCGGGCCCGCTCGATGTCCGGGAAGCCGATCATGACGATGGTGCCGGGGAAGGGGCCTTCGAGGACCTCGACCTCGGCGCCGTGGACGAGGAAGCGGCCGTCGAAGGGATCCAGGGTCGACTGGATCTCCTCGATGTAGCGCAGGATGTCCTCGTTCAGGGCCTCGGGCCGTATGTGGGCGATGGCGTACGCGGTCATGGTGCTCTCCCCTGTCAACGGGCCCGCGGTTCCCGGGCCGTCGGTCCCATCCTGCCCCGGGGGGCACCCCCCGTGTCGATGACCGCCCAGGTCATGTCAGGTCGCGGTGACGGCCGCCGCGGGGCGGGAGGGGTCGGCGGATCCGTGCGGCTGGAAGGTGCGGCGGTAGGCGATCGGGGAGACGCCGAGGGCGGCGCGCATGTGCTGGCGCAGGGAATTGGCGGAGCCGAAGCCGGCGCGGTGGGCCACGAGGTCGACCGGCAGGTCGCTGGACTCCAGCAGCTGTCGGGCGATCTCCAGCCGTTGGGTGGTGAGCCACTGCACCGGGGTCATGCCGACCTCGTCGCGGAAGCGCCGGGTGAAGGTGCGCAGGCTCATCCGGGCGTGGGCGGCGAGTTCCGCGAGGGCGATGGGTTCGGCGAGGCGCTCCAGGGCCCAGGCGCGGGTGGCGGTGGTGGTGGCGACGGTGGGTTCGGGGACGGGCCGGTCGATGTACTGGGCCTGGCCGCCGTCCCGCCACGGCGGTACGACGCACATCCGGGCGGCCCGGTTGGTGATGGCGACGCCGTGGTCGCGGCGGACCATGTGCAGGCACAGGTCGACGCCCGCCGAGACGCCGGCCGAGGTCAGGACGTCGCCGTCGTCGACGAAGAGGACCTCCTCGTCGACGAGGACCCGGGGGTAGGCCCGGCGGAATTCGGGGGCGAGGTTCCAGTGGGTCGTGGCGGGGCGGCCGTCGAGGAGACCTGCGGCGGCGAGGACGTAGGAGCCGCTGCAGATGGAGACCAGGCGGGTGCCGGGCCGGATGCGGGCGATCGCCGCGGCCACCTCGGGCGGCAGCGGCCCCCCGAGGGCCAGCTCGGGCATGGCGTGGGTGGGCGGGATGATCACGGTGTCGGCGGCGGCGAGGGCCTCGGGCCCGGCGGCGGGCTGGATGGCGAACCCGGAGTCGCTGGTCACCGGGCCGCCGTCGGCGGTGCAGACGACGACCTCGTACAGGGCGGCGCCGTCGTCGTCGACGGCGCTGCCGAAGACGCGGGAGGGGATCCCCAGCTCGAAGGGCGGGAAGCCGGGCAGGGCGAGTACGGCGACCAGGTGGCGGCCGTCCGCGCCGCTCCGGCCCGCCGGCGTCGCGGGGTGCGTGGGGTCCGTACGCGTCTCGCTCATGGCCAGATCCTGTCACATGGTGGCCGGACGGCCAACACTGCGGAAGGCCGCCGTGTCCGAATGTGGGACGTGCAGCCGGGGAACGCCCCGGTGAGGACGCAATCGGACGGAATGAGGCGGACAGACATGCGCGCGATGGTCGTGAACGAGTGGGGCGGTCCCGAGAACCTGGTCGAGCGGGAGATCGAGCGCCCGGAGCCCGGTCTGGGCGAGGTCCTCGTCCGGGTCCACGCGGCCGGCGTGAACCCGGTCGACTGGAAGACCCGCGCGAGCGGCGCCCTGATCGGCTGGGGCGAGACCCCGATCGTGGGCTGGGACGTCTCCGGCACCGTCGAGGCGGTCGGCCCCGGCGTGACCCTCCACGGCGTGGGCGACGAGGTGTTCGGGATGCCGCTCTTCCCGCGGCAGGCCGGCGGCTACGCCGAGTACGTGGTGGCACCGGCCCGGCACCTCGCCCGCAAGCCCGCCTCCCTGGACCACGTACAGGCGGCCGCGCTGCCGCTGGCGGCGCTCACCGCCTGGCAGGCACTGGTGGACACCGCCGACGTCACGGCGGGGCAGCGGGTCCTGGTGCACGCGGCGGCGGGCGGCGTCGGCCACCTGGCGGTGCAGATCGCCAAGGCGCGCGGCGCGTACGTCATCGGCACCGCGAGCGCGGCCAAGCACGAGCTGCTGCGCGAGCTGGGCGCCGACGAGCTCATCGACTACCGGGAGCAGGACTTCACCGAGGCGGTCGCCGAGGTGGACGTGGTGATCGACGCGCTCGGCGACGGGACCGCCGAGCGCTCCCTGAAGGTCCTGAAGGCCGGCGGCCACCTGATCTCGCTGCCCGGGCCGGACTCCGTCCCCGCGGACGCGGGCACCGCGCGGGCGGTGTGGCTGCTGGTCGAGCCCGACCTGAAGGGCTTGGAGGGCATCGCCGCCCTCGCCGACCGGGGGGTGCTCAAGCCCCTGGTGGACACGGTGCTGCCGCTGGAGCGGGCCGCGGAGGCCCACGAGATCGGCGAGCGGGGCCGGACCACCGGCAAGATCGTCCTGACGGTGGTCTGACCCGAAGGGGCGTACGGCCACTACGAGCCGCCACCGCCCGTCCGGCCGGTACGTCGACCGCGACCCGGCCGGCCGGTACCGGCGGCAACGACCCGCACCGGGCCGCGCGTCAGACCGCGGCCGCGGCCCGGGTCGTCGTCGCGATGGTGGCGGAGCCGACGACGCGGGTGCCGTCGTAGAGCACGATCGCCTGGCCCGGGGCCACGCCGCGGACCGGCTCGGTGAAGGAGACGCGCAGCTCGTCGCCCACGAGCTCGGCGAAGACCTCGGTCTCGCCGCCGTGGGCGCGCAGCTGCGCGGTGTAGGTGCCGGGGGCTGCGGCCGTGGAGCCGCACCAGCGGGGCCGGATCGCGGTGAGGGCGCTGACGTCCAGGGCTTCGACGGGGCCGACGGTGACGGTGTTGTTCACCGGCGAGATGTCGAGGACGTAGCGCGGCTTGCCGTCGGCGGCGGGGTGCCCGATGCGCAGGCCCTTGCGCTGGCCGATGGTGAAGCCGAAGGCTCCCTCGTGGGTGCCGACCTTCTCCCCGGTCTCGTCGACGATGTCGCCCTCGGCCTTGCCGAGGCGGTTCGCGAGGAAGCCCTGGGTGTCGCCGTCGGCGATGAAGCAGATGTCGTGGCTGTCGGGCTTCTTCGCGACGGCCAGGCCCCGCTCCTCGGCCTCGGCGCGGATCTCTTCCTTGGTGGTGAGGGTGTCACCGAGCGGGAAGAGGGCGTGGGCGAGCTGCTTCTCGTCGAGCACGCCCAGGACGTACGACTGGTCCTTGGCCATGTCGGAGGCCCGGTGCAGCTCGCGGGTGCCGTCCTCGTTCAGGACGACGGTCGCGTAGTGGCCGGTGCAGACGGCGTCGAAGCCGAGGGCGAGGGCCTTGTCGAGCAGCGCCGCGAACTTGATCTTCTCGTTGCAGCGCAGGCAGGGGTTCGGGGTGCGACCGGCCTCGTACTCGGAGATGAAGTCCTCGACGACGTCCTCGCGGAAGCGCTCGGCGAGGTCCCACACGTAGAACGGGATGCCGATGACGTCGGCGGCGCGACGGGCGTCCCGGGAGTCCTCGATGGTGCAACAGCCGCGGGCCCCGGTCCGGAAGGACTGCGGGTTCGCGGAGAGCGCCAGGTGGACGCCGGTGACGTCGTGCCCGGCTTCGACCGCGCGGGCGGCGGCGACGGCGGAGTCCACGCCGCCGGACATGGCGGCCAGGACGCGAAGGGGACGGGCGGTGCGCGGCAGGTTCTCAGTCATAGCACCGTCCAGGGTACGGGGAACCGAGCGGGGTCACAGCGCGTTATCGGCTGTGGGGGGTGGATCACATGACGGAGCAGACGGACAAGGGCGGAAAAACGCCGCGCAGGACCCGCAGGGCGGTGCTGTTCGGCGGGCTCGGCGTGCTCGCGGCGGCGGCGGTCGTCGGGCGCGAGGAGATCGGCCGGGCCTGGTGGCTGATGCCGGGGGTGTCCAAGCCCCGCAAGGAGGGCGAGCTCGACCACGCGGGCGCGAACTGGACGGCGGCGTCGCCCGCGAACTGGCGGCTGGCCGACCGGCCCGACGACTACCGGGTGGACCGGATCGTCGTGCATGTCACACAGGGCGGCTTCGCCTCCTCGGTGGACGCGTTCAAGAACCCGTGGCACAAGGCGTCGGCGCACTACATCGTGCGCCAGGACGGGCACATCGAGCAGATGGTGCGCGAGCTGGACGTGGCGTACCACGCGGGCAACCGCTCGATGAACGAGCGCAGCGTCGGCATCGAGCACGTGGGCTTCGTGCACCGGCCGCAGGACTTCACCGACGCCATGTACGCGGCCTCGGCGAAGCTCGCGGCGGACGTCTGCCGCCGCTACGGGATACCCGTCGACCGCAAGCACATCGTGGGCCACTCCGAGGTGCCGGGCGCCGACCACACGGACCCGGGCCGCCACTGGGACTGGGACCGCTACATCCGGATGACCGCCGAGGCACTCGCCGCCACGCCCGAGGGCTGAGCCCGGCCGGGGCCCCGCACCGGGCGGCGGACCGAACCGTTACCCCACGACCCCTGACCGCCGCGCCGGCGCCATCGGACACTTGGGGCGTCGACGGGGGGTCGGCGGAATCGGGGGCGGTAGCGGCATGCGGCGCGAACTCTCACACGTCATCCGGGTCGGCTGGCTGGTGGCGGCCGTCGTGTTCACGCCGGTGTGGCCGCTGATGGGCGACGACGCATCGGCGGTCCCCACCCGCGTGATCGTCCACGGCGGACTCATGACCGTCTTCGGGATCCTGCCCGCCTACGCCCTCGCCGTGCGGAAGGTATGGGACCGGACCCGGCTGCCGCTGTGCGTCCGGCTCGTGTTCACGGCCTTCGCCTGGTCCGCCGTGCTGTCCCTCTTCGTGGGCGTGCTGATCGCGGCCCTGCCGCACGGCTGGGGCGCCCTGGAGTGGGAGCAGCTGCGGCTCAGGACCCTGTGGATCGCCACGTTCCTGGTTCCGGCGAGCCTGTTGACCTGGCTGGCGTTCCTCTGGGCGGACTGGATCCGCGTCCCCGACGCCTGAGTCGGCGTCGAGGGGTTCCGGATCAGCTGAGGCCCGCCGTGCGGGCTCGGGTCACCGCCGGGCCGATGGCGGCGGCGACCGCGGCGACGTCCTCCTTCGTGGAGGTGTGGCCGAGGGAGAACCGCAGCGTTCCGCGGGCCAGTTGCGGGTCGGTGCCGGTGGCCAGCAGGACGTGGCTCGGCTGGGCGACGCCGGCGGTGCAGGCGGAGCCGGTGGAGCACTCGATGCCCTGTGCGTCCAGGAGCAGCAGCAGGGAGTCCCCCTCGCAGCCGGGGAAGCTGAAGTGGGCGTTGGCCGGGAGGCGGTCCTCGGGGTCGCCGCCGAGGACGGCGTCGGGGACGGCGTCGAGCACGGCGCCGATCAGCTCGTCGCGCAGCGCGCCGACCTCCGCCGCGAACCGTTCGCGCCGCTCGGCGGCGAGTACGGCGGCCACCGCGAAGGCGGCGACGGCCGGTACGTCGAGGGTGCCGGAGCGGACGTGTCGTTCCTGCCCGCCGCCGTGGAGCACGGGGACGGGGCTCTGGTCGCGGCCGAGCAGCAGTGCGCCGATGCCGTACGGGCCGCCGATCTTGTGCGCGCTGACGGTCATGGCGGCGAGGCCGCTGTCACCGAAGCGGACGTCGAGCTGCCCGAAGGCCTGGACGGCGTCGGAGTGCAGGGGGATCCCGTGCTCGCGGGCGATGCCGGCCAGTTCGCGGACCGGCATGACGGTGCCGATCTCGTTGTTGGCCCACATGACGGTGGCCAGGGCCACGTCGTCCGGGTCGCGTTCGACGGCCTCCCGGAAGGCTTCCGGGTGCACGCGCCCGTGCCGGTCGACGGGCAGGTACTCGACGCGGGCGCCCTCGTGCTCGGCGAGCCAGTGCACGGCGTCGAGGACGGCGTGGTGCTCGACGGGGCTGGTGAGGACCCGGGTCCGGGCGGGCTCGGCGTCGCGGCGGGCCCAGTACAGGCCCTTGACGGCGAGGTTGTCGGCCTCCGTGCCGCCCGAGGTGAACACCACCTCGCTCGGCCGGGCACCGAGGGCTTCGGCGAGGGCCTCGCGGGCCTCCTCGACGGTGCGGCGGGCGCGGCGGCCGGCGGCGTGGAGGGAGGACGCGTTACCCGTGGCGGCGAACTGCGCGGTCATCGCCGCAGCGGCCTCCGGCAGCATCGGGGTGGTGGCGGCGTGGTCGAGGTAGGCCATGATCCCCCGATTCTACGAGTCCCCGGGGGCCGGGATCCCCAGCGGGCGGGGGCAACCGGACGGCCCCCGCCGGTCCGCGCCGTCGGGGCGGCTACCTCGGGGCCCGTGCGAGCTGCCGGGACTGGGCCACGAGCCGGTCCGCGGAGTCCCAGACCTCGGCGTCCTCCTCCAGGAAGCCGCCGGCCATGTTGCGGGTGGTGATGGAGACGCGCAGCGGCCCGGGGGCGGGACGGCAGCGGATGTGGGTGGTCAGTTCGACGGTCGGGGCCCAGCCGACGAGCCCGAGGTCGAAGGCGGTGGGCGGCAGCGCGTCCACCGCGAGGAGCAGGGAGAACGGGTCGGGGTCGCGGCCGTCGGCCAGTTCGAACCAGGCCCGCATCTCGCCCTTGCCGGAGGGCGCTCCGACGGCCCAGCCGGCGGTCGCCGGGTCGAGCCGCAGCCGGAGGCGGTCGACGATGGCGGAGCTGCCGGGGATGGGGGCGGGTCCGGCCTCGGCGCCGAGGCAGTCCTCGTAGGCGGGGAAGGCGGGCGGCACGGCGGCGGTGTGCACGACGTCGGGCAGCGCGGCGAGGTCGCCGTAGGAGGCGAGGACGCGGATGCGCTCGACCTCGGCGCCGTTCTCGTCGAACTGGAACAGCGAGGCCTGGCCGGTGGAGAGGGTGCGGCCGACGCGGACGACCTGGGTGCGGATGACGGCGGGGCCGGGCACCGAGGACGTCAGGTAGTGCGCGGAGACGGTGAAGGGGTCCGGGTGCGGCAGGGCGGCCGACAGGGCCCGGCCGACCAGGGCCAGCAGGTAGCCGCCGTTGACGGCGGTGATGATCGTCCAGCCGGCGGAGAGTTCCGCGTCGTACACGCCGGGCTCTCCCGCGCGGGGGGAGATGTCGGTGTCGCGGTCGAATTCGCTGTCGCCGATGGAGGCCTGGGCCGCTGCGTATGCCATGGAACGACGGTACACCGGGAGGCTACTAAGCGGTAGCTTTTGTTTTCTTCCCCGGCCCGGGCCGCCCCGCCGTGCCCGTTACGGCTCCTCGGCCACCGACGAGCGCCGGTTCCAGGCCAACGGCGCCCGCCAGTGGTAGCGCATGGCGAGCAGCCGCAGCACGAAGGTGGTGACGATCGCGAGGCCGGTCGTCACCGCGTTCAGCGTCTCGAAGGCGATGAAGAGCGCCACCATGGCCGCGCCCACGACGGCCGGCACGGCGTACATCTCCCGGTCGCGGAGCAGCGACGGCACCTCGTTGGCGAGGACGTCGCGCAGCACGCCGCCGCCGACCGCCGTGGCCAGCCCCAGGGCGGCGGAGGCGGTCAGCCCGAGGCCGTACTCGTAGGCCTTGGTCGTGCCCGTCACGCAGAACAGACCGAGGCCCGCGGCGTCGAACACGTTGATGGCCCGGTTGATCCGCTGGACCTCGGGATGCAGGAAGTAGACGAGCGCGGCGGCGATCAGCGGCGTGACGAAGAAGCTCAGCTCCCCGAAGGCCGCGGGCGGGACGGCGCCGATGCACAGGTCGCGCAACAGGCCGCCGCCCAGGGCGGTGACGAGGGCGAGCACGGCGATGCCGAAGACGTCGAAGTTCTTGCGCACGGCGAGCAGCGCGCCCGCGGTGGCGAAGACAAAAATGCCCGCGAGGTCCAGGGCGTGCTGGATGCCGGGCGGGAAGAGATCGTGGAGCACCCCGCCATTGTCGCCCGGAAACGGAGCGGGGCCCCCGGGACGTGTCCCGGGGGCCCCGCGCTCCGGCGCCGGCGCCGGTCTCGTCCGCTACTCCGGGACCGACACCACCGCGTCCGCCGCGCCGGGCAGAGCCTTGTCGCCCGGAGCCTGGTCCGGGGCGTTCTCGGGGTGGTGGCAGGCGACCTGGTGGCCGGTGGCCAGGGTCAGCATCGGGGGCTCCTGCGTCGTGCAGATCTGCGTGGCCTTCCAGCACCGGGTGTGGAAGCGGCAGCCGCTCGGCGGGGAGATCGGCGAGGGCACGTCGCCCTTGAGCAGGATGCGGCCGCTCTTCGCGCCGCGCCGCCGCGGGTCCGGCACCGGCACGGCCGACAGCAGCGCCTTGGTGTACGGGTGCATCGGGGTCTCGTAGAGCGACTTGCGGTCGGTCAGCTCCACGATCTTGCCGAGGTACATCACCGCGATGCGGTCCGAGACGTGCCGGATGACCGACAGGTCGTGCGCGATGATCACGTACGTGAGGCCGAGCTCCTCCTGGAGGTCGTCCAGCAGGTTGACCACCTGGGCCTGGATCGACACGTCCAGCGCGGACACCGGTTCGTCGGCGACGACGAGCTTCGGGTTCAGGGCCAGGGCCCGGGCGATGCCGATGCGCTGGCGCTGGCCGCCCGAGAACTCGTGCGGGTAGCGGTTGAAGTGCTCGGGGTTGAGGCCCACGAGCGACAGCAGCCGCTGCACCTCCGCCTTGAGCCCGCCCTCCGGGGAAACCCCCTGGAGCTTGAAGGGGGCTCCGACGATGGTGCCGACGGTGTGCCTCGGGTTCAGCGAACCGTACGGGTCCTGGAAGATCATCTGCACGTCGCGGCGCAGCGGTCGCATCCCGGCGACCCCGAGGTGCGTGATGTCGCGCCCCTCGAACTCGACCGTGCCGCCCGTCGGCTCCAGCAGGCGCGTGATCAGCCGGCCCATCGTGGACTTGCCGCAGCCGGACTCACCGACGACGCCGAGCGTCTCGCCGCGGCGGACGTCGAAGTCGATGCCGTCCACGGCCTTGACCGCCCCGGTCTGGCGGCGCAGCAACCCCTTGTTGATGGGGAAGTGCTTGACCAGCCCGGTCACCCGCAGCAGCGGCTCCGCGTCGGATCCCTCGGCGGTGGCCTGCGCGACGCGCCCGGCGGGGTCCTTCGCGGCGTCCTTCTTCATGTCGGTCACAGCTTCGGCGCAATCTCTTCGGTCCAGATCCGGGTCCGCTCGTCCTGCGACATGTGGCAGGCGGACCAGTGCCGGCTGTCGTCCTGGACCAGCTCGGGCCGCTGGGTGCGGGTGATGCCGCCCTTGGGGACGTCGGCGTACGGGCAGCGCGGGTTGAAGGCGCAGCCGCTCGGGATGTTGATCAGGCTGGGGGGTGAGCCCTTGACCGGGATGAGGCGCTCGGTCTGGTCGCGGTCGATGCGCGGCATCGAGCCGAGCAGGCCCCAGGTGTAGGGGTGCCGGGGCTCGTAGAACACCTTCTCGGCGGTGCCGCGCTCGATGCACCGGCCGCCGTACATCACGAGGATCTCGTCGGCCATCTCGGCGACCACGCCCAGGTCGTGCGTGATCATGATGACCGCGGAGCCGAACTCCTTCTGCAGGTCGCGGATCAGGTCCAGGATCTGCGCCTGGACGGTGACGTCCAGGGCGGTGGTCGGCTCGTCCGCGATGAGCAGCTCGGGGTTGTTGACGAGCGCCATGGCGATCATCGCGCGCTGGCGCATGCCGCCGGAGAACTCGTGGGGGTACGCGTCCACGCGCCGGTGGGGCTCGGGGATGCCGACCCGGTCGAGCATCTCGACGGCCCGCTTGCGGGCGGTCTTCTTGTCGACCTTGTGGTGGGTGCGGTACGCCTCGACGATCTGCGCGCCGACCGTGTAGTACGGGTGCATCGCCGAGAGCGGGTCCTGGAAGACCATCGCCATCTTGCGGCCGCGGAGCTTGCGCACGTGGTCGGCGTCGGCCGCGACGAGGTCCTCGCCGTCGAGCCGGACCTCGCCGGAGATGTGCGGGCGGCTGCGGGCGTTGCCGGTGCGGTGCAGTCCCATGATGGCCAGCGAGGTCACCGACTTGCCGGAACCGGACTCGCCCACGATGCCGAGGGTCTTGCCGCGTTCCAGGTCGAAGGAGAGCCCGTCGACGGACTTGACGAGGCCGTCGTCGGTCGGGAAGTGCACCCGCAGGTCGCGTACGGAGAGGTACGCGCCGTCCCGCGGGCCGGCCTGTTCGGGGACGAAGGCGGGTCCGCCGGAGGCGGTGGGGGTGGAGGCGGGGGTCTCGGTCACGTCAGCCTCACGCGCGGGTCGATGACGGCGTACAGCAGGTCCACGATCAGGTTTGCCATCACCACGAAGAGCGCGGCGAGCAGGGTCACTCCCATGATCACGGGGAGGTCGCCGGCGCCGATGGCGGCCACGGCGGCCGTGCCCAGCCCCTGGAAGTTGAAGGTCGTCTCGGTGAGCACCGCGCCGCCGAGGAGTCCACCGAGGTCGAGGCCGAACATGGTGACGATCGGGGTGAGCGTGGACCGCAGGGCGTGCTTGCGGATGACCACGCCCTCCTTGAGGCCCTTGGCGCGGGCGGTGCGGATGTAGTCCTCGCCGAGCACTTCGAGCATGGTCGCCCGGGTGATGCGGGCGTAGGTCGCGGCGAAGAGGAAGGCCAGGGTGATCCAGGGCAGGATCAGGCTGTTGAGCCAGGCCAATGGATCCTCTGTGAGTGGCTGGTAGTTGGAGACGTCCAGCCAGCCGAGGCCGTAGACGAAGATCGCGGGGGCCACCATGCCGGTGAAGAAGATCGGCAGGGAGACGCCGGCGAGGGCGCCGACCATGACGGTCCGGTCGATGGCCGTGCGGCGCTTGAGCGCGGAGACGACGCCCGTGGCCACACCGGCGATCACCCAGATCACGGCCGCCCCGAGGGCGAGCGAGAGGGTGACCGGCATGCGGTCGAGCATGGTTTCCCAGACGGGGGCCTCGGTCTTGAAGGAGTAACCGAAGCAGGGCGCCGCGCAGTGCGTGACATCCGTGCCGCCGTCGTAGTCGCGGCCGACGAAGATGCCCTTGAGGAAGAGCAGGTACTGCTCGGAGATGGGCTTGTCGAAGCCCATCTTCACGCGGATGCCCGCCAGCGCGGTCTCGTTGGTCTCGCGGCCGGCGTACATGAGCGCGGGATCGCTGCCGGTCAGCTTCGGGACCGCGAAGAAGATGCCGAAGGTGACCACGGAGACCACCAGCAGCGTGGCGGCGACGTTGAACAGCCGCCGTATGAGGTAGACGAGCACTGCAGTCGGCCGCCCGGGGCGGGTGGCCGCCGTCCCTCGTGGGGACGGCGGCCACCGCCTGCGGCCTTCACCTGCCCTTCGGACTAGCGCATGTGCGGTGAAGGCACTTACTTGCGTGCTGAGTTGCTATGAACCTGGCCTGCGACTACTTGGCGGCGATGCCCACCGTGGCAAGGTCGATCTTGCCCATGGAGTCGTTGAAGTAGACGTTCGTCAGGCGCGGGTTGTGGTAGACGAAGGCCTTGTCGAAGTTGATCGGCAGGTAGAGCGCCTTCTCCATGACCTTCTTGTTGATCTCCGTGTAGAACGGGGCCGCTGCCTCCGGCGTGGCCGCGGAGGCGGCCTTGTCGAAGAGACCGTTGACCTCGGGGTCGTTCAGCTCGGTGTAGTTGTTGTTGCCGTTCGGCAGGATGAACGAGCCGTCGACCAGGGGCTGGAGGAAGCCGGCGCCGGAGTTGTAGTCGGCACCCCAACCCATGACGATGATGCCGTAGTTCTTCTTCTTCACGTTCTCGGGCGAACCGATCGTGGAGGAGGAGAGCTTGCCGTCGTACTGGTCGATCGTCGCCTTGATGCCGACCTTGGCGAGGGCCGCCTGCAGGGACTCCGCGCTCTTCACCTCGGGCGCGCGGTTGTTGCGCACGGCGATGGTGGTCTCGAAGCCGTCGGGCTTGCCACAGGCCTTGAGGGCCTCCTTGGCCTTGGCCTCCTGCGGCTCGCCCTTCGTCAGGCCGAACGGGTCGAAGGCCTTGTCCGAGCCGGGGATGCCGGGCGGCAGCATGTTGGCGCCGAGGTCACCGCTGGTCGGGCCGCCGCGGGCGGTCTGCAGCGACTTCGGGTCGGCCGCGTAGATGACGGCCTTGCGGCACTCGACGTTGTCGAACGGCGCGACCGACTGCGGGAAGGCGAAGTAGCGGATGTAGCCCGTGAACGGGTTGTCCGCGTTCTTCTTGAGCTTCTCGTCCTTGAGGACCTTGTTCTTGCCGGCCTGCTGCATGCCCGTGCCGTCGACCGCGAGGTCGATGTCACCGGACAGCAGGCGCTGGTCCATGTCGTCCGGGTTGGTCGTCACCGTGAAGGAGACCTTGTCCGGCAGACCCTTGCGGATCGTGTCGGTCTTCGGGTCCCAGTTCTCGTTGCGGACGAAGGTGGCGCCCTTGCCCGCGGTGAAGCTCTCCACCTTGTAAGGGCCGGTGGACAGCGGCTTGTTGGTGTACGTGGCGCCCGTGTCCTTGGCCGCCGGGACCGGCGAGGAGGACGGCATGGCCAGCAGGTAGCTGAAGTCCGAGTTGGCGCTCGCCAGGTTGAAGACGACCGTCTTGTCGTCCGGCGTCTCGACGGACTTCAGACCCATCTTGTTCGGGTCGGTGTCCTTGTACGGGCCGGGGTACTTCTGGCCCTGGTCGAGCAGGTCGATCAGGTACGTCGGACCACCGGACAGCACGTCCTGCGCGAAGACGCGCTCGATGCCGTATTTGATGTCCTTCGAGGTGACCGGCGTGCCGTCCTCGAACTTGACGCCGTCCTTGAGCTTGACGGTGTAGGTCTTGCCGTCGTTGCTGAGCACCGGAAGGGCCTCGGCGAGGTCCGGGACCAGCTTGGTGCCCGCCTCGCCCGGCTTGCTGTCGTACGCGAGCAGCTGGCGCACGTAGAGGCGCTGCATGTTCCACACGAAGCCGTAGTAGGCACGCGCCGGGTCGAGGTAGTCGACGTCCTGCGGCGACCAGAGCTTGAGCTCCCCGCCCTTGGCGTCCGAGGGGTTCACGAGGCCGGTGGTGGCCGCGTTGAACGCGGCTCCGCCGTCACCGCCCTTGCCCTCGGTCTTCTTGCCGTCGCCGTCACCGCCACCGCACGCGGCGGTCAGGGACAGGGCGGCGATCACGGCGGTGATCGCGAGTGCCTGCTTTCTGCGGATCACTATTGTCCAACCTCCATAGGTGGGTGAATCGAGAAGCGGTTCAGCTGCCCTTGGGGTCGAGTGCGTCACGCAGCCCGTCCCCGAAGAGGTTGAACGCCAGGACGGTGATGAAGATCGTGATACCCGGGACCACCATGTACATGGGGTCGTCCTGGTAGATGGGGATGGCGTCGGACAGCATCTTTCCCCAGGAGGCGGTGGGCGGCTTGACGCCGGCACCGAGGAAGCTGAGGGCGGCCTCCGTCAGGATGTTGGTCGGGATGATCAGCGTCGCGTAGACGAGGATCGGCGCGACCAGGTTCGGCAGCAGCTCCTTGATCAGGATGTAGCCGCGGCCGGCGCCCAGACTGCGGGCCGCCTCCACGTACTCGCGCTCCCTCAGGGAGATCGTCTGACCGCGGACGATGCGGCCGATGTACGGCCAGCCGAAGAAGCCGATGACGACGATCAGCACGCCCATGCGGACGCCCGAACCCTCGAAGCCCAACAGGGAGTTGGGGACGACCGAGACCAGCGCGATGGTGAAGAGCAGCTGCGGGAAGGCCAGCAGCAGGTCCATCAGGCGGCTGATGACGCCGTCCACCCAGCCGCCGAGGAAGCCCGCCAGCGCGCCGAGGAAGCTGCCGATGACGACCGACACGAAGGCCGCGAGGAACGCGACGACCAACGAGATGCGGGCGCCGTAGACGATCCGGCTGAACACGTCGCGCCCGTTGGTCGGTTCGACGCCCAGCAGGAACTCGGAGCTCATGCCGCCGAAGGAGCCGATCGGCGTGCCCAGGTCCGGGTCGATCATGTCCTCGTGGAACTCGTTGGGCGGGTGGCCCAACAGGCTCACGATCTGCGGTGCGAACACCGCGATCAGGATCAACAGGATCACGACCACGCCGCCGGTCAGCGCGACCTTGTCACGCTTGAGCCGCATCCAGGCGATGCGGCCGGGCGAACGGCCTTCGATGGCTTTGGCAGGGACGTCGGCTACGGACACGGGTGCGGGTGTTTCCGCGCTCGTGTCGTGCAGTGGTGCCGTCATCGTGGTGGGGACCCCTCTCGGCCGACGGGTGGTCGGCCCATGCCCGCCGCTGTGGCGGCGTTGGTGCGGAGTGGCGCTCGGAGTGCGTGGTACACGCAGAACGCGTGCGGAGTGCAGGGTGCGGAGCAGCTGAAGTGCGGAAAGTGCGGGAAGTGCCGTGCGGAACAACAAGCGAAGTCCACGTGCCGAACCGGGTCCCGCAGGACTGACCGGCTCTTGGGTGGGGAGTCTTCATCGGGCGCTCGACCAGCCGCCAGACCCGCAGATGAATGGATGCGCAACCGTGATCTGACGCATCGGTTCCCGTTATCCGGACTCCGCTGTCGGCTCAGCGGAGCAAGACCGGCCGTTCGGTACCTAACCGGACATCGCGCCCAACTCACTGGAGGAGTGCGCCTATTGGGCGCCCATCGGGGATGAAATCCGGACAAGACGAGAGCCGCCGGGAACCGTGGTTCCCGGCGGCTCGAAGTCCGTCGAAGGGGTCCGTCCCAGAGTGCGGGCAACGTGCCCGAATTCCCTGTAGGCGACCTGGTGAAAGCCCTCCGGGAACGCCCCGGCGGCCTCCGGCGCGCGTCAGTGGACCGCCGCCTGGCCCTCCCGGTCGTAGAACG
Organism: Streptomyces sp. NPDC057939; assembly: GCF_042887545.1. Classification (NCBI taxonomy): domain Bacteria; kingdom Bacillati; phylum Actinomycetota; class Actinomycetes; order Kitasatosporales; family Streptomycetaceae; genus Streptomyces; species Streptomyces sp. NPDC057939. The sequence continues at coordinate 74,700 of NZ_JBHVPG010000028.1, forward strand.
GGCGGGTCTGCGCGCGCAGCCACATCGCCACCGGGTCGTGCTCGTCCGCCAGCGCGACGGTGCACACGGGCACCCCCTCGGGCACCGCCCCCACCGACTGCCGCATCATCTCCCGTACGGATTCCAGGGCGGGCGCGGAGGCGTCGTAGAGGTCGAGGCCCACCGCCAGGTAGGCCGACCCCAGCGAGGGCTGCACCCAGGCGCGGCGCAGCGAGCGCACGGCCGGCGTGCGGTGCGCGTGGCGGGTCAGCAGCCCGTAGAACTGCGGGAGCTCCAGGGAGGGCTCGGAGAGCCGCAGCGGGCCCGCCGGCATCCGGTCCAGGCCGGTGGCGATCCGGCGCAGGTCTGCCCACGGCACGCCGAGGCCGCCGCCCTGGGCGTGCGGGTTGACCCACAGGCCCCAGCGGTCCGGGTAGAGGGCGCGGGCGATGTCCCGGCCGGTGACCACCTCGTAGCCGCGGTTCCAGCCGCTCGCGGCCAGTTCCTGCGGCGAGGTCACGCAGGGCGCGTAGCCGAGGCCCTCGACCTCCATGCCCCCGTACTGGGCGTCCGGTGAGCCCGGCTGCCCCTGCCACAACAGCATCCACAGCCGGCCCTCCGCGAGGGCGTGCAGCAGTGACTCGTAGCTCTCATAGCGCCCGGGAGTCACCTGGCGCAGCATGTGCTCGACCTGCCCGGCCGCGGCCGTGCCTGACGCACTCACCCGGTACCCCTCTTCGTCCGCCCGTCGTCCACACGTACCAACCAGCTTAAGCGGCGCTACGGGAGGTAGAAGGGGCGTACGCGCTCACGAATCCACTCCGTGACCGGGTCCTCGGCGGCGTCCAGCAGGATCAACTGCACGGTCCAGGGCACCGGTACGCGCGCGAGGGCCCGCCCGAGGGCCTCCAGCGGGGCGCCGCGGAACTCGGGGTCCCATCCCACCAGCCGGACACCCACGTACAGCTCGGGGGCCCCGCCCTCCACGCTGGCCAGGCAGCGGTGGGCGGCCGCGACGACCCCGGTGCCGCGGAACTCCTCGGCGGCGGCGGCCAGGAAGTCGACCGGGTCCTCCTGCCAGTCCGGCTCGAAGAGCCGTACGCGACCCCCGGTGGCCGGTCCGTCGAGCGGGCCGAGGCCGGCGCGGCACAGCTCGGCGACCGCGGCCGGGGGCAGCGGAACGCCGACGGCCCCCTCCGGGTTCACGGCGATGCCGAGCTGCGGGGGCAGGCCGCGGGCGAACTCCACGGCCGGGGCGATCGCGAAGTCCATGCCGGGGCCGGCGCAGAACCGGAACTGGGCCTCGGAGCTGTAGACGGGGACGTACGCCTCCCCGCCGATCACCATCGTCGGCAGGCTGAGGCTGCCCCGGTCCGGGCCGCCTCCCTCGGGCAGCGGTACCCAGACCGCGCTGCGCCCGAGCACCTCCAGGATCCGCTCCCCGGCGTCCGTCTGCCCGAGCGCCGCCCCGAGCACCTGCTCCAACTCGTTCGCCGGCCAGCCGCTGCCCTGCATGTACCCCTGCCCTCCGTGTGGTCCCGCCGATGTGCTGCCGAGGCTATCGGCTGCGGGCGGGCCGGCCGGAGTCAGCCGTGGAACGCGATGGAGGTCACGGCTGCGGCGGAACGGCGGTCGAGGAGCGTCGCGGAGGCGCAGCCCGCGGGCGGGCGCCCGGCCTCGGCCTCCCGGAGCAGCCGGTGGACGGCTCCGCGGTGGCGGGCGAAGGCGTACGCGGACACCCGCCGCCCACGCGCCGCCTGCCCGGACAGGGCCTCCTCGGCGGTGGTGTCGAGCAGCAGCAGGTGCAGGGAGGAGCCCCGGCGGCGGGCCACGGAGGCGAGCAGGCCGCGGACCCAGCTCTGGGTGCCGCAGTCGTGGACCACTACGGAATCGCCGGAGCGCAGCTTGCGCCACAGCCCCCAGTAGTGGGCGGCGCGGACCAGCGGTCGGTACGCGGCGTAGGGCAGCGCGGCCGGCATCCGCCGCTCCCAGCGTTCGCGGGCGTCCTGGGAGTCGATGCCGCCCCCCTCGGCGGCGCGCTTGATCAGCGTGCTCTTGCCGCCGCCGGGCAGACCGGACACCACCACGATGTCCCCCGTCGGCCAGCCGAGCCGCTGCGGGCCGCGCACGGCGGATCCGCGCAGGTCACGGACCGGTCCTACGCCCTCGACGACGACGCGCGGATCCACGCCCGCGCCCCGTTGGGTCGGCACGCCGTCGACTCCGGCGCCTCCGGCGCCTCCTCCGACGGGTTGCGTTGTGGTGACCACTCCGAACCTCCGCACAGCGTCTCCCCCCCGAAACGGGGCCGCACGAGCCCCATGCCCACTGAGTGTAAAGAGACGGTAATCCGGCGCCCCCGGTTCCGCTCTCGGCTTTCTTCCGGGCCCGACGGCCCGGTCCCGGACGTCCCGTGCAATGATGTGCGCCATCTGGACACCAACTGCATACCGGCCGCTTGAATCCGCGCGGGAGAGTCCCGGCAGGGCCGCAAGGCCGTGCCCGGGCGCCGAAGGAGCAAGTACCTCCCTTGAATCTCTCAGGCCCCGTACCGCGTGGATGAGGCAGATCTGAAAAGCGAGCCGCGACACGACCGTCCCCGACGGTCGTCGGAGCGTGCTCCACCCAAGGTGCAAGCCGTGGAGTTGACCCGTACGCGCGGGAACTCCCGGCGAACCTCTCAGGTTCCGATGACAGATGGGGAGGATCGTCCTCGTCATGTCATGCCCTGGGACCCGGGAGCCACACCCATGAGCACTGCCCCCCGCCTGACCGCGCTCGACGCGCTGCACCGTTCGCTCGGTGCGACCATGACCGATTTCGCGGGCTGGGACATGCCGCTGCGGTACGCGAGCGAGCGCGACGAGCACAACGCCGTGCGCACCCGCGCCGGCCTGTTCGACCTGTCCCACATGGGCGAGATCACCCTGACCGGCCCCGAGGCCGTCAAGGTGCTGGACCACGCCCTGGTCGGCAACATCTCGACCGTCGGCGTCGGCCGCGCCCGCTACACGCACATCTGTCAGGAGGACGGCGGGATCCTCGACGACCTGATCGTCTACCGCCTGGGCGAGACCGAGTTCATGGTCGTCGCGAACGCCTCCAACGCCCAGGTCGTGCTGGACGCGATCACCGAGCGCGCCGCCGGCTTCGACGCCGAGGTCCGTGACGACCGTGACGCGTACGCGCTGATCGCCGTCCAGGGCCCGGAGTCCCCCGGCATCCTGAAGTCCCTCACGGACGCCGACCTGGACGGCCTGAAGTACTACGCGGGCCTGCCGGGCACCGTCGCGGGCGTGCCCGCGCTGATCGCGCGCACCGGCTACACCGGCGAGGACGGCTTCGAGCTGTTCGTCGCCCCCGAGCACGCCGTGGAGCTGTGGCAGGCGCTGACCGCCGCGGGCGCGGGCGTCGGCCTGGTCCCGGCCGGTCTGTCCTGCCGCGACACCCTGCGCCTGGAGGCGGGCATGCCGCTGTACGGGCACGAGCTGACCACCTCCCTCACCCCGTTCGACGCGGGTCTGGGCCGGGTCGTGAAGTTCGAGAAGGAGGGCGACTTCGTCGGCCGCGCCGCGCTGGAGGCCGCCGCCGAGAAGGCCGCCGCGAACCCGCCGCGCAAGCTGGTCGGCCTGATCGCCGAGGGCCGCCGCGTCCCGCGCGCCGGTTTCCCGGTCGTCTCCGACGGCAAGGTCATCGGCGAGGTCACCTCGGGCGCCCCGTCCCCGACGCTGGGCAAGCCGATCGCGATGGCGTACGTCGACGCGGCCCACGCCGCACCCGGCACCTCCGGCGTGGGCGTCGACATTCGCGGTACGCATGAGCCGTACGAGGTCGTGGCCCTGCCGTTCTACAAGCGGCAGAAGTAGTCCCGCACACGGCATCGCGGCACGGACAGCCGTACGGACACCCGTACGGCGCCGTCTCGTACCGTCTCACCAACCAAGACCGCTGTTCGTATCCACTCCCCCGCATCCAGGAGAATCAGGTCATGAGCAACCCCCAGCAGCTGCGTTACACCAAGGAGCACGAGTGGCTGTCGGACGCCGTGGACGGCGTCGCGACGGTCGGCATCACGGAGTTCGCGGCCAACGCGCTCGGTGACGTCGTCTACGCCCAGCTCCCCGCGGTCGGCGACACCGTCACCGAGGGCGAGACCTGTGGCGAGCTGGAGTCGACCAAGTCGGTCAGCGACCTGTACTCCCCCGTCTCCGGCGAGGTCGTCGAGGCCAACCAGGACGTCGTCGACGACCCGGCCCTCGTGAACACGGCCCCGTTCGAGGGTGGCTGGCTGTTCAAGGTGCGCCTCTCGGACGAGCCCAAGGACGTGCTCTCGGCCGAGGAGTACGCCGCGCTCACCCACTCCGACAACTGACACCCCAGGGGATCTCGATGTCCGTACTGAACACGCCCCTCCACGAGCTCGACCCCGACGTCGCCGCGGCCGTCGACGCCGAACTCGTGCGCCAGCAGTCCACCCTGGAAATGATCGCGTCGGAGAACTTCGCTCCCGTCGCCGTCATGGAGGCCCAGGGCTCGGTCCTGACCAACAAGTACGCCGAGGGCTACCCCGGCCGCCGCTACTACGGCGGCTGCGAGCACGTCGACGTCGTCGAGCAGATCGCGATCGACCGGATCAAGGCGCTCTTCGGCGCCGAGGCCGCGAACGTGCAGCCGCACTCCGGTGCGCAGGCGAACGCCGCCGCGATGTTCGCGCTGCTGAAGCCGGGCGACACGATCATGGGCCTGAACCTGGCCCACGGCGGTCACCTGACCCACGGCATGAAGATCAACTTCTCCGGCAAGCTCTACAACGTGGTCCCGTACCACGTCGACGAGACCGGCGAGGTCGACATGGCCGAGGTCGAGCGCCTCGCCAAGGAGTCCAAGCCGCAGCTGATCGTCGCCGGCTGGTCCGCGTACCCGCGCCAGCTGGACTTCGCCGCCTTCCGCCGCATCGCGGACGAGGTCGGCGCGTACCTGATGGTCGACATGGCGCACTTCGCCGGTCTGGTCGCCGCGGGCCTGCACCCGAACCCGGTGCCGCACGCCCACGTCGTCACCACCACCACGCACAAGACCCTCGGCGGTCCGCGCGGCGGTGTCATCCTGTCGACGCAGGAGCTGGCCAAGAAGATCAACTCCGCGGTCTTCCCCGGCCAGCAGGGCGGCCCCCTGGAGCACGTGATCGCGGCCAAGGCCGTCTCCTTCAAGATCGCGGCCTCGGAGGGCTTCAAGGAACGCCAGGTGCGCACCCTGGAGGGCGCGCGGATCCTCGCCGCCCGCCTGGTCCAGGACGACGTCAAGGCCGTGGGCGTGGACGTCCTCACCGGCGGCACCGACGTGCACCTGGTCCTGGTGGACCTGCGCAACTCGGAGCTCGACGGGCAGCAGGCCGAGGACCGCCTCCACGAGGTCGGCATCACGGTCAACCGGAACGCCATCCCGAACGACCCGCGGCCGCCGATGGTGACCTCGGGCCTGCGGATCGGCACGCCGGCGCTCGCCACCCGCGGTTTCGACGCCGAGGCGTTCACCGAGGTCGCCGACATCATCGCGCAGGCGCTGAAGCCGGAGTACGACGCCGCGGACCTGAAGGCGCGCGTCTCGGCGCTCGCCGCGAAGTTCCCGCTGTACCCGTCGCTGTAGCCGACGGACGGGGCCCGGCCGTGTTTTCCACAGGGCCGGGCCCTTCTCATGACCAATGTCCTCGGCGGATGCCGCCCATCGCCTCTTAAACGTTCAAAAAGTGGCAAATAGGCTCGCGATAAAGACAACACGCCACGGCATCCCCGTCAGGACGGACACCCTCCCATGGACATGAGCGCAGCGAACCGGAAGGGACTCAGTCTCTTCGCGCTGATCATGATCGGCATCGGCTCGATCTTCGGATCGGGATGGCTCTTCGGTGCCGGTACGGCCGCGCAGGTCGCGGGTCCCGCAGCGCTCGTCGCCTGGGTCATCGGGGCCGTCTTCATCGGCATGATCGCCATGTCCTACGCGGAGGTGGGCGCCGCCTACCCGATCCCCGGCGGCATGGCCCGGTACGGGGCCATCTCGCACGGCCCCGTCCTCGGATTCATCACGGGTTGGGCGGTGTGGATCGCGGTCGCCTCCCTGATCCCCATCGAGTCGATCGCGGCGACCCAGTACATGTCGTCCTGGAGCTTCGGCTGGGCGCGGGACCTGGTGGACACCGGGTCCCACCGACTGACCGGCTTCGGCATGGCCGTGGCGCTGGTGCTCACCGTGGTGCTGTGGCTGTCCTGCTACTGGTCGGTCCAGCTGCTGGCGAAGATCAACGCGGCGCTGACCCTGGTCAAGTTCGCGATCCCGGTGCTCGCCGTCGCCGCGCTGATCGCCTCCGGCTTCCACACCGAGAACTTCTCCGCCCACGGCGGCTTCGCGCCGAACGGCTGGACCGCCGTCCTGACCGCCGTCACCACCTCGGGCGTCGTCTTCGCCTTCAACGGCTTCCAGGCGGTCGTGAACCTCGGCGGGGCCGCCAAGAACCCCGGCCGGGCCATCCCGATCGCCCTGGTCGGCGCGCTGTCCCTGGGCCTGGTCATCTACCTCGCCCTCCAGGCGGCCTTCCTGGGCGCCGTACCGCCGGAGCACCTGGCGCAGGCCGGCGGTTGGTCCGGCGTCAACTTCAACTCGCCGTTCGCCGACCTCGCCAAGCTGCTGATGATCCACTGGGTGGTGGTGATGCTCCAGTTCGGCGCCTTCATCTCCCCCGCCGGCTCCAACATCGCCAACGTGGCCTCGGCCGCCTACATGGTGCAGAACCTCTCCGAGACCGGCTTCTTCCCGAAGCGGCTCAAGGAGACGCACCCCGTGTACGGCACCGCCCGCCCGGCGATGTGGCTGAACCTCGGGTTCTCCGTCCTGCTGCTGGTGACCGTCGGCCACAGCTGGAAGACCCTGGCGCCGGTCATCTCGGCCGCGATGGTCATCTCGTACCTGATCGGCCCCGTCGCGGTCGGCGTCTTCCGCCGCACCAAGCCCGGCCTGCCCCGCCCCTTCCGGCTGCCCGCCGCGAAGGTCCTCTGCCCGCTCACCTTCGTCTTCGCCGCCTGCGCCCTCTACTGGTCCAAGTGGCCGAACACCGGCATCGTCACCGCGCTGACCCTGCTGGCCGCCCCGATCGCCGCCCTCGTCCTGTCCCGCAAGGGCGAGCGGAACCTCTCCCGTCAGTTCGCCCCGGCCTGGTGGATCGTCTTCTTCCTCGGGGCCCTGTCCCTGCTGTCCTGGCTCGGCTCCACCGACTTCGGCGGCCGGGGCACCATCCCCGGCGGGCTGGACATCGCCCTCGTGGCGGCCATGGCCCTCGTCACGTACTTCTGGGCCGTGAACGCCGGCGTCAAGGCCCACCGCGCGGGCCTGCCGGGCCCGGATCCGGTGCTGGACGGCTCCGTCGCCCCGTCGCCGGAACCGGAACGCGAGCCGGTGCACGCCTGACCGCCACGTCCGGCAGCCGAAGCGTTCACCTCCACGCGTTAGGCTCGTCTGCCGGACAAAATCCGCAGATCCGCCCCTTTGATCACCACACCGCTCCGATCACCACACCGCTCCACCTCCTGCCCCCTCCCACCCCACGAGCAGACAAGGGAGTCCGCCAGTGGCCATCTCCGTCTTCGACCTCTTCTCCATCGGTATCGGCCCGTCCTCCTCCCACACGGTCGGCCCGATGCGCGCGGCGCGCATGTTCGTCACGCGGCTGAAGAAGGACGGCGTCCTCGCCCAGACCGCCTCCGTGCGCGCGGAGCTCTTCGGGTCCCTCGGCGCCACCGGCCACGGCCACGGCACGCCCAAGGCGGTGCTGCTCGGCCTGGAGGGACATTCCCCCCGCACGGTGAACGTGGAGACCGCCGACGCCGAGGTCGAGCGCATCCGACAGAGCGGCCGGCTGCGGCTGCTGGGGGCGGAGATAGGCGATGGCCACGAGATCGCCTTCGACGAGCCGAACCAGCTGATCCTGCACCGCCGCCGCTCGCTCCCGTACCACGCGAACGGCATGACGCTCTTCGCCTACGACGAGGCCGGCACCCCCCTCCTGGAGAAGACGTACTACTCGGTCGGCGGCGGCTTCGTCGTCGACGAGGACGCGGTCGGCGAGGACCGGATCAAGCTCGACGACACCGAGCTGAAGTACCCGTTCCGCTCGGGCGACGAGATGCTGCGCCTCGCCAACGAGACGGGCCTGTCGATCTCCTCCCTGATGATGGAGAACGAGAAGGCCTGGCGCACCGAGGAGGAGATCCGCGAGGGCCTCCTGGAGATCTGGCGGGTCATGCAGGCCTGCGTCGCGCGCGGCATGTCCCGCGAGGGCATCCTCCCGGGCGGCCTGCGCGTCAAGCGCCGGGCCGCCTCCACGGCGCGCCAGCTGCGCACCGAGGGCGACCCGATGATGCACCGCAGCGAGTGGACGACCATCTACGCGATGGCGGTCAACGAGGAGAACGCCGCCGGCGGGCGCGTGGTGACCGCCCCCACCAACGGCGCGGCCGGGGTGCTGCCCGCGGTCCTGCACTACTACACGAACTTCGTGCCGGGCGCGGACGAGGACGGCGTGGTGCGCTTCCTGCTGGCGGCGGGCGCGATCGGCATGCTGTTCAAGGAGAACGCCTCGATCTCCGGCGCCGAGGTCGGTTGCCAGGGCGAGGTCGGCTCGGCCTGCTCGATGGCGGCCGGCGCCCTCGCCGAGGTCCTGGGCGGCACCCCGGAGCAGGTCGAGAACGCCGCCGAGATCGGCATGGAGCACAACCTGGGCCTGACCTGCGACCCGGTCGGCGGCCTGGTGCAGATCCCGTGCATCGAGCGCAACGGCATGGCCGCCGTGAAGGCCGTGACCGCCGCGAAGATGGCCATGCGCGGCGACGGCAGCCACAAGGTCTCCCTCGACAAGGTCATCAAGACCATGAAGGAGACCGGCGCGGACATGAAGGTCAAGTACAAGGAGACCGCCCGCGGCGGCCTCGCGGTCAACGTCATCGAGTGCTGACCGGCTCCGCCCGGGGCTGACCGGGCAGCGGTGGCGAAGGGGCCCGGCGCAGGCGCGCCGGGCCCCTTCGCGTCGACGGCCCCCGCGCCTGCGGCTCCACACCAGTACTCATCCGGACATTCCCGGTATGCGAACTTGCCACCGATTCGACGTTTGGATCGAGTTGATCACGCTTGAGGGGGAACAACCCGGTCCGGGCTGGTTCTTGATGATCACCGTGCGCCAGGGTGGTCCCACGACGTCACGTCACACCCGGCGGTCGGCCAACCGCCTTGCAACCATGCCGTTTTGCGTACTGGAGGACTTCACCATGGCAAGCATCCGCAGCATCCGCGTGATGGCGGCGCTCGCATCGCTCCCCCTCGCCGCCGTCTGCTTCACGGGCGTGGCACAGGCCGACAACGGGGCCGGCGCCGCGGGCACCGCCTCGAACGCCGCCCTCGCCGAGATCCTCGGCAGCGGGGTCGGCGGCAGCAACACCGGCAACTCCTCCACCGCACAGCAGGTCGCCTCCGGCTTCGGCGCCTCGAACCAGAACAACGGCGCGCAGGCGAACGGCTCCGGCTTCACCGCCATCGGGCAGTCCAACGCGCACGACTCGCTGGTCTGGAACCCGCTGCCGTAGCGTCCGCGCGGCCCACCGCCGCGCACCGGGAGCCCGCCCTCCTCCGGAGGGCGGGCTCCCGCGCGTACGGAACCGGGGGCGGGGCAGGGGCGTCGCAGGAGGCGGCTACGATCTCGCGTACCGGCGAGGGGGGAAGCGTGGAAACATCGCACTGGGCTTCAAGTCCACATGCCTCGGGGGCGTTTGAGGGCCACAATCCGATCGCTCTGATCGCCGTCGTGCTGGTCGGGCTGGTCGCCGCCGCCGGCCTCCTCGCCTACGCGCTGAACGCCCGCCCGCCCCGCCGCCGCATCGCCGCGGCCTGCACGGCCGGGGCCGTCGGCCTCTACGTGTGGGGCGCCCTGCCGCTGCTGTTCCTCGACGAGAGCGCCACCTTCGACGCCTGCCTGAAGGCGGTCGGGCAGGACCGGATGGCCCGCGTCGACGAGTACCGGGCGACCTTCGTGCCGCTGGGGCTGGAGTGCCACCTCCCCGACGATCCGCACCGCCACGACGCCGCCGTCCCCCCGTACGTCAACCCGGGCGCCGCCCTGCTCCTGCTCGGCGCCCTGGGCGCCGGTGTCTCCGCCCTGATCGGCGTCCGGCTGCCCGCCGTCCCCGAAGAGGGGTCCGGTGGCCCGTCCGGCCCGGGACCTTCGGCGTCCGGTCGGGCCGAGGGGGTCGGCTAGCGTGCCGGAAGGGCCCCGGAAGACCCCGTTCGAGAGGAAGGCTCACCCGTTGACCACCGCCGTCACCGAGCACCGCGTCCTGCCGCTGCGACTGGAGGCGGCTCCCGTGTCCGTCCCCCTCCAGGGGGTCTTCGTGTACCGCACGGACCGGCCGTACGAGCTCGCCGTGGACTTCCGCGGCGCGGGGGTCCACCTGGCGCGCTGGGTGTTCTCCCGGGAACTCCTGCTCGACGGGGAGGCCACCGCCACCGGCGAGGGCGACATACAGGTGTGGCCCCGCCGGCAGCGCTCGGAGCCGCGGGTCTTCCTCGCCTTCAGCAACGGGCTGCAGAACTGCGTGGTCTCCGCCCGCGCCAAGGACGTCCGCGAGCTGTGCCGCCGGATGAGCACCCTGGTCCCGCGCGGGCAGGAACGTCGTCACTACGACCTCGACGCCGAGGTCAGCGCCCTGCTGGCGCACTGACCGGCCGCCGGGTGGAGCCGGGGTCGCCGGCCGGCCCGGAGGTCCGGAAACGGGGCAGCGCAGCCGTGCAACCGTAGGAGCCCGGCGGGTGTCCTACCCGATGACACCCTTGTCCCCGTCTCTGAAGAATCGGGGGGACGTCATGCGTCACCTGCTTCGTCCTCGTCGTCGGCGGATCGTGGCCCTGGCCACGGGTGCGCTGCTCACCGCCGGGCTCGCGCTCGCCGGTCCGGCCACCGCCGCCTCCGCCGCCGCTTCCACCACCAAGACCCAGACCCCGCTCGTCGTGAACGCCCGCTGGGGCGGGCACTGCACCTTCGACCGGATCGTGATCGACATCCAGGGCCACGTCCCGACGGTCAACGTCAGTCCCGTTTCCAAGCTGGTCTACGACGGGTCGGGCAAGCCCGTGCCGCTGGCCGGGAAGTACTTCCTGGAGATCCGCCTGAACCCCGCCGCCGGACACGACGACGCGGGTCAGAACGTCTACCGGGGCCCCCGGCTGCAGAAGATCTACCTGCCCAAGCTCAAGGGCATCGCCATGACCGGCGACTACGAGGGGTACGTGACCTTCGGCGCCGCCTTCGACACCAAGCCGGCCTACGGCGTCACCGTCCTGCACAACCCGGAGCGGGTCGTGGTGGACGTATCGCACCCCAACACCTGCTGACCCGACGGGACGGCGAACGGTCGGGGGCCCGGGGTGTGTCACACACCCCGGGCCCCCTGCCGTTCCCGACGGCGCACGCCCCCGACGGCGGCTCGGCGGTACCCGGGGGCGGGGAGGTCCGAGCGGCTGCCCCCGCCCCGCTCCCCACACCGACCCCACCCGTCACCGACCGCCATCGGACCGCAGCCGCACGGGTCACCACCGCCGGCGGGGCCGGGTTGTTACCGGTCGGCGCGGCCGACTACTGTCAGCGGGCCTTGGTGTTCGGGAAACCGGTGGGAAACCGGTGCGGCCCTCGCCACTGTGATCGGGAAGTCCGGCTCCATTCCTGCGGGAAGCCACTGGGTTCCGCGCGGGAGACCGCACGGCCCCGGGAAGGCGGAGTCAGGGCATCAGTACCCGTGAGCCAGGAGACCGGCCGGGGCGCGTCGTCCATCCACGAGGTGCTGGAGAGGTCTCTCTACTCATGCATATAGCCGAGGGGTTCCTGCCCCCTTTGCACGCGGTCGCCTGGGGCGCCGCATCCGCTCCCTTCGTCGTCCACGGCGTCCGCGCCCTCACCCGCGAGGTGAAGGCCAACCCCGAGAGCACCCTGCTGCTCGGGGCGTCCGGAGCATTCACATTCGTCCTTTCCGCCCTGAAGATCCCTTCGGTGACGGGTAGTTGCTCGCACCCCACCGGCACCGGTCTGGGAGCCATCCTCTTCAGGCCGCCGATCATGGCGGTCCTCGGCACGATCACCCTGCTGTTCCAGGCCCTGCTGCTGGCGCACGGCGGTCTCACCACGCTCGGCGCCAACGTCTTCTCGATGGCCATCGCCGGCCCCTGGGCGGGCTACGGGGTCTACCGGCTGCTGAAGAAGTTCGACGTGCCGCTGATGGTGACCGTCTTCTTCGGCGCCTTCTTCGCCGACCTCGTCACCTACTGCGTGACCTCCGTCCAGCTCGCCATGGCCTTCCCGGACCCGTCCGGCGGTTTCGTCGGCGCCCTGGAGAAGTTCGCGGGCATCTTCGCCCTCACCCAGATCCCGCTCGCGGTCAGCGAGGGCCTGCTGACGGTCCTCGTGGTGCGGCTGCTGATGCAGTCCAGCAAGTCCGACCTGGTGCGCCTGGGCGTCGCCCGGCTGACCGGTGGCAGCAAGACGAAGCAGGAGGCGGAGGTCCGATGACCAGGAACGCGAAGATCAACACTCTGCTGCTGCTCATGGTGGCGGCGCTGGCCGTGCTCCCGCTCGCGCTGGGACTCGGGGACGGCAAGGAGGAGCCGTTCGCGGGCGCCGACGCGCAGGCGGAGGCGGCCATCACCGAACTGAAGCCGGACTACGAGCCCTGGTTCTCCCCGCTGTACGAACCCCCCTCGGGCGAGATCGAGTCGGCCCTGTTCGCCCTCCAGGCGGCGCTCGGCGCGGGCGTGCTCGCGTACTACTTCGGCGTGCGCAAGGGGCGCCGCCAGGGTGCGGCGCTCGCGGCCGCCGGGAGCGGCGACGGGGCCGGCACCGAGGCAGGGACCGGCGACGGGGGCGGTACGGGCGCCGGAACCGGTTCGGCGGCCGCGGCCGGCGCGGAGCGCTAGCGCGGTGCTGCCGATCGACGTGGCGGCGCACAGCAGTCGCTGGCGCCGCCGCCATCCGCTGGAGAAGGCCCTGCTGGGGCTGGGGCTGACGGTCACCGCCGTGTGTCTGCCGCCCTGGCCCGGCGGGCCGCTGGTCGCCGCGGCGACCCTGGTGGTGCTGCTCGGCCCCGCCGGGGTCGCCGGGCGGCAGTTGTGGCGGGCCTTCCGGGTGCCGCTCGGCTTCTGCTGCACGGGTGCGCTGCCGCTGCTGGTGTCCCTGGGCGGGCCCGCCGGCTTCGTCTCCCTCGCCCCCGACGGGCCCCGGCACGCCGCCGAGCTGCTCCTGCGCACCTCGGCGGCCTCGCTCGGGGTGCTGCTGTTCGCCTTCACCACCCCGGTGTCGGACGTGCTGCCCCGGCTGGTGCGGGCCGGCGTACCGGCCCCCGTCGTGGACGTGGCCCTCGTCATGTACCGGATCGGGTTCCTGCTGCTCGACTCGATGGCCCAGGTCCGCCGCGCCCAGGCGGCCCGCCTCGGGCACACGAACCGGGCCGCGGTGTGGCGCTCGCTGGCCGGGCTCGCGGCGACCGCGTTCGTCCGGGCCTTCGACCGCGCCGGACGGCTCCAGGAGGGGCTGGCCGGGCGCGGCTACGACGGCGCGCTGCGGGTGCTCGTCCCCGAGGCGGCCCTGTCCCGGCGGTTCCTGGCGGCGTCCGCCGCCCTGCTGGCCTCCCTGGTCGGCCTGACCCTCGTCCTGAAGGAGCTGTATCCGTGACCCCGTTGGTGGAGCTGGTCGGCGCGGGCTACGCCTACGAGGACGGCCCCGCCGTCCTGTCCGGCGTGGACTTCGGCATCGCGCCGGGCCGCGCGCTGGTCCTGTTGGGCCGCAACGGCAGCGGCAAGACCACCCTGATGCGGCTGCTCAGCGGGGGCCTGCGGCCCGGCTCGGGCGCGCTGCGCCTCGACGGCGAGGTGGTGACGTACGACCGGACCGGCCTGACCCGGCTGCGCACGTCTGTGCAGCTCGTGGTCCAGGACCCCGACGACCAGCTGTTCGCGGCCTCCGTCGAGCAGGACGTGTCCTTCGGTCCGATGAACCTGGGGCTGGCCGCGCCGGAGGTCCGCGAGCGGGTCGACTCGGCGCTGGCCGCGCTCGACATCACCGCGCTGCGGGACCGCCCCACGCATCTGCTCTCCTATGGGCAGCGCAAGCGCGCCGCCATCGCGGGAGCGGTCGCGATGGCCCCGCGCGTGCTGATCCTGGACGAGCCGACGGCCGGCCTGGACCCGGACGGCCAGGAGCGGCTGCTGGACGTCCTGGCGGGTCTGCGGCGGGCGGGGACGACGGTGGTGATGGCCACCCACGACGTGGACCTCGCGGTCCGCTGGGCCGACGACGCGGCCGTACTCACCCCGACGGGCATCCGCACCGGTCCGGCGACGGCCCTGCTCTCGGACCCGGACCTGCTGGCCGCGGCGGGCCTTCGCCAGGCCTGGTCGCCGGCCGTGACGGCCTTCCTGCGCGCCCGGGGCCTGCTCGACGAGGACTCCCCCGGCCCGCGCGTCCCGGAGGCCCTGGCCGCCTGGCGCTAGACCCGGTCGGCCCGCGGGCCGACCGGGTCCGTCGACGGGGCCCGCGGGCGCGGACCGGGCAGCCCGCCGGTCGCGCGTACCTAGGATGGCGGCATGTCGCTCCCGCACGCCATCCTCACCGCCCTGCTCGAAAGGCCCTCGTCGGGCCTGGAGCTGACCCGGCGGTTCGACCGGTCGATCGGGTACTTCTGGTCCGCGACCCATCAGCAGATCTACCGGGAGCTGGGCCGGCTGGAGGAGGCCGGGCTGATCCGTGCGCTGCCCGGGGAGGTGCCGCTCCGGGGCCGGAAGAAGGAGTACGAGGTACTGCCCGCCGGCAGCGCGGAGCTGGCCCGGTGGGTCGGCGAGAGCCAGGACCCCAAACCGATGCGGGATCCGCTGCTGCTGCGCATCAGGGCGGCGGGCGTCGTGGGACCGCAGGGGCTGCTGCCCGAGCTGCGGCGCCACCTTGAGTTGCACCGGGGGCAGTTGGAGACCTACGAGGCCATCGAGGCGAAGGACTTCCCGCCGGGCCGCGACGCCGTCGAGGACCGGCTGCGCCGACTCGTGCTGCACGGGGGCATCGCCCTGGAGACGTTCTGGCTGCGCTGGTTGGAGGAGGCGCTGGCCGAGGTCGACGGCATGACCCCGCCGGAGGAACCGCGGGAGGGCGGGGACCGGGCCTGAAGCGCCCCCGTCGCGGGGGACGGGGGCGGGGCGCGGGCCGGGTCGGCCTGCGGGCCGGCTCGCCGCGCGTGGGCCTACTTGTTGAGGGAGGCCCAGAACTCGTCGAAGCTGAGCAGCTTGTCGCCGTTCGCGTCCTTGGAGGCGATGACGGCGTCGGCGACCGCGCCGGTGACGAACGCGTCGCCCATGGCCTTCATGGCCGCGCTGTACTCGTCGGCCGTGACGAAGCCGTCGCCGTCCGCGTCGAACCTGCCGAACGTCGCCCGTGCGCTCTCGATGTCCGCCACTGGGTCCACCCCTTCTCGGTGCTTGTTGACCGGCTCAGGGTAGCGGCCGCCGGGCCCGCCCCGTCCCTCGGGTCCCGTTCGGTCGGCAGAAACAAATTCAATTACCCTTCCGTAACGCGGAAGTGATAATTCCGGCCAACAAATCCGGCCCCCACTTGTCACGCTCCGGGATCACGGCATAACGTACAGACATTGCCGCCACACCGGGAGCGCAGGGCTCCCAGGGACAAGCGGCAACAAGGGCGATCACACAGGTGACGATCACAGCTGACGCATCATTCGAAGTTCTGCCCTTCACCCGCACCTGCCGCCATATCTGGGAAGACGGCGACCATGTGCTCATCGGAGTGAGTCCTGGCAACAGCTACTTCAGTGCCGAGCGCGTGTCCAGTCTTGCCCGATGGGCCACGACCCGCTTCGCGCAGGTCGACTTCGTCTACGCGGACCTCCACGTCGACCGGATGTTCGCCGCCTTCGGCTACACCCCGGAGCATGCGGAGAAGCGTGCGGCGAAAGAAATAAAGGCGGTTCGGAGAAGGATCCTCAAAGGCGTTGAGGAATCAGGACCTCAACAGGCCGAGATTCGAGTGAGGGCACTTTCGGAGTTCCAGTCGAACCCCGTCTACCAACTTCTGCACCGCCGCGTTCTCCATTTCCTGGAGACCGATGACACGTTCCGCAAGGGTTGCGAGGAAATGGCCCTCCATTTCGTCGGATCCAAGTTGCCGGAGGGTGAATCCATCACGGACGCGCAGTTGCAGGTCTGTTTCGATTACATGGCGGCGGAGCTGCCCTTCTTCGTGGACACCCCGAGCATTCTCGACGTGCCGTCCTCCGTGGCGGCGTACCACGTCAAGATGCCGATGACGGACCTCCTCTTCGCCCGGGGCGGGGGTCTGCGCGCCACCCGCAACCAGGCCTACGCCGTCGTGCGCCCCGAGGCCGTCGACGCCACGGACGACGGGCCGGCGGACGCCGCGCCCACGACCACCACCGCACCGCGGGGCACGGCACCTCAGAGCACCGTGAACCACGCGACCACCGAGAGGACCGTCGATGAGCGTCGAGCAGCTTGAGGGCCGGGACGGCCGGGAGCGGCAGCGGCCGCTCCTCGACTTCCCGCTCTCGCGGCGCGGTGACGTACTGCCCGAGGAGTGCTCCTGGCTCCGCGAGAAGGCGCCGGTCGCAGCGGTCCGCACCCTGACCGGGGATCCGGCCTGGCTGGTGAGCAGCTACGCGCTGGCCAAGCAGGTGCTGGAGGACGAGCGCTTCAGCCTCAAGGACACCGCGAACGCCGGGGTGCCCCGGCAGTACGCCCTGACGATCCCGCCCGAGGTCGTCAACAACATGGGCAACATCAACAGCGCGGGCCTGCGCAACGCGGTCATGAAGGCGCTCAACCCGCGCCAGAAGGGCCTTCAGGAGCACCTGCGCGCCCGGGCCGGCGAGCTCATCGACCTGATCGTCGCCGAGGGCGGCCCGGCGGACCTCCGGGCGGGGTTCGCCGACCCCTTCTCGGCGGCCCTGCACTGCCAGGTGCTGGGGGTTCCGTTCGAGGACTGGCGCCGCCTGATGTCGGGCCTGGACGTCGCGTTCATGACCGCCCGCGAGCCGTTCGCCGACTCCGCGCTCAACTGGTACAAGGACGTCGGCTACTTCGCCGGACAGTTGCAGGCGCAGCTCGCGCTGCCGGCCGAGGAGCGTACGGGGCTCCTCGGACGGTTCGCGGACCTGAAGGAGGCCGATCCCGAGTCGGCGCACCTGACGGACGACATGTTCGCGACGGTCGCCGTGTCCCTGTTCGGCGCGGGCGCGGTGTCCACGTCGGCGTTCCTGGTCCTCGCGGTGCTCGCGCTGCTCCAGAGGCCGGAGCTGATCGGGTACCTGCGCGAGCACCCGGAGCGGATGGGCAGGGCGGTCGACGAGCTGCTGCGCTGGAACCTGTCCGTCGGTGACGGGCTGCCGCGCATCGCGCTGGAGGACGTCCGGGTCGGCGACGTCCTGGTGCGGGAGGGCGAGCTGGTCCTGGTCCTGCTGGAGGGCGCCAACTTCGACCCGGAGGCCTTCGAGAACCCGGACGAACTGGACCTGGAGCGGGAGAGCCCCAACGCCCACCTCGCCTTCGGCGCCGGGCGGCACTTCTGCCCGGCCTCGGCGCTGGGCCGGGCGCACGCCGAGATCGCGCTGGAGGTGCTGGTCGAGCGGCTGCCGCAGCTGCGGCTCGCGGTCCCGGCGGAGAACCTCGTCTGGCGGACGGGGTTCATCAAGCGGCTGCCCGAGCGGCTGCCCGTGGCCTGGTGACCGCGGGCCGGGCGTGAGCCGAGGGGCGTCCGGCGGGGCGCCCCTCGTTGATCCGGTGTCCCGGGAGCTGTGCGAGCTCCCGGGGCGCCGTCATGCCCGGCCGCGCTCCGCGGCGGCAGCGCCCCGGTCCGGCGTACGGTCCCGGTCGTGGGCCGGCCGGGCCCGCGGTCCGGTCGCCGGTTGGCGGTCCGGTCGCCGGTTAGCGGAAGATCCCGGTGTGGCCGAGCGAGTAGCGCCCGGGCTGCGGGTAGACGGCGAGTCCGTGCGGGCCGTCGCCGACCGGGATGCGGGCCAGCTGCTTGCCGGTCGCGGTGTCGATCGCGTAGACCTCGGAGTTGTAGCGGCCGGACAGCCACAGCACCTTGCCGTCGGCGGAGACCCCGCCCATGTCCGGGCTGCCGCCGTCCGGCAGCTCCCACTTCTTGGTGAGCCGGTTCTGCTTGAAGTCGAAGACGGAGATGCTGCCCTCGCCCCGGTTGGGGATGTACATCTCCTTGGAGTCACGACTGATGTACAGGCCGTGGCATCCCTTTCCGGTGGGCAGCAGTTTGGGGGTGTCGAACTTGTCGCCGCTGAGCACCCACACGCCGTGCGCCATCATGTCCGCGACGTAGAAGGTCTTCCCGTCGGGCGACACCTTGACGTCCTGCGGCATCGCTCCCTCGAACGGCAGTTTCTGCTGGCCGATGACCTCCATCTTCTCGGTGTCGACCTTGAGGAGTTCGCCGGAGAACTCGCAGCTCACGATGAAGTAGCGGCCGTCGGCGGAGAAGTCCGCGTGATTGACGCCGAAACAGGTCACCGGGACGGTTTTCACGCGGTTCATGGTGTGCGGGTCGCGGAACACCAACTCGCGGTCCAGGGAGGCCATCACGATGGCGTACTTGCCGTTCGGCGTGAAGTAGAGGTTGTACGGGTCGTGCACCTCGACCTCCTTGCCGGACTCGCCCGTGGCCGGGTTGATCGGGGTGAGCGTGTGGCCGCGGTTGTTGTTGACCCACAGGGTCTTCATGTCCCAGGAGGGCACCACGTGCTGGGGCTGGACGCCGACCGGGATGGTGTCGATGACCTTGTAGGTGGCCGGGTCGATGACGGACACCGTGTTGGAGTTGGTGTTCGGCACGTAGACGCGCGGCGGGAAGTCCTTGACCACCGGGGAGAGGTTGTTGGGCCGATCGGCCGCGTACACGTCGTTGGGGTCCAGGACCGGCGGCATCCCCGGGAGCCCCGGGGGCGCGACCGGTACGACCTTGGCCGGGCGGGCCGGCCCGTTGGAGCCGAGTGCCGCGGGCTCGCCCTTCCCGCCGGTTCCTCCGCAGCCGGCCAGGGCGGCGAGGACCAGTCCGGCGAGGAGCGCGGTGGCCTTCCGTGGAAGGCGGTTCGTGGTCATGGGGTCAGCAGCTCCGTGGTGGTCACCGCGCGCAGCTCGCGGCGCGCGAGTTCTTCGAGGAGGGGCGGCATCGCGTCGACCGTGTCCGCGTAGCCGAAGTGCAGGCTCACCACCGATCCGCCTTGGATCGTCCCGGTGACGTTGCGGATGACGGCCGCGGCGCCGGGCGAGGTGAAGTCGAGGGAGTCCACGTCGTACGAGAGGACGTGCGGGTAGCCCGCCCGCTGGGCCAGCGTGCGCACGAGCGCGGTCGCGTACTGGGTCTGCGAGGGGCGGAACCAGGTCCCGATGGAACCGGTGAGGCGCTTGAGGCGCTGGGCGCAGCCGGTGATCTCCGCCAGGGCCTCCGCCTCGGACATGTCGTTGATCGCGAGGTGGCGCTGGGTGTGGTTGCCGAGCTCGTGGCCGCCGTCCAGGACGCGGCGGGCCATGTCGGGGTGGTCGTCGAGCCAACTGCCGATGGCCAGCACGGTGACCCGGGCTCCGGCCCGCTCGGCCTCGGCGAGCACGGAGCGGGCGATGGCGGGGTCCCCGTTGCCGTGGAAGGTGAGGGCGACCCGGCGCCGGTCTCGCGCGCCGTGCTCGATCTCGACGGGCTGCCCGGCGAACCGGCGGGGGGCCGGCGCGGGGGCGGCCGGGGCGGGTTCGGCCGTCGCGCCGCCGGTGGCCTTCGGCGGGGCGGCGGGGGCGGGCCCCCGGTCGGCGGTCGGCCCGGTCCCGCAGCCGGCGGTGAGTCCGGCCAGCGTGGCGAGGCCCGCGCGCAGGGCCGCCCGGCGGCCTGATGGTGAGAACACCTGCCCATTTAAGGGGTGGATGACCCGGAAGGTAATGATTGACCCAATTCGGGACCTTCGCGGGCCGGGTTTCCGAGCCCCGCCGTCCACTATGTGATCAACGATTCACGCAGAGCAGTCGATACTTATTCATGGATTACGAGGTGAGTGGCCCATCTCACCTAGGATTTAGATGGAAACTCTTAGGATATGCACACTTATGTCCAACTTAGGACTTTTGGTGTTCGGGCCCTCGTCTGCCATAGTCGCCATCACGGCTTCCCATTGACCCGAGCGAAGTCGCCCGCCGAGGATCACACCCCCTTCGATCCTCGGCACACCCATGAAACCCCCGCATCGCCCCACCACGGCGCCAGGGGGTTTCAGGCGTTCCGGGCCCGTTCGGAGCGCGGCCCCGGCGACAAGCGGTTGACCCGACCGCGGGCGGCGGATCCAATGACCGTCATGAGCGCGAACCATCCGCCCCGCCCCGCGTCCCCGACCGGCTCACCCGTCCGGCTGGGCGCCCTCGCCCCACTGACCCGGCCCGGCTGGGTCGCGGCGGGCCGTCACCTGCTCGCGGGGCTCGACCTGGCCGTCCGCGAGGTCAACGCCTCCGGGGGGATCCACGGCCGGCCGCTGGAGCTGCTGGTCCGGGACACCGCGGCCGATCCGGAGCGGGCCGCGGCGGCCGTGACGGAACTCGCCCTCCTGGGCGTGGCCGCCGTGGTGGGCGAGTACCACAGCGTCGTCGCCCGCGCCGCCGCCGCCCGGGCCGACGCCCTCGGCGTACCGTTCCTCTGCTCGTCGGCGGTCCTCGACGCGCTCACCGAGGAACCGACGGAGCGGGTGGCGCGGCTGGCACCCGCCCAGTCCCGCGGCTGGCGGATCTACGGGGACTTCCTCCTCGGCACGGGCCGGCGGCGGATCGCCGTGGCGACCCAGCCGAGCGTCTACTGGGCCACCGGCACCCGCGTACTGCGGGACCACCTCGCTCCGCACGGCGTCGTCGTCATCGAGCTCGACGCGAACGCGCCGTCCCCAGGGGCCCTGTGCGACGCGCTGGTCGACCACGGCGCGACGGCGCTCCTCCTGCTCGCCGGCCTTCCGGAGCCGGCGGCGTCGATCGTCAGGGCCGTACGGGGTGACCGGCGCCTGGCCGGAATGCTGATCGGCGCTCCGGCCGGACAGCCGGAGTTCGCCGAATGGGCCGCGCTGCTCGGCGAGGACGGAGCCGGCATCCCGTTCCTGCGCTACCTGCCCGAACACCTCGGCCCGCTCGGCGAACGGGTCGGGGCGGAGCTCCGCGAGCTGCTGGGCGAAGCCCCCTCCTTCGTCGCCTTCGAGGGCTGGGACACCGTCGCCGTCCTCGCGGAGGCGCTGCGCTCCCACGGCACGGACCGGGCGGCCGTCGCCGCGTCCTGGTCGCGCGTGGCCGTCGAGGGGACCCGCGGGCGGATCCGGTTCTCCCGCGTACCGGGCATCGGCGTGCGGCAGTGGGCCTGGGCGCCGATCCAGGTCGCCGATCGCGACCCGGCGGAACCCGACCGCTTCCGGACCCTCCACGCCGTCCGGGGCCGCCCGCAGGACGGCTCAGCGGTCGGCGACGCGCATCTCGAACCAGGTGATCTTGCCGCGCGGCAGTAGGTCGGCGCCCCAGCGGTCGGACAGCTTGTCGACGAGGAAGAGCCCCCGACCCGTGGTGTCCAACTCGTGCACCGGCATCAGGCAGGGCAACCCGCGCGAGGGGTCGCGCACCTCGACGCGGATCCAGCCGCGCCGACGGAGCATACGTAAACCGAAGGAACGGGCCCCGGTGTGGCGCACCGCGTTGCCGACGAGCTCCGAGACCAGCAGGACGGTGTGCTCGGCTATCTGGGGCGAGAGGCCCCAGAAGCGGATCACCACGCTCTGGGTGAGCCGTCGGGCCGTGCCGGCCGATTCGGGCATGGAGGGCAGGGTCACCTCCGCCTCGGCCGGATTCCCGTACAACTCCAGCGCTTTGAGGCCCTGTTCGTCCTCAAGCGCCGCCGTGAGCCGTACGGCCGAAGCGCTACTGATGCGCTGCCGCGGCTGCTCAACACCCTCCAGGCCCGCCATGCACCCATCATGGACGGCCGGTGTGCCCGTCCGGGCCGTTCCGCAGGAAAACACCCCCCGGAACCTTCGATTCCGGGAGGGTGCATCGGCATATGCGCAGGGCAATCAGGGGCCTGCGATACCCACTTGAACTGCGGTGACAACGTGTCGCGCGACGGTCACACCGAGTGGATCACCGTTTCTCCTTAAGGCTGCCTTAAGGCCTGGCTAATCCACCCCCATGGAGGAGGCCCGCCGCAGGAGCCTTCCGCTCACACGAACTTGGCCTTGCCCGGACCCTCCTCGACGAAGCTGCGCATGCCGCGCTCGCGGTCCTCGGTGGCGAACAGGCCCGCGAACCAGTTGCGTTCGATGGTCAGGCCGGTGTCGATGTCGGCCTCCAGGCCCGCGTCCACGCACTCCTTCGCGGCGCGCAGCGCGAGCGCCGGGCCCTGCGCCAGCTTGGCCGCCCACGCGTGTGCCTGCTCGTACACCTCGGCGGCGGGCACGATCCGGTCCACCAGGCCGAGGGCGAGGGCCTCTTCGGCCTTCACCATCCGGCCGGTGAAGATCAGGTCCTTGGCCTTGGACGGGCCGATCAGCCGGGACAGCCGCTGGGTGCCGCCCGCGCCCGGGATCAGGCCGAGCAGGATCTCCGGCTGGCCGAGCTTGGCGTTGTCGGCGGCGATCCGGTAGTCGGCGCACAGCGCGAGTTCGCAGCCGCCGCCGAGCGCGTAACCGGTGACGGCCGCGACGACGGGCTTGGGGATCCGGGCGACCGCGGTGAAGGCCTCCTGGAGACCGCGGGACCGGGCGACCATGGCCGCGTGGTCCATGACCTGCATCTCCTTGATGTCCGCGCCGGCCGCGAACACCTTCTCCCCGCCGTAGAGGACGACCGCGCGCACGTCGGCGCGGTCGGTGGCCTCCACCGCGAGCTCGCGGAGCCGGTCCTGGGTGGCGATGTCCAGGGCGTTCATGGGCGGTCGGTCCAGCAGGATGGTGCCGACGCCTTCGGAGACTTCGAGAGAGATGGTCATACGGGTCAGGTTAGCGGCGGTTAACCACAAGTGGCCCGGTGCCGTGGGTCACAGCACCGGGCCACTTCGATCACTCGCGGGATCGTCCTACTTGATCCACTCCGCCCAGTCCATGTTCCAGCCGTTCAGGCCGTTGTCCGGGGCGATCTGCTTGTCCTTGGAGTTCTTCACGACGACCACGTCGCCGATCAGCGACTCGTTGAAGAACCAGGCGGCCGGGGTGCTGTCGTCACCGGCGCCGCGGACGTCGCGCAGGCCGACGCAGCCGTGGCTGACGTTCTCCGAGCCGAAGGTGCCCGAGGAGGCCCAGTAGTTGCCGTGGACGAAGGTGCCCGACTGCGACAGCCGCATCGCGTGCGGGACGTCGGAGATGTCGTACTCGCCGCCGAAGCCGACGGTGGCGCCGTTCATCCGGGTCACCTTGTACTTCTCGCTGATGACCATCTGCCCGTTGTAGGTGGTCGTCGCCGGGGCGCCCGCGGTGATCGGGATGTTCTTGAGCACCTGGCCGTCGCGGACGACCTCCATCTGCTTGGAGCTCGCGTCGACCGTGGTCACCTGGGAGCGGCCGACGGTGAAGGTGACCGTGCGGGTCTGCTTGCCGTAGACCCCCGGGCGGCCCTCGACCCCGTCGAGGGCGAGCTTCACGGTGACCTTCGTGCCGGCGGCCCAGTACTTCTCCGGGCGGAAGTCGAGCCGGTCGTTGCCGAACCAGTGGCCCTCGACGGGGACGGACGGCTCGGCGGTGACCGTGATGGCCTTCTCGACGGCCTCGGGGTTGGTGATCCCACGGGTGAAGTTGATCGACACCGGCATGCCCACGCCGACGGTCGAACCGTCCTCGGGCGTGTAGTGGCCGACGAACGTGTTGACGGGGGTCAGGGTGGAGAAGGTGGTGTCCTTGGCGGACTCGCGTCCCGCCTCGTCCTTCGCGACCGCGTGCACCTTGTACTCGGTGGCCGAGGCCAGGTGGCGGTTGGGCTCCCAGCTCGCGCCGTCCGCGGCGAGCTTGCCCTCGACCGCGTTGCCCTTGGTGTCGGCGACGGTCACCGTGGTGAGCTTGCCGCCCGTGCTCGTTATCTTCAGGACGCCGCTCGTGGCGACCTCCTTGGCCCCGTCGTCCGGCTTGACGTTGACCACGGCCTTGGACGCCTCGGTGCCGGTCTTGCCGCCGCCCCCGGATCCGCCGCCCTTCCCGTCGCCGCCCCCGCTGTTGCCCCCGCCGCTGCACGCGCTGGTCAACAGCAGGGCCGCTCCCAGCAGGAGGGCCGGCAGGCCGGTGCGGACGCGGCCGCGTATCGGCTGCAGGTTCACTCGTGTACTCCCCATGTCCCCCGCGCGCGGGCAGTCGCGCGCATGTCGACAGGTAATCACAGGGGAACAACACGAAAAGGCACGGTCTTGTCACCGTTCCGTCCCAAGTGCCCGGGTGGCGCGGGCCCCCTGACGTCAGTCCTCGGTGCCGGGTTTGACGCCCCACACGTAGACGACGTCGCCCTCCCGCAGCAGGTCCCACAGCCGCTTCGCGTCCGGCACCGAGAGGTTCACGCAGCCCGCCGAGCCGCCGTGTTCGAAGAGCGGGCCGGGACGGCCGTGCAGGGCCTGGCCCTTGTCGAAGAACTGGGCGTACGGCATGGGGGCGTTGTCGTAAAGGGTCGACCTGTGGTCCTTGCTGCGCCAGTAGACCTCGTGGAGGCCGGGGCGGGTCTCCTCGTCGTCGCGGCCGGTGCGGACGGGCACGGGCGGGAACACGATCCGGCGGCCGCTCTGCACCCACAGCAGCTGGCGCGCCAGGTCGACGCACGTCACCCGGTGGCTCCGGACGGGGCACTCCCCGGCGGCGTTCGGGTTCGCGCGGGCGGCGACGGCGACGGCGGTGCGGTGGGTGACCAGGCCCGCGTAACCGTCGGCGGGGGTGATCCCGTGCTCGCGCTGGAAGGCGCGGACGGCGAGGCAGTCGGCCTGCGACTGCGTCCCGTCGACCGGCAGGCGCAGCTGGGCCTCCAGCTCCCGCTGGTAGGGGCCGGTGCCGGCCGTGCAGGCCCGCTCGGGCGTCGGGTCCGGTTCGGCCGCGGCGGCGGGGGCGGGGGCGGCGAGCGCGAGCGCCGCCCACAGGAGCGCGGTTCCGGCTGCCGTGACCGCCGCCTGACGTGTAGCCATCCGGGCCTCCTCCGGCCCGCCGGCCGGGCCACCACGCTCCACCCAACCCGCGCCGGCGGCGGTGCGCCCGCGCGGGTGCGCCGCCGGAGTGAGGGGATCACTCCGGCGGCGCACCGGGCGGGGTCGTAGGGGTCGTCCTACTCGGGTCCGCCCCGGCCGCCGTCCTTGCCGGGCTTGCCGCCCTTGCCCGGCTTGCCCTTGCCGTGGTCGTCGCGCTCGTTGCGGACCGTGACCACGAGCCGTGAGCCCGGGGTCGTGGCGTCCAGCTTCAGCGGGCCGGTGACCCGGTCGCGGGGCAGCACGTAGCCCTCGGGGACGTCCGTCTCCACCAGGTAGTACCAGCCCTCGGAAAGCCGGTCGAAGTCACAGACCCCGTTGCGGTCGGTGGCGCAGCCCGGCCCGGTCTTCCGGTCGGGGTTGATGCCGCGGGTCTGCAGGCCCCTGGTGTTGTTGGTCTCCTTCCACACCTCGAACACCGCTCCGCGCAGCGGCCGCTTCGTCTTCGCGTCCTTCTTCAGGACCCGGATCGAGCCGCTGTGCCGCTCCTTCTTGCTGTTGGTCACGTTGAGGACGATGCCCTCCGCGACGTCGTCCTCGTCCAGGTCGAAGGCCGTCACCGGGTCGCGGGAGGTCTCGTAGCCGGGCGGTACGGCGGTCTCCCGCCAGTAGTACGTCTCGCCGATGGGCAGCTCGACCGTGCAGGTGCCCTCCGCGTCGGTGACGCAGACCGTGTCGAGCCGCTCGTCCGGGTCCTGGCCGCCGGTCTGCAGCCCGGGCCGGTCGTTGGTCTCGCGCCACAGCTCGAAGCGGGCGCCCGGCAGGGCGGCTCCGGTGTCCTTGTCGGACTTCCAGAGGACGACCTTCGCGTTGTCCGGCGTGGTGCTGCGCTCGTTGTCGACCTGGTACTGGACGCCGCCCGAGGCGTTCTCCCGGGTCAGCGTCAGCGGGAAGACGTTGTCGACGGGCAGGACGTACCCGGCCGGGGCCGCGGTCTCGCGCCAGTAGTAGGTGCCGAGTTCGGCGCCCTCGCGAGCGCAGACGCCGCCCGCCGGCGTGACGCATTCGGTGATCCGGGTGTCGGCTCCCGGACCGGCGATCTGCAGACCCGGGACGTTGTTGGTCTCGCGCCACAGCTCGAACACGGCGCCGGCCAGCGGCTCGCCCTCCTCGTCCCGCTTGAGGACGGAGACGGAGCCGGTCACCGGGACCGTGGTGCGGGTGTTGACGGCCCGCGCGCGGGCCGTGCGCCCGTTGGCGGCGTCCTCCGGCGTCAGGGTCAGCGGGAAGACGGGGTTCGCGGGGAGGTCGTAGCCGGCCGGAGCGGCCGTCTCCCGCCAGTAGTACGTCCCCGGCATCAGGTTCGCCCTGGAGCACTGACCGTCCGCGGGGGTGGTGCAGTCGGACACCTTCGTGTCCGGGGTGTCGCCGTCCGGCTGGAGACCGGTCCGGTCGTTGGTCTCGTGCCACAGCTCGAAGCGGGCGCCCGCGAGTCCGTTGCCCGCCTCGTCCACCTTGGTGACGGCGACCTCACCGGTCACCGGGGGCGTCGTCCCGCAGTCGGGGAGGTCGCCGGTGAAGGGGTAGGCGTGGAACTCCTGGCCGCCGCCCCCGACCGTGGCGCTGCCGTGGGTGACGGAGCCCGTGGTGAAGAAGCGGCCGTTGATGCCGGGCAGGGTGACGGTGGTCTCGGAGGCCCGGTTGCCGATCAGGAAGCTGCCCTGGAACTGGCCGCTGCCGGTCAGGTTCACCGTCGTGGCGTCCGGGAAGTTCCACAGCAGCCGCTCGCGGTAGGTGTTCAGGTCCGGGGAACCCGAATCGACGAGGGTCCCGCTGTAGGTGTTGATGGTGGTCGTGCCGGTGCCGAGGACGTTGACCAGGATGGTCGCCCCGGCCGGGATCTGCGTGAAACGGATGCCCTGGGCGCCGCCCGTGCCGCTGACCAGGTCGGCCTGCACGTTGAAGACCTGGAGCGGGGACCGGTTGTCACCGGTGAACAGCGTCTCGAAGCCGCTGTTGACGGCGGTGCCCGTCGGCGGGCGCGGACTGCCGTCGACCTTGGCGTAGCACTGGGAGGCAGCGGCGAGGCGCTCGCGCAGGCCCGCGTACGGGGCGACGGCGGCCGGGTCGCGGGTCGTGGTGCCGGTGACGGCGCCGGCTCCGGTGAGGGCGCCCGCGTACCGGACGACGCCCCGGTCGGCGATCAGGGTCTCCCCCGCTGCGACGGCGACGTCGGCGCCGGTGGTGAGGAAGTCGGCGCCGTCGGGCGGCGGGACGAGCGAGCCGGCCCCGACGATGCCGACGTTGTAGCGGCTGTCCCCGCCGGCCTGCTTGTCCTGGTCGAAACCGCCGAGGACGACGAGCCGGCCCTCGGCCTCCGAGGCGGACCCGCGGACGCGGAACTCGCCGCCGGCGAAGATGTTGACGGCGTTGTCGCGGCCCTTGATGGTGCCGTCGCTGCCGATCTGCGGGAACGGGCTCGGGCAGCTCCCCGGTACGCAGGGGCCGAGCCCGCCGGGCAGGGGGGCGCGCAGCGCGCCGGCCGCCGGCGGGAGTGCGCCGGGACCCGCGGCGAGTGCCGTGGGAGCGACGGTGGCCAGTGCGGCCCCGATCGCCAACCCGAGGGTCCAGTTCCTTGCTGACATGACGCTCCGTCCGTCTCCGCGCTGTGGGCCCTGTCAGGCTGCGGGCGGGCTTCGGCGCGGCGGACGGACGACACCGGCGACTACGGCATTCCGGTCCGACAATCACTCGGTTGCTGCGTCCGGACGGGTGGCCGGCCCGCGGCCGGTGACCGCGGGTCGGGGGCCGGTGGCCGGGGCCGTCAGGTGAGGGAGGATCCGGCGACCCAGTCGGCCCAGGACATGTTCCAGCCGCCCAGGCCGTTGCTCGGGGACACCGTCTTGTCCTGGGAGTTCACGACCTCCACCACGTCCCCGACCAGCGTGCGGTCGAAGAACCAGCCGGCCGGGGTGTCGGAGCCCCCGCCCTTGTCGTCGCGCAGGCCCACGCAGCCGTGGCTGACGTTGGTTGAGCCGAAGGTGTCCGGGCTGGCCCAGTAGTTCCCGTGGAGGAAGGTGCCGGAG
The DNA here is from genome assembly GCF_042887545.1 of Streptomyces sp. NPDC057939. Taxonomy (NCBI): domain Bacteria; kingdom Bacillati; phylum Actinomycetota; class Actinomycetes; order Kitasatosporales; family Streptomycetaceae; genus Streptomyces; species Streptomyces sp. NPDC057939. The sequence goes on from NZ_JBHVPG010000028.1 coordinate 103,029, forward strand.
TTGGTGAGCCGCATGGCGTGCGGGACGTCCGGGATGTCGTACTCGCCCTTGCCGTCCTCACTGGTGAAGCCGACGGTGGCGCCGTTCATGCGGGTGACGTCGAACATCTCCATCACCACCATCTTCCCGTTGTAGGTGGTGTTCTCGGGGGCCCCCGCGGTGATCGGGATCGTGGAGAGCAGCTGCCCGTCCCGGCGGACCTGCATGGTGTGCGCCTCGGCGTCCACCACGGTGGTCTGGGAGCGGCCGACCGTGAAGCGGACCGTCTTCTCCTGGATGCCGTAGGAGCCGGGGGCGCCCTCGACGTCGCGCAGGTCCATCCTGACGGTCACCTCGGTGCCGGGCTTCCAGTACTCCTTGGGCCGGAAGTCGAGGCGTTCGTTGCCGAACCAGTGGCCGGCGACCTCGACGGGCGGGTTCGAGGTGACGGTGATGGCCCGTTCCACGTCCGTGCGTTCCTTGATGGCCCGGCTGAACTTGAACGAGACGATCATGCCGGTGCCGACGGTGGAACGGTTCTCGGGCTTGAAGTAGCCGATGAAACGTTCCTCGGGGACGTAGGTGGTGAAGGTGGTGTGGCGGGCCTGGCGGCGGTTGTGGCCGTCGAGGGCGACCGCGTCCACGGTGTACTTGGCGGCGAGCGAGAGGCGTCCGGCCTTCGGGTCGGGGCTCCAGCTGAGGCCGTCGGCGGCGATGCTGCCGGGGACCTTCTCCTCCTGGGCGTCCTCGACCTTGGTGACCACGACCCGCTCCAGGCGCCCCTCGGGGACGGTCACCCTGAGCGGGCCCTCGGCCGGGACCCCCTTCGCGTTGTCGTCGGGGGTGATCCGGATGGCCTCGGCCGGCGGCTTGGGTCTGCCGGGCAACTGCACCTCCACCGGGGACTTGCCGTCCTCGGTGCATCCCGTCAGCCCACCCAGCAGGACCGCACATGCCGCCAGCGCGGCCCACCCCGCCCCTGCCCGCCTCGTCAAAAGAGTCACGAAGGGTCCAACGACCGGCCCCCTCCGGGGGAAACGTGAGGGCGGGGCACGTTCCGGGCAGAACAGTCAGGGCAGAACAGTGTGAAGGCACCAGACGGGGGCGGGCCCAGGCCGGGACGCCGGGGCCGTGATCCCCTGCCCCCATCGGTACCCAGGAGCCGTGGAGGCGGGCATTGTCTAGCGCAGCCGAACAAGAGGCGGTGGATGCCGCCGAGGGCACCGCGAACGCGGTGAACACGCGGGAGCTGGTGCACACGAGGGTGTTGCGGGCGTCAGCGCGCCCGGGGCCGCCCGTGTGGCCCGGGTCCTCGCACCCCCTCGGGGCCCGCCACCACGCCGGCCCCGGCGGGGTCGCCGGTACCAACTTCGCCCTGTGGGCGCAGGGCGCGGAGGCGGTGGAGGTCTGTCTGTTCGACGAGGCCGGCACCGAGACCCGCTGCTCCCTGACCGAGCTCACGCACGAGATCTGGCACGGGTTCCTGCCCGGCGTGCGGCCCGGACAGCGGTACGGGTTCCGGGTGCACGGCCGCTGGGACCCGTGGACGGGAGCCCGCCACAATCCGGCCAAGCTGCTCCTGGACCCCTACGCGCGGGCCGTCGACGGGGACTTCACGCTCCCGCCGGAGGTGTACGGGCACGTCCGGGACTGGCCGCAGCAGTACATCGCGGACACCGTGCGCGACGACCGGGACTCGGCTCCGTTCGTCCCGAAGGGGGTGGTCGTCCACGATGACGACGACTGGGCGGACGACGTCCGGCCGAAGACCCCCTGGGCCGACTCGGTGATCTACGAGCTGCACGTGCGCGGCTTCACGATGCGCCATCCGGGTGTTCCCGAGGAACTGCGCGGCACCTACGCCGGCCTCGCCCATCCGGCGGCGATCGAACACCTCTCGAAGCTCGGCGTGACGGCGGTCGAGCTGCTGCCCGTGCACCAGTTCGCCCACGAGGACCACCTGCTGCGCCGGGGGCTGCGCAACTACTGGGGCTACAACTCGGTCGGCTACTTCGCCCCGCACGCCGGCTACTCGTCCAGCGGGACGACCGGTCAGCAGGTCGGCGAGTTCAAGCGGATGGTGCGCGCCCTGCACGCGGCGGGGATCGAGGTCATCCTCGACGTGGTCTACAACCACACGGCGGAGGCCGGCGAGCTGGGCCCGACCCTGTCGCTGCGCGGGATCGACAACCGGGGCTACTACCGGCTCCAGTCCGACCAGCGCCGGTACTCCGACTACACGGGCTGCGGGAACACCCTGCACGCCGGGCGTCCGCACGTGCTGCGCCTGATCACGGACTCGCTGCGCTATTGGGTCACCGAAATGGGGGTGGACGGCTTCCGCTTCGACCTGGCGGCGGCGCTGGCCCGGTCCATGCACGACGTGGACATGCTGTCGCCGTTCCTCGCGGTGATCGCACAGGACCCGGTGCTGCGCCGGGTGAAGCTGATCGCGGAGCCGTGGGACGTGGGCTCGGGCGGCTACCAGGTGGGGGCGTTCCCCCCGCTGTGGACGGAGTGGAACGACCGCTACCGCGATGCCGTCCGGGACTTCTGGCGGGGCGCGCTGCCCGACGTCCGCGACCTCGGGTACCGGCTGTCGGGCTCCAGCGACCTGTACGCGTGGGGCGGGCGGCGGCCGTACGCCTCGGTGAACTTCGTGACGGCGCACGACGGCTTCACCCTGCGGGACCTGGTGACCTACGAGCGCAAGCACAACGAGGCGAACGGGGAGGAGGGGCGCGACGGCACCAACGACAACCGGTCGTGGAACTGCGGGGCGGAGGGCGAGAGCGACGACGAGCGGATCGGGTCGCTGCGCCGGCGCCAGCTGCGCAACCTGCTCACCACGCTGCTGCTGTCGACCGGGGTGCCGATGCTGGTCGCGGGCGATGAGTTCGGTCGGACCCAGGGCGGCAACAACAACGCCTACTGCCAGGACAACGAGACGGGCTGGGTGGACTGGTCGCTGCTGGAGGACCCCTCCTGGAACGAGCTGTTCGCCCTGACCCGGCGGCTGATCTCGCTGCGCCAGGCCCATCCGGTGCTGCGGCGCAGGGCCTTCTTCTCCGGCCGGGCGCAGGGCGCCGACGGGCTGCGCGACCTGGCCTGGTTCACCCCGCGGGGCGCGGAGATGACGGAGCGGGACTGGTACGCGCCGGCCGCCGCGGTGGGGCTGTACCTGTCGGGGCGGGACATCCCGGGCCGCGACGAGCGGGGCCGCCAGGTGACGGACGACAGTTTCCTGGCCCTGCTGCACGCCGGTGACCGGCCGGTGGAGTGGCTGCTGCCGGGGGCGCCGTGGGCGGAGGTGTACGAGCTGGTGCTGGACACCTCGCGGGAGTCGCAGGCCGCGCCGCCCTCGACCCGGCACCGCGGCGGGGAGACCCTCACCGTGCCGGCCCGGTCGGTGATGCTGCTGCGCGTGCTGACGTGACGGGGGCCGGGCCGGGGCGGGGTGGGGGCACGACCCCGGCTGCTACCCCGGCCCCGGCTCCGGTCCTGACGCCCGATCAGTGGCGGGGTGCGACGGAGCCGGGAACGCAGCGGCCGCGGTCAGCGGGTCTCGACCTGGATCAGCATCCGCTTGAGGAGGGCGGCGAGCGCGGCGCGGTCGGCGTCGTCGAGGGGTTCGATCATCCGCGCCTCGGCGATGCCGCGCCAGCGCATGGCGTCGGTCCAGCGCCGGTGCCCCTCACCGGTGAGCTCGACGTCGACCCGGCGGCGGTCCGCGGCCGCGCGCAGGCGCCGGACCAGGCCCGACTTCTCCAGGGTGTCGAGGCGTCCGGTCATGCCGGCCGGCGAAAGGAGCAGTTCGGCGGCGAGTTCGGAGGAGGGGGCCCGCCAGGGGGCGCCGCGGGAGGCGAGGCGGTGCATCGTCTCGAACTCGAAGGACTGGAGCCCGGTCTCGGCGAGGGCCCGTTCCTTGCCGTGCGCGACGTGCTTGGCGAGCAGTTGGATCCGCGTGATGACGGCCTCGGTGGGCACGTCGAAGGGGACCTTGCCGCTCCAGCGCGCGATGTGGCGGTCGACGGAGTCGTCCGCGGGGGCCGCCGGCTCCGACCGGTCGGAGCCCGGGCGGAGGGCGGGGTCAGTGGTCCCGTGCGGTGCCGGGGTCGCGCCCGTCTCTGTGCCCATGTCGGCATTATGACCCGGGCCGCGGCGGCCTCGTCCCCACCCCCGGGCGAAAACATTTCGCTGGTGAATTCTTCGCCGGCGAAATAATCTTCGCGACATGACCCCGACCCTCCTGCGGCTCCTCGCGGGCCGCACGTGCGCCGCCTTCGCCACGGCGCTGATCCCCACCACGCTCACCCTCGCGGTGATGCGCACCGGTTCGGCCGGCGACCTGGGACTGGTCCTCGCCGCCGAGATGCTGCCGATGCTGCTCCTGCTGCCCGTCGCGGGGGTGGCGGCCGACCGGTTCCCCGCCCGGCGGGTCGTGCTCGCCGCCGACCTGGTGCGGGCCGCCGCCCAGCTGGCCACGGGGGCGCTCCTGCTGTCCGGCCCCGTACGGATACCCGAGCTGGCGGCACTGGCGGCGGTGACCGGCGCCGCCGTCGCCTTCGGCACCCCCTCCGCGCGGACCCTCGTCGCGGCCGTCGTCGCCGGCCCCGGCCGGCTGCGCGCCAACTCCCGGCTGATGGTGGCCCAGGGTCTCGCCGCCATCGCGGGGCCGGCCGCCGCGGGCGCGCTGATGCTGACCGCCGGGGCGGGCTGGTCCTCGCTGGTGACCGGCGTCCTGTTCGCGGCCTCCGCCCTCACCCTGGGCGGGCTGCGGATCCCGGCCGGGGAACGCGCCGGGGTACGGCCCGGGTTCGCGACCGAGCTGCGCGCCGGCTGGGCGGAGACCCGTCGGCACCCGTGGTTTCTGGCCAACGTCATGGCGCACGGCGTCTGGCACCTGACCGCCGGGGTACTGCTGACCCTCGGCCCGCTGATCGCCGTGGAGTCCCTGGGCGGCGAGGCCTCCTGGGTGATCGTCGCCCAGGCCGGTACGGCCGGCCTGCTCGCGGGCGCCTGGGCGGCCGGTCGACTGCCCGTGCGCCGGCCGCTGGTGTGGGTCGCGGTGGCCTCGGCGGCCATCGCCCCGGCCCTGGCCGCCTTCGCGTTCCGGCTGCCCGTGGCGGTGTGCGCGGTCGCGTACTTCGCCGGCATGGGCGGCGTCGGGCTGCTGAGTCCGCTGTGGGAGACGGAGATCCAGCGACGGGTGCCGACCGAGGCCCTGGGGCGGGTCGGCTCCTTCGACTCCCTGATCTCCTTCGCGGCCCGGCCGCTCGGTCTGGCGGTGGCGGCGCCGCTCGCCGCCGCCACCGGAACCACGGATCCGCTGCTGGTCGCGGCGGTGCTCGTGGCCGCCGCGAACCTGTCCGTACTACTGCTTCCGGACGTAAGGGCGGATCCGGAGCGGAAGCCTTCGCTCGCCCTGCGATGATGTGGCCTTCATACGAACACGCGTGCTTCGCGCACGTGTGCCATCGAAGGGTTCAGGGGTACGCATGGCGAGAGTCGGGACCGCGCTGCTGGAGCTGCGCGGGGCGCAGAAGTCGGCGAAGGGGGTGTCCCTCTACTCCCGTTTCGTGAACCGGCCCGCCGGGCGGTACCTGGCCGCCGGATCGTACGCGCTGGGCCTCACTCCCAACCAGGTGACGCTGATCAGCGCCGCCTTCAGCTTCGCCGCCGTGGCGGCCGTGGCGCTGGTCGCACCCTCCTGGGGGCTGGGTATCGCCGTGTGGGCGGCCCTCGCGGTCGGCTTCGCCTTCGACTCCGCCGACGGGCAGCTGGCCCGGCTGCGCGGCGGCGGCAGCGCGGCCGGCGAGTGGCTCGACCACGTCGTGGACTGCGCGAAGCTGACGGCGCTGCACACCTGCGTGCTGATCGCCTTCCACCGCTTCCCCGAGGCCTACGGGACGGAATCGGAGGGCTGGCTGCTGGTGCCGCTCGGATTCCAGTTCGCCGCGATCGTCACCTTCTTCGGCGGGCTGCTGACCGAGAAGCTCAAGCCCAAGCCGGCCCCGGGCAGCCCCGCCGCCGCGCCGTCGACCCTGCGCGCGGTGGCGTTGCTGCCCGTGGACTACGGGGTGTTCTGCCTGGTGTTCCTGCTGCTCGGCGGCGGCACGCTGTTCCGCTGGGCGTACGCGGCACTCGGCGTGGTCGCCGTCCTGTTCCTGCTGGCGTTCCTGACCAAGTGGTTCCGGGAGCTCAGCGCCGTTCGGCGGTGAGCGCCTCCGGCCCCGCGAGGGGCTGGGCCAGGGCGTCCAGGGCCCGGCGCAGCTGGGTGCTGGACGTGTGGACGGTGTAGGGGAAGTAGACGACGTCGACCCCGTGGGCGGCGAAGTCCTTCTCCAGCCGGTCGCCCTTGGGCGTGCCCCGCCAGTCGTCACCCTTGAAGATCACGTCGAAGCGGACCTGCTTCCAGGTCTCCACCTTGTCCGGGACCGTCTCGACGAAGGCCGCGTCGACGTACTTGACGCTGCGGACGATCTCCAGCCGTTCGACCAGGGGAATCATCGGTCGACGGCCCTTGGCGAGTTCGGCCATCTCGTCGGAGACCACTCCGGCCACCAGGTAGTCGCACTGACTCCGGGCGTGCCGAAGGATGTTCAGATGTCCGATATGGAACAGGTCGTAGGCGCCGGGCGCGTACCCGACCCGGTACGGTCTGCGCGCGGACGGCCCAGGCTCGGACATATCGTGCTCCATCATCAATTACCCCCCAGCGGCCACACCCCCGGGTGTGGCGGATTAGCAGACAATAGCGTGCACGTTCCGCACCCTGTCGGTGAACGAATAGGGTGACGTGCGCATCATCCAGGGGAGAAGGGGACGTTCAGTGTCCAATTCCGGTCACCGGCGCCTGCTGCTGGTTTCCACCAACTACGCCCCCGAGCACGCGGGCATAGGCCCGTACGCCACCCAGATCGCGGAGCACTGGGCGAGTATCGGCCACGAGACCCACGTCCTGGCGGGCATGCCGCACTACCCGGCGTGGTCGGTCGAGCCGGAGTACAAGGGGGCGCTCCGGCGCACGGAGGGGCGCGCGGGTGTCACCGTGCACCGGCGTGCGCACACCGTGCCCCAGCGGCAGACCGCCGTGAAGCGCGCCCTTTTTGAAGGATCGATTCTGCTGCACGGCGCCGTGGCCCCGCCCCGGATGCCGAAGCCGGACGCGGTCCTCGCGCAGATGCCCAGTCTGGCCGGCGGCGTCCTCGCCGCGCGGCTGGCGGCCCGCTGGAAGGTTCCGTACGTCCCCGTCGTCCAGGACCTGATGGGGGCCGCTGCGGCGCAGAGCGGGATCAGCGGCGGCGACAAGGCCGCGGCGATCGCGGGGCGCGCCGAGGCGTACGCCCTGAAGCGGGCCACCCTGGTCGGCGTGATCCACGAGACCTTCGTGGACCGGGTCGTCGGCATGGGCGTGGACCCGAAGCGGATCCGCCTCGTACCCAACTGGTCGCACGTACCGCAGCCCACCAAGCCGCGCGGAGAGACCCGCCGTCACCTGGGCTGGGCGCCCGGCCAGACGGTGGTCCTGCACTCCGGGAACATGGGCCTGAAGCAGGGGCTGGAGGTCCTCGTCGGCGCCGCCCGACGGGACCCGTCCGTCCGCTTCGTCCTGATGGGCGACGGCAGTCAGCGAGCGGCCCTGGCCACCCTCGCGGCGGACGTTCCGAATCTCGACATCATCCCCCCTGCCGCTGACGGCGAGTTCCCCGATATTCTCGCCGCGGCGGACGTGCTCGCGGTCACGCAGCACGCGGCCGTGCTGGACATGAGCGTTCCGTCCAAACTCACCTCCTACTTCCAGGCCGGCCGGCCCGTCGTCGCCTCCGTCGCGGCGGGGGGCGGAACCGCCCAGGAAGTGGCACGTTCGGGCGCAGGGGTGCTCGTACCGCCGGAGGATCCCGACGCGCTGTTGAAGGCCGTACGGGCTCTGGCGGAGGACCCCGAGGGCGCGGACGCGCTGGGCGCTGCCGGGCCCGTCCACGTGGCGGCCCACCTGAGCCGGGAAGCGGGCCTCGCCCGCATCGACGCACTGATAGACGAAGCACTTGGGGGCACCCAGCCGTGATCGAGACGAACCGCCCAGCAGCGGCCCCGGCCGAGGACGAACCCGATCTCCTCAGGGACCAGTTCAAGCAGCTCCTGCGCTACCGCCGACTCATCGGCGCCGGCGTGGGCATCGGCCTGCTGGGCGGCGTCTACCTCGGCATATCCACCGCCGACACCTACGTGGCGACCGCCGACGTGGTGCTGCGCGCCCCGACCGACGACCCGTTCAACCCGAGCCTCGCGCCCGACAAGGCGATCAACATCGGCTCCGAGCGCCAGGTCGCGCTCTCCAGCTCCATCGCCGAGGCGGCCAAGAAGAGCCTCAAGATTCCCGACCAGGACTTCGCGTCCCTGCGCAGCGGCCTCCAGGTGACCAACCCGCCGCAGACCATGGTGCTCCGCTTCACCTACACCGCGTCCTCCCCCAAGGAGGCCGCCCGCCGCGCCAACGCGATGACGCAGGCCTACCTGCTCAAGCGGCAGGAAGCCCTCGACGCCACCCGCGACAAGATGGTCAAGGGCTACAAGGAACAGCGCGACCCGGTCGCCAAGCAGCTCGACGAGCTCTCCAAGGAGATCGCCCGGATGCCCGCGGGCGCCGCGCGCGACGCCGCGACCTCCTCCAAGACCGACCTGCAGAGCGAGGTCGGCGGCTACAACGGCAAGATCACCAAGCTGGAGGCCCTGGACATGACCCCGGGCCGGGTCACCAGCGCGGCGACGGCGCCGACCGGCCCCGACGGCCCCGGCATCTTCATGTCGCTCGCGCTGGGCGCGGCCGTGGGCCTGGCCCTCGGCCTGCTCGCCGCCTGGGTCCGGCTCGTCTTCGACCCGGCGCCGCGTTCCGAGGGTGACGTCTCGCGGGCCCTGCGGGCGCCCGTACTGGGTTCCCTGCCCCGGGACAAGACGGGCGGCGGGCCGCTCCTCGCGGCCGGTGAGGCCGACCCGAGGCTCGCCGAGGAGTACCGATCGGTGGCGTTCCGGCTCGCCTACGACTCGCGCTTCGCCGACCGGCGTCGACTCCTCGTCGTCGCCCCGCGCGGCAGCAGCGAGACCGCCGCCGCGGTGGCCGTGAACCTGGCCGCCTCCTTCGCGGAGACCGGCAAGGACGTCCTGCTCATCGAGGCCGACCTGCGCACCCCGGTGCTGGCCAGCCAGCTGCCCACCGACGCCGGCGGCCGGCCCCGATGGAGCCAGATGCCGGGCGGTCCCTCCGCCGGCGGGCACGGCGAGTCCGACTGGCCCGACGGACGGCAGCTCGTCGTGGACGCCGGGGAATCGGGCGCCTTCGACCTGATCCCGGGCGAGCAGGTCCGCAACGTGCCGCGCGCGCTGACCTCCCCGCGCGCCACCCGGCTGATCTCCGAGGCCGACTCCCCCAACTCGACCGTCGTGGTGCTCGCCCCGCCCGTGCTCTCGTACGCCGACGCCCTCGCGCTCGTCGACCGCGTCGACGGAGTGCTGGTGGTCTGCGACCCGCGCGCCGTGCACCGCACCGACCTGTCCCGGATCCGTGAGCTCATCAGCGGCGCCGGCGGAACGGTGCTGGGCGCCGTACTGCACACCCCGCTGCCGACCGAGAAGCGCGGCCGAGGCAAGGCCAAGGGGAAGGGCGCGCCCGCCCCGGCGACCGCGCCCCCCGCGCCGGCGAAGTCCGCGCCGCAGCCCCTCACCCGTGAGCCCGCCGAACCCGAGCAGCACATCCCGGGCGACGGCACCGACACCGTCGCCCTGCGCACGGTGCGCACGGGCCGGCGGTGAGCCGGCGGGGCCTCGCCGCGGTCTCCTCGGTCCTGGACCAGGCCGCCTCCAGCGCCACGAACATCCTGGTGCTGGTGCTGGCCGCCCGGCTGTCCTCGGCGTCCGGCTTCGCGGACTTCTCGATGGTGTACGTGGCCTTCAGCGTGCTCCTCGGGCTGAACATGGCCTACGTCGGGCAGACCGTCGTCCTGGAGAAGGGCGAGCGCCTCGGCGCGGTCTGCCGTTCCTCGGTCCTGTTCACGGCCGCCGCCTCGGCGGCGGCCGGACTGGTCCTCGCCGCGGTGGGCCCGGCCCTGCCCGGCGCCGCCGGCGCGGCCTTCCTCGCGCTGGGCGCCGTACTGCCCCTGGTCCTCGTCCAGGACGGGCTGCGCTACTGCTTCTCCGCCCTGCGGGTGCCCGAACGGGCCCTGGCCGCCGACACGCTGCGGCTGGTCTGCGTCGTCGCCGCGCTGGCAGTGCAGCCGTCGGGCGCGTCCCCGGCACGGCTGGTGCTCGTGTGGGGGCTCTCCGCGCTCCCGGCGCTGGCGCTCGGCCTGTGGCTGCTGCGGCCCTTCGTGCGCGGGGTGCGCGGTGACCTGCGTCCCTACCTGCGCCGCGGGCACCTGGGGCAACGGTTCGTGGTGGAGTTCGCCGTGGGCAACGGCTCCAGCCAGCTCGCGGTCCTCGGGCTCGGCGTCTTCGCCACCCCTCTGGCCGTCGGCGCCCTGCGCGGTGCCACCACCCTCTTCGGGCCGCTGAACGTGCTGTTCAACTCGGCGAACGCCTTCGGCCCCCCCGTGGTCGGCCGCGCCCGCGGCAAGCGCGGCGTCGTCCGGCTGACGGCCCTGATGGGCGCCGCACTCGCGGTGCTCGGCGCGGGATGGGCGGCGGTCCTGTACGCGCTGCCCGACCGGTTGGGCCGCCACCTGCTCGGCGACACCTGGGCCGCCGCGTCCGCCCTGCTCCCGGCGACGGGAGCGCAGTACGGCGTCATGGGTCTCGGCACCTGCGCGCTGCTGACCCTGCGCGTCCTCAACCCGAAGGCCACCCTGTCCCTGCAAGTGGTCTTCTCCCTGCTGTCGGTGGCCCTGCTGCTCGGCGGGTACGCCCTGTGGGGCGTGGCGGGGGCCGCCTGGGGCCTGGCCCTGGGCTCCGCCGCGAAGGCGGCGGCCGGCTGGCTGCGCGTCGCCCGCCTGGATGTGCCGGCCACGGACCCGACGCCGGCCGCCCCGGACACCGCCGGGCGCACCACCGCCTGAGCGCGACGTGCGGAGACGGCCGCGGG
>NZ_JBHVPG010000029.1:0-105947 GCF_042887545.1 Streptomyces sp. NPDC057939
TGTGTTCTTGCGTTTCCGACTCTATCAGACTCTCTCGGGCCCGATTTCCTCGGTGCTTTCCAGGTCCTGCGCTTTCGCGCTTTTCCTTTCCGGCGGTTCCGACTCTATCAGCGCTTTTCCGTCTCTCCGACCACTCTCCGTTTTGCCGAATGGGCGCACGGAAGAACAGGGAGTTCTGGATCTTTGCTGCTGAGGGGGAATCCCGTCCATCGGATGTTCGCGAGATGTTCACGCGGCACGTCCTGGCGGGAGTCACGACAGTACAGGGCTGCCCCTGCACAGGCAAATCGTTTCACGCGTATGGTCTAGTCCACCGGTCTAGTCCACTAGTCTCCCTGCCAAAGGTCCGTCCGAGTCAGGACCAACATCGGGCGAACCGGTACAGCCCTTGACATATCCTTCTGAAGAGTATGCCGTTCGCGACAGGTAGTGACGGCGACACGATGAAGCCCCACCCCTGGGAGGCCCCCATGACCAGCGTGACGTCCCCACTTGCCGGGACCGCCATCGGACTCGCGGCAGTGCCCGATCCGGTGTTCTCCGGCGCGATGGTGGGACCGGGCACGGCCATTGATCCCGTGCGCGAGCCCTCGGAGGCGGTGTCCCCCGTAGACGGTGTGGTCGTCTCCTTGCACCCGCACGCGTACGTGGTCGTCGACGGCGAGGGCCACGGTGTGCTCACGCACCTCGGCATCGACACCGTCCAGCTCAACGGCGAGGGCTTCGAGCTGCTCGTGAACAAGGGCGACACCGTGACGCGCGGCCAGGGCGTCATCCGTTGGAATCCGGCCGCCGTCGAGCAGGCCGGCAAGTCGCCGATCTGTCCCGTCGTGGCTCTTGAGGCGACTGCCGACTCCCTCTCCGACGTCGTCGAGTCCGGCGACGTGAAGGCCGACGACGCGCTCTTCAGCTGGCGGTAAGCGTCCCCTGCACGGCGGGTCGGACATCCATCGCGGCGGCTGGGGCCGCCGCTCAATCGGAGACGGTGAAATGGAGACAACGCTGCGAGGCGTCGGCGTGAGCCACGGTGTGGCGATCGGCGAGGTCCGGCACATGGGCACGGCGGTCCTCGAACCGCCGGCCAGGCAGATCACCGCGGACGAGGCGGAGCGCGAACAGGGGCGCGCCCGTCAGGCCGTGGAGGCTGTTTCGGCGGACCTGATCGCACGCGGTCAGCTGGCCGGTGGCGAGGCACAGCACGTGCTGGAGGCCCAGGCGATGATCGCCACGGACCCCGAGCTGATGGCTGACGTGGACCGGCGGATCGCCGTCGGCAGCACCGCCGAGCGCGGCATCTACGACGCGTTCGCCGCCTACCGCGTCCTGCTGGCCGGGGCCGGCGAGTACATGGCGGGCCGGGTCGCCGACCTGGACGACGTGCGCAACCGGATCGTCGCGCGTCTTCTGGGCGTGCCGATGCCGGGCGTTCCGGACAGCGACGAGCCTTACGTGCTGATCGCCCGGGACCTGGCGCCCGCGGACACCGCGCTGCTGGACCCGGCTCTGGTCCTGGGCTTCGTGACCGAGGAGGGCGGGCCGACCAGCCACAGCGCGATCCTCGCGCGGGCGCTCGGCGTGCCGGCCATCGTGGCGCTGCCGGGTGCCGGTGAGATCGCCGAGGGCACCCTGATCGCCGTGGACGGCAGCACGGGTGACCTGTTCGTGGACCCGACCGCCGAGAAGCGGGCCGAGCTGGAGGCGTCGGCCGCCGAGCGCAAGGCGGCTCTCGCCGCCTCGTCCGGTCCGGGTGCGACCTCCGACGGTCACAAGGTGCCGCTGCTCGCCAACGTCGGCGGCCCGGGTGACGTGCCGGCGGCCGTCGAGGCCGGGGCCGAGGGTGTGGGTCTGTTCCGCACCGAGTTCCTGTTCCTGGACGACAGCAAGAAGGCGCCGTCCGAGGAGAAACAGATCGAGTCCTACCGCAAGGTGCTCGAAGCCTTCCCCGAGGGTCGGGTCGTCGTGCGCGTCCTGGACGCCGGCGCCGACAAGCCGCTGGACTTCCTGACCCCGGCCGACGAGCCGAACCCGGCGCTCGGTGTCCGCGGGCTGCGGGCGCTGCTCGACCACCCGGACGTGCTGCGCACGCAGCTCACCGCGCTGGCCAAGGCCGCCGAGGGGCTGCCGGTCTACCTTGAGGTCATGGCGCCGATGGTGGCCGACCGGACCGACGCCAAGGCGTTCGCGGACGCGTGCCGCGAGGCCGGTCTGCGGGCGAAGTTCGGCGCGATGGTGGAGATCCCCTCCGCCGCGCTCCGGGCGCGTTCGATCCTGCAGGAGGTCGAGTTCCTGTCGCTGGGCACGAACGACCTCGCGCAGTACGCCTTCGCCGCCGACCGTCAGGTCGGCGCCGTCTCGCGGCTCCAGGACCCCTGGCAGCCCGCGCTGCTCGACCTGATCGCGATGTCCGCGGACGCCGCGAAGGCCGAGGGCAAGAGCTGTGGTGTCTGTGGCGAGGCCGCCGCCGACCCGCTGCTGGCCTGTGTGCTGACCGGTCTGGGTGTCACCTCCCTTTCGATGGGCGCCGCGTCCATTCCGTACGTGCGGGCGACGCTGGCCAAGTACACGCTGGCGCAGTGCGAGCGTGCCGCGGCCGCCGCGCGGGCCGCGGACAGTGCCGAGGAGGCCCGTGTGGCCGCCCAGGCGGTGCTGTCCGGGGAGTAGCCGGACGGTTGGATCGGAGTCGAGGGGCCTTCGCCGGTGGCGAGGGCCCCTCGGCCGTTCAGTGGTGGGGGCCCGGTACGTCGGCCTCGTAGCCCGGGCAGTACTCGACGCCCGGTTCGGGGGCTACGGGCTCGCCCGTGTCGGCGTCCGTGCAGTAGGCGTCGAAGACGGCGGCCGCCGTGAGGGCGACGAGGCGGCCCCGGTCGAGGCGCCAGCCGTGGACGCGGTCGCGGAAGCCGTCGGTGGTGCTGCGGAGCACGAGTCCCCCGGCGCCGCCGAGGGCCAGTCCGGCGGCGAGTACGGTCACGAAGTCCAGGCTGTCGCGGGCCTGCGTCCGGATCGGGCCCGGTGGGTCGCCGGGGATCTCCGCGTGCAGCACGACGACGAGCTGTTCCTGTTCGGTGGGGACGCTGCAGACGAGGTGGTGGTGGCCCGGTCCGGCGCCGGTGAGGAGGCGGTCGACGATGCCGGCGGCCCGTTCGAACGAGGCCTGCCCGATGTCCTGGCCGCAGTCCGCGCAGGTGCCGATGCCGGTGAGCAGCATGGTGGCGCACTCCCAGGTCGCCTGCCGGACGGCCTCGTCCACGAGGAGGGGTACGAGTTCCTCGACGGGTTGGCCGGTGTACGGCAGGGCCGGTCCGCCGCCGGCGAGTTCGGCGGTGAAGCGGGTACGGGTCCGTGCGGTGTCGGGGTCGAGTGCGTGCTCGGCGCAGTAGTCGGCGTACTCCTCGGGGTCGAAGAGGGCGACGGTGGTGTGGATGCCCTGGGCGGCGAGTGACTTCAGGAGCGCTTCGACCTGTCGGAGGTAGTCGCCGTAGTCGTCATGGTGGTCGAAGTCGAAGCTGCGGTACCGCCGCATGGCCGCGAAGTCCCCGGCGTCGGCGAGGAGGCCGACGGTGCTGGGGACCTCGCGGCGCAGGCTGCGGCGGCGGGAGATCCGTTTGCGGGGCGGAGTGCCCGACGTGGTGTCCGGTGTGGCGCCCGATGTGGTGTCCGATGGTCCGGTGTGGTGCGTGCCCGACATGGTTTCCCCCTGAGTGGCGTGACGAATGCTCACTCAGCGTAATCACGGGCACTGACATCGGGCTCCGGTCAGCCGCGGGTGCGGGCGAGGTCCTCGTAGAAGGCGAGGAGCTCGGGGCGGTCGACGGAACCCGGGTTGACGGCCTTGGCGAGGGGGGTGCCCTGGAGGAGGCGCTTGACGGGGACCTCGATGCGCTTGCCGGTGAGGGTGTGGGGGACGGCGGGGACCTCGATGATCTCGTCGGGCACGTGGCGCGGGGAGAGTTGCTCACGGATGGTGGTGGCGATCTTCTTCCGCAGGGCCTCGTCGAGGGTGGCTCCGGGCGCGAGGTGGACGAAGAGCGGCATCCAGTAGCCGCCGTTCGGCTCTTCCAGGCCGATGACCAGGGATTCCTTGATCTCGGGGAGGCGTTCGACAGCTTCGTAGATGTCCGCGGAGCCCATGCGGACGCCCTGCCGGTTCAGGGTGGAGTCGGAGCGGCCGTGGATGACGACCGATCCGTGGTCGGTGAGGGTGATCCAGTCCCCGTGGCGCCAGACGCCGGGGAACATCTCGAAGTAGCTGTCGCGGTAGCGGCTGCCGTCGGGGTCGTTCCAGAAGTGGATCGGCATGGACGGCATGGGGCCCGCGACTACGAGCTCGCCGACCTCCCCGGTGACGGGCTTGCCGGAGGGGTCCCAGGCCTGGAGGTCGGTGCCCAGGCAGGCGGCCTGGAGTTCGCCGATGTGGACGGGCAGGGTGGGGACGGCGCCCGCGAAGCAGCTGCAGACGTCGGTGCCGCCGCTGACGGAGGCGATCCACAGGTCCTCGGCCACCTCGTCGTGGAGCCAGCGGAACCCGTCGGGCGGCAGGGGCGAGCCGGTGGTGGCGACGCACTTGACGGCGGAGAGGTCGAAGTCCCGGGCGGGGTGCACCTCGGCCTTCTTGCAGGCCATGACGTAGGCGGCGGAGGTGCCGTACAGGGTGGCCCGGGTGCGTTCGGCGATCCGCCACTGGGCGCCGGTGTCGGGGAAGCCGGGGCTGCCGTCGTAGAGGACGACGGTGGTTCCCGTGAGCAGGCCGGAGACGAGGAAGTTCCACATCATCCAGCCGGTGGAGGTGTACCAGAAGAAGCGGTCCTCGGGGCCGAGGTCGCAGTGCAGGCCCAGCTGCTTGAGGTGTTCGAGGAGGATCCCGCCCTGGGACTGGACGATGGCCTTGGGGGCGCCGGTCGTGCCGGAGGAGTAGAGGATCCACAGCGGGTGGTCGAAGGGGACGGGCTCGAAGACGGGTTCGGCGTCGCCCGAGGTGAGGTCGGCCCAGGCGAGGGTGGAGTCGGGGGCCGGCGTGCCGAGCAGGGGGATGTGGACGACGGCGCGCAGGGAGGGGAGTTCGGCGCGCAGTTCGGCGACGGTGTCGCGGCGGTCGTGCTGCTTGCCGCCGTAGCGGTAGCCGTCGACGGTGAAGAGCACGACGGGTTCGACCTGCTGGAAGCGGTCGAGGACGCTGCGGGCGCCGAAGTCGGGGGCGCAGGAGGTCCAGACCCCGCCGACCGCGGCGGTGGCGAGGAAGGCGACGACCGCTTCGGGGATGTTGGGGAGGTAGCCGCTGACGCGGTCGCCGGGGCGGACTCCGAGGGCGCGCAGTTCGGCGGCGAGGGATCCGACCTGGCGGCGGAGCTCGGCCCAGGTGAGGGGGACGGCCTCGTGGGTCTCGTCCACGGAGAGCAGGGCCGGGTCCGCGGCGCGGGCGGGGTCCTCGGCGGCGCGCAGGGCGTGCTCGGCGTAGTTGAGGGTGGATCCGGTGAACCATCGGGCGCCCGGCATGGAGCGGTCGGCGAGGACCTGCTCGTAGGGGGTGGTGAACCGTACGTCGAACCATTCGGCGACGGCCTGCCAGAAGACGTCGAGCTCGTCGACGGACCAACGGTGCAGGGCGGGGTAGCCGCCGTCGGTTGGGGCGCCGAACCGTTCGGCCGCCCAGGCCTGGAAGGCGGTGATCCGGGCCTTCGCGATCCGGTCGGGGGCCGGGGACCAGAGGGGTTCCGGCTGGGTGGCTGAGGTCATGGGTCGGCTCCCGGTCAAGTCTGTGGCTCGCGCTTCGTGTGCGTACGGTGCCACCGCGGCGTGGGTGTTCGCGCGACGGCTCACAGGGACGATGCCATGTGATCGACATACGCACCAGAGCTGTCCTGTGCGGTCGGGGTCGGTCCCCGTCGCGGGTGAACGGCAGCTGAACGCCGCCCGCTCGGACCGGGGCCGGTGGCAGGGTGATCCGCATGGACGGTAGTGATCTGGTGCGTGCGGTGAAAGAGATCGGTACGGCGCGCGGGCGGCGCTCCTGGCGCGCGGCCCTGCGCCACCGCCGGGCCGACGCGGTGGCCCTGCCGCGGCGGGGTGCGGAGCGGGCGCGGGTGCCGGGGCTGCTGGTGGGGACGCGGGCGCTGCCGGGCGGGGGCGTGCTGCGGTTCGCGCGGTCCGAGCTGCTGGTACGGGTGACCGTGGGCGGGGCGGTGTTCTGGGGCTGGGACGGGGCGGAGCCGGGGCCGTCGTACGCGGTGGTGGGCGGTGGGCCCGAACCCGATCCCCGGGCGGTGCTGGAGCCGGACACCGGGGGCGGCTGGCGGGTGGTGTCGGAGCGGGTGACGGTGGCGGTGTCCCGGCACGGGGCGCTGGAGGTGCGGACCCCGGGCGGGGCGGTGCTGCGGCGGGAGTTGCCGCCGCGCTGGTGGGACCCGGTGGGGCCGGGCGGGCGCGGGGAGGTCGACCCGGGCGGGCGGGAGGACGACGGGCCGGGAGGGGTCGGGGGCGACGGGCCGGGCGGCGCGGAGGCGGGCGGCGCGGGAGGGAGCGGGGGTGGGGGCGCCGAGGGGCCGCGCAGGCTCCAGCGGTCGGAGGTGTCGGCGGACGCCCGGTTCTTCGGGCTGGGCGGGCGGGCGTCGGGGCCCCGGCTGCGCGACGGGACGTACCGGTTGTGGAACACGGATCCGCGGGGCGGCTTCGGGCCGGGCGACGACCCGCTGTACGTCACGATGCCCGTCCAGGTGGTGGTCGCGGACGTGGGCACGCACCTGGCGTTCTACGACAACTCGTGGGACGGGCGGATGGTGTTGCGGGAGGGCGAGGAGGGCGCGGGTTCCGGCGTGGACCGGCCCGGGACGAGCGAGCTGCGGCTGGAGGGCGGGCCGGCCCGGTGCTGGGTGCTGACGGGGACCCCGGCGCGGGTGCTCCAGGGGTGGTCGGGGCTGACGGGAGCGGCGGCGGTGCCGCCCGAGTGGGCGTTGGGGTACCAGCACGCGCGGTGGGGGTTCGGGAGCGCGGCCGAGGTGCGGCGGGTGGTGGCGGGGTACCGGGAGCGCGGGTTGGCGTTGTCGGCGGTGCACCTGGACATCGACCACTACGACGCGCACCGGGTGTTCACGGTGGACCGGGAGGCGTTCCCCGACCTTCCGGGTCTGGCCGGGGAGCTGGCGGCACAGGGGGTGCGGCTGGTGTCGATCGTGGATCCGGCGGTGAAGGCGGGGGACGCCGTGCACGCGTCGGGACTCGCGGTGGGGGCGCGGGGGGCGTTCGTGCGGGACGCGCGGGGCGAGGAGGTCCGGGGCGAGGTGTGGCCGGGTGAGTGCGCGTACCCGGACTTCACGGATCCGGAGGTGCGCCGGTGGTGGGGCGGGCTGTACGAGGAGCGGCTCGCGCAGGGGTTCTCGGGTTTCTGGCACGACATGAACGAGCCGGTCTCCTTCGCGCCGTGGGGGGACGCGACGTTGCCGAGGTCGGCCCGGCACGCGATGGACGGGGCGGGCGGGGACCACCGGTCCGGGCACAACGTGTACGCGCTGGGGATGGCGCGGGCCGGCTGGGAGGGGCTGGTGCGGCTGCGGCCGGACGAGCGGCCGTTCCTGTTCTCGCGGTCGGGTTGGGCGGGGATGCAGCGGTACGGGGGCTCTTGGTCCGGGGACGTGGAGAGCAGTTGGGAGGGGCTGCGGGCTTCGCTGGCGCTGGTGTTGGGGCTCGGGCTGTGCGGGGTGCCGTACTCGGGTCCCGATGTCGGGGGCTTCGGGGGTTCGCCGTCGCCGGAGTTGTACCTGCGGTGGTTCCAACTGGGGTCGTACCTGCCGCTGTTCCGTACGCATTCGGCGCTCTGGGCGGGGCGGCGGGAGCCGTGGGAGTTCGGTCCGGAGGTGGCGGAGGCGGCCGCGGAGGTGCTGGCGGAACGGGAGCGGCTGCGGCCGTACTTCGTGACGCTGGCGCACCTGGCGCGCCGGACGGGGGCTCCGTACGTGCGGCCGCTGTGGTGGGGGAACCCGGAGGACCGGGTGCTGCGCGACTGCGAGGACGCGTTCCTGCTGGGGGACGCGTTGTTGGTGGCGCCGGTGCTGGAGTGCGGGGCGGACCGGCGGGCGGTCCGGCTGCCGCGGGGGCGCTGGTACGACACGGTGACGGGGGCGGCGTACGAGGGACCGGGGCAGGTGCTGCTGGATGCTCCGCCGGGCCGGGTGCCGGTGCTGGCGCGGGCGGGGTCGGTCCTGCCGGTACGGGGTGCGGACGGGTCGGTGGTGCTGGAGGCGTGGGCGCCGGCGCGGGGGCGGACGGGGGGCGGGGTGGTGATCCGGGACGCGGGGCCGGGCTTCGGGGCGGGCACGGTGGAGCGGTACGCGGTGCGGTGGGCCGGGGAGTCGGTGGTGGTGGAGGACGAGGCGGGCGGGCTCGTGCGGGACGTGACGGTACGCGGCCTGTGAGGTGGGTGGGGGGATTGCTGGGTTCGGGGCTGTGGCCGCGCTGTGGCGGGACTTCAGGGGGACGCGCCACGGTGGTTCGAACGGGGCGCGGACCGGGGACGGGACAGGGGCGGGAAGGAGGCCGGCGATGGTCTGGACGAGCCCGGTGAGGGTGGTGGGGCCGGTGGGTCGACGGTGGCGGCGGGCGGGGTGGCCGCGGGTGGGGTGGCCGGGGTGGGACGCGGCTGCGGGAGCCGAGGCCGTCGGTGCCTGGCAGGGGCTGACGGTGTGGGCGCTGCTGCTGGTGCTCGGGGACCCCGCCGGGTTCACGGCCGGGTCCCTGCTGGAGCCGGCCGTGGAGGCGGCGGCTGCGGGCGGGGCCGGGTTCCTGCACGGGCTGCTGCTGGTGCGGCCGGTGGCCGCGCTGGGGAGGTGGGGCGCAGGGCGCGGCGGCGGGCCGGAGCCGGTCGTCGTCGGCGTGCTGCTCGCCCCGGCGTCGGCGGCGGTGGCCGTGCCGGTGTGCTGGGGTCTGGGGTCCTGGGCGGGCGGGGCCGCCGGTGCGGGGCCGGGGTTCGGTGCGGTGTGGGCGTGGACGGCGGCGGCCGCCGTGCTGCCGCTGCTCGTGGGGGCGTTCCTACGGTCCTGGCCGGTGGCGACGGGCGCGGTGTGGCGCGGGGGTGCGGTGGCGGCGGGGACGGTGGTCGGGGTGGTGACGCTGGCGGGGGCACTGACGGAACTGCGGTTCTAGGCGGTCCCGCTCGGATCCGGCGGTGCGGTACGGGTCGGCGCGGGTCGGCGGGCGGCCGGGCGGATCGGGCAGGCGCGGGGCCGGCGGTAGGGGTCGGGCGGGCTGCGCGGTCGGGGATGCGGACCGCAACGGCCCCGGGGCTGTTGCGGTCCCGGAGGCGGACACGCGCGCGCCGCCGGGGCTGCGGTGGACCGCCGCACGCGGGGTCGGGCGGACTCAGGAGGGCTCCCCCGCTCTGTGCGCGTCGCAGGCCGTTCCCTCGCGGGACGGCCGAGGCGGTGGGGACAGCAGGCTCCCATGCCTTGGGCGGCTGGGGCGGGCGAGACCGCAGGCTCCCGCCCCGTGCGGCCAA
This sequence comes from Streptomyces sp. NPDC057939, assembly GCF_042887545.1. Classification (NCBI taxonomy): domain Bacteria; kingdom Bacillati; phylum Actinomycetota; class Actinomycetes; order Kitasatosporales; family Streptomycetaceae; genus Streptomyces; species Streptomyces sp. NPDC057939. Next base: position 9,482 of record NZ_JBHVPG010000029.1, read on the forward strand.
GGCGGTGGAGACTCCCGACTCCCCGTGCTCCGGGCGGCCGGAACGGAGGAATCGCCCGGACTCCCGCCCCGAGCGAGCCGGGCAACGGAGGTGTACCCGTGGAGCCGGAGCGAAAGAAGCAGGCAAGGCCGCTCCCACCCGGAGCGGCCGGGGCGGAGAAACCGCCCGGCTCCCGGCAAGGGGCAGAGGGGACGGCAGGCTCCCGCCCGTGCCACCGGCCGTACGGGCGCGCCGGCCTCCCGTGCCCCATCCGGCCCGGGGCGGAGGGCACCCCGGACTCCCCGGCCCCGGGCGAAGGGGATGCGCCCGTACGGCCGGAGCGCAGAGGCCGGGCAAGGGCGTTCACGCCCCGGGCGGCCGGGACCGCGCGAACCTCGGCTCCCCCGCCTCATGCAGCCCGGGCGGAGGGCGGGTCAGGGTTCGTGCCGCGGGCTGCCGGGGTGGAGGGGGCGGCGGGCTCGCGGTCCGGGTGGTGGGCACGGCAGGGTCCTGCTCTGCCGCTCGGGCGGGTTGCGGCCGGTCAGGTGTATTGGCCGGCGAACCAGTTGGCGGTCGCGCGGGTGTGGAGGGGGAACGCCAGTTCCGAGGGGGTGCGCAGGACGTGCCACCCGGTCGTCTCGTCGGTCGGGGCGGACGGCGGGAGTGCGGCGACGGGGCGCGGCGGCAGGAGGCCGAACACCAGCAGGTGGCCGTGCGGGGAGGACATCACGTCGGCGAGCGCGACGTCGGAGGCCGGGGCCTCGATGCCGGTCTCCTCGCGGAGTTCGCGGGCGACCGCCTCGCGCCAGTCCTCGCCGAAGTCCACGAACCCGCCGGGCAGGGCGACGCCGCCGAGGGCCGGTTCGATGGTGCGGGTGATGACCACGAGGCCGGTCCCGGACTCGTCCTCGACGGGGAGGAGGACGATGGCCACCGGGAGCGGGTTGCGGTAGGTGGTCGTTCCGCAGCCTGCGCACTTGCGGGGCCAGTCTGACGTGTCGAACGGGGCTCCGCAGGTGGAGCAGTGCGAGTCCCTCAGGTGTTCCGGCATGCGGCGATGGTATGCCAAGGGGCATGAGGATGCGGTGGGTTGCTGCGGTGCGGGTGGTGGCGGCGGTGTTGGTGGCGCGGGCGGTCCTCGTGGTGCCGGCGGACGCGATCGGGGCGGTGCACGCTGCCGGTGCGGCGGGCCCGGGCGGTACGGTGCACGCTGCCGGGGCGTCGGGCCCGGTCGGTGCGGTGCACGCTGCCGGGGCGTCGGGGGCGTCGGGTTCCGTGGCGCGGCTCGCCGGGTTCGTGGCGTTGCGGGACATCGATCCGAGCGTCGTCGAGGACATCCGGTACGCCGGTGCGCGGAACTTCACGGGTGCGGTGGTGGACGGGTACGAGGAGCCCGTGTGCCTGCTCGCCCGGCCGGCCGCCGAGGCGTTGCGGCGGGCGCAGCGGGAGTTGTTGCGGTCGGGGTACTCGCTGAAGGTGTTCGACTGCTACCGGCCGCAGCGGGCGGTGGACCGGTTCGTGCGCTGGGCCGGGGACGCGGCGGACCAGTCCACGAAGGCCGAGTTCCATCCGGGGGTGGACAAGTCGCGGCTGATCCCGGAGGGGTACATCGCCGCGCGGTCGGGGCACAGCCGCGGGAGCACGGTCGACGTGACGGTGGTGCGGCTGCCGGCGCGGCGGGAGTTGGACATGGGGACCGCGTTCGACTTCTTCGACTCCCTGTCGCACACCGACGATCCGCGGGTGTCGGGGACCGTGCGGGAGAACCGGGGGATGTTGAAGGGGGTGCTGGGGGCGCAGGGGTTCGTGAACCTGCCGGAGGAGTGGTGGCACTTCACGTACCGGCCCGAGCCGCATCCGGACACGTACTTCGATTTCCCGGTCGCTGTCGCCACGGTCCGCCCGTGAGTACCGTGCCCGCATGACTTTCAGCTCGTACGAGGAATTCTGGCCGTACTACGTCGCGATGCACTCCCGCGCCGCCACCCGCTGGGTCCATCTCACCGGCACGCTCACCGGGCTCGCGCTGAGCGTCTACGGGGTGGCTCGGGGTCGCGGGCGCTACCTCGCCGCGCTCCCCCTGATCGGGTACGGGACCGCCTGGCCGGCGCACTTCCTGATCGAGGGGAACAATCCGGCGACCTTCGGTCATCCGGTGTGGTCGCTGCGCGGGGACGCGCAGATGATCCGGATGATGCTGGCCGGTCGGGACGCGGAACTGGGCGTGATCGCCCGGAAGTGGCTCGCCGAGAACCCGTGCCAGGGACGGCCTCCCGTGACAGACTTCTGACGATCCGTCAGAAATCATATCGGGGAGGGGCCTTGGAACGCACACGCACGCCCGTCGTGAACGGGTGGTTCACCGAGGACGGTCCGGACGGCGGCTTCCGCCTGCTCGGCACCCGCTGTTCGGCCTGCGCCGCCGTGTTCTTCCCGCGCGAGGACGCGTACTGCCGCAATCCGCACTGCGCGGGGGACGGCGAGCTCGTCGAGGTGCCGCTGTCCCCCCGGGGCCGGGTCTGGTCCTGCACGGACGGGCGCTACCGGCCACCCGCACCGTACGTGTCCGACCCCGACGTGCCCTGGGAGCCGTACACCCTGGTCGCGGTGGAGTTGGAGGCCGAGGGGATGGTCGTGCTGGGGCAGGCCGCGCCCGGTGTGGGGGTCGCCGATCTGGCGGTCGGCACGGAGGTGGAGGTCGTGGTCGGCGTACTGGACGAGGACGCCGAGGGCGTGCGCACCACCTGGCGGTTCAGGCCCGTGGGAGGGGACGCGTGAGCGCCGACGTCGCCGTCCTCGGGGCCGGCATGCACCCGTGGGGCAAGTGGGGCCGCAGCTTCGTCGAGTACGGGCGGGCGGCCGCCGTCGCGGCGCTCGCCGACGCGGGCCTGGAGTGGACGGACGTCCGGTCGATCGTCGGCGCCGACACGGTCCGCTCCGGCTACCCGGGCTACGTCGCCGGCGCCACCTTCGCACAGGCCCTCGGCTGGCAGGGCGCCCGGGTGACCAGCGTGTACGCGGCCTGCGCCTCCGGGGCGCAGGCGATCGGGGCGGCCCGCGCCCAGATCCTCGCGGGGCTGGCGGACGTGGTGCTCGTGGTGGGCGCCGATGCCGCGCCCAAGGGGTTCTTCGCCCCGGCGGGCGGCGAGCGGCCGGACGATCCGGACTGGCTGCGGTTCCGGCTGCTGGGCGCCACGAACCCGGCGTACTTCGGGCTGTACGCCCGCCGGCGGATGGCCCTGTACGGGGACACCGGCGAGGACTTCGCGTTGGTCAAGGTGAAGAACGCGGCGGCGGGGGCGCTCAACCCGAACGCCCGCTACCGCAAGGAGGTGACCGTCGAGGAGGTGGCGGCCTCGGCGGTGGTGGCCGATCCGCTGCGGCTGCTCGACATCTGCGCGACCTCGGACGGGGGCGCGGCCCTGGTGTTGAGCAGCATGGAGTTCGCCCGGGCGCGGGGGGTCGCGGAGCCGGTGCGGATCCGGGCCGTCTCCACGGTGACGCCCACGTATCCGCGTACGGTGCTGGACCTGCCCGACATCGCCACCGACTCCACGGTCGCCGTTTCGCCGTCCGGGGAGTCCTTCCGGGCGTCGATCGCACGGGCCGCCTACGAGGAGGCGGGGATCGGCCCCGGCGACCTGTCGCTCGCCGAGGTGTACGACCTCTCCACCGCGCTGGAGTTGCAGTGGTACGAGGACATCGGGCTGTGCGGTGAGGGCGAGGGGGCCAAGCTCGTGCGCGACGGGGTGACGGCGCTCGGCGGGCGGGTCCCGGTCAACGCGAGCGGGGGTTTGGCCTCCTTCGGGGAGGCGGTGCCGGCCCAGGCCATCGCCCAGGTGTGCGAGCTGACGTGGCAGTTGCGGGGGACGGCCGGGGCGCGGCAGGTGCCGGGGGCGCGGGTCGGGGTCACCGCGAACCAGGGGTTGTTCGGCCACGGTTCGGCGGTCGTGGCCGTGCGGTGAGGCGCGGGGCGGTCCGTGAACAGGGTGTGTTGTCGGAACGCTTGACGACCCCGGATGGCGGGTTCACACTCTCCCCACGGTCCCGCGCCGCGACCGGGACCTCCTCGATCCCCCCATGAGAGCTGCGGTCCGTACCCCAGTCGGCGGGGGTACGGGCCGCCTCCATGTCGGGCGCCCGCCGGGGCGCCCCGGTCGTCGGACTCCTCCGTCGGACTCCCCCGTCGGACTCCCCCGTCAGGCTCGCGCCGTCAGGCCGCGTCGGCGTTCCCGGGCGAGGGACATGGCGTGTTCCACGACTCCGACCAGGACGTCCTTGACGGACTCCCGGTCGCGGGCGTCGCAGAGCAGCACCGGCACTCCCGGGTCGAGGTCGAGCGCGTCGCGGACGGTGACCACCGGGTGGCGGGCGGCGCCGTCGAAGCAGTTGACCGCGACGACGAAGGGAATGCCGCGCCGTTCGAAGTAGTCGATCGCCGCGAAGCAGTCGGCGAGCCGGCGGGTGTCGGCGAGGACCACGGCGCCGAGCGAGCCGTGCGCCAGCTCGTCCCACAGGAACCAGAAGCGGTCCTGTCCGGGCGTGCCGAAGAGGTAGAGCACGAGGTCCTCGCGCAGGGTGATGCGGCCGAAGTCCATGGCCACGGTGGTGGTGCTCTTGCCCTCCACCCCTTGCGTGTCGTCGATGCCGACGCCCGGCTCGGAGAGGCGTTCCTCCGTGCGCAGGGGTCGGATTTCGCTCACCGCACCCACCAGGGTGGTTTTCCCCACCCCGAAACCGCCCGCGACCAGGATCTTCAGGGTCAGCGGCTCGACCGGCGACACGGCGTGCATCGCGCCGGTGCGGCTAGAGCGCCCGAAGGCCATTGATCACCTCACGCAGTATGGATTCGTCGGGGAGTTCGGCCGGTGGGACCGGCCGGGTCACGTGGACCAGTTCTTCGTCGACGAGGTCCCCGATGAGGACCCGGACCACGCCGATGGCGAGGTCGAGGTCCGCGGCGAGTTCCGCGACCGACTGGGGGCGTTCCCGGCACAGCCCGAGGATGTGGGCGTGTTCCGGGGCCAGGGTCTGGTCCCAGATCGGATCGTCGGCCGCCGGTTCGGCGATGACGAGCGCGATCAGGTCGAGCCGGTGCCGGCCGGAGTGGCTGGTCCGACCCCTGGTCATGGCGTAGGGACGTACGACGGGACCCGCGTCGTCGTCGAACCAGTGGGGATGGCCGGGCTCGGACGGAGCGTCGGGGTTCCCCGGGGTGCTCAGGGCGTCGGTGGGGTGGTCCTGTCCTGAATCGCTCATCCGGTCCGACTCACCCTCCGGCTGGCAGTCCGGTGCGCGGGGCGGTCGCCAGGTGGTCGCCGACGCGCTTCACCATGAGGGTCATCTCGTAGGCGACCTGACCGACGTCGGATTCGGAGTCGGCCAGGACGGCCAGGCAGCTGCCGTCGCCGGCGGCCATCACGAACAGGAAGGCCTCGTCGAGTTCGACGACGGTCTGGCGGACCCGGCCGGAGTCGAAGTGCCGGCCGACGCCCTTGGCGAGGCTGTGGAAACCGGACGCGACAGCGGCCAGGTGCTCGCTGTCCTCCCGGGTGAGGTCCTTGGAACTGCCCGTCGGCAGGCCGTCCCCGGAGAGGACGACCGCCTTGCGGATGCTGGCCACCTTGTCGACGAGCTCGTCGAGGAGCCAGTTGAGCGGGCCGCGGCCCCTGCTGTCGTTTCCGGTCTGCGGTGCGGTCATCGACCGTCCCCTTCGTTCTCGTGCGCGGGACCGGTGGCGGCGGGGGTGCCTGTCCCGGTCTCGGACTGCTGCTGCGCGTGCTGGTTGCGGCCCGCGGTCCAGCCCCGTTGGAGGGCGGACATGCGGGTGCGTACGTCTTCCGCGTCGCGGTCGATCACCTGGTCGGTGGTGGCCTCGGCGGCGGCGGCTCCGGGTCCGTTCCTGAGCTGGGGCGCCAGGTTGGCCTGGCGGACCCGGCGGGGCAGGCCGCCGGGGTCCGCGGCGGGCTGCGTACGGCCGGCCTCGGGTCCGGCGCCGGTTCCGGCGGCCGGATCCGCGCGTACCGCACGGGGTTCCACGCGGCGGCCGTGCTCGGCGACGAGGGTCGGGGTGGGCCGGCGGCGGGGCAGGGGGACGGTTCCGTCGGGGCGGGCGGTGTCGGGGCGGGTGCGCTCCATGCGGACCGGGCCGGTCGAGGCCGGTACCGCCCGCTCCGCGGCGGCGCCCCGCGAGCGGTTGCGGCCGCCGTCGGCCTCCGGATAGGGGCCGTCGCCGCGGTCGCGGTGCCGGTCGGCGCTGCGGTCACCGATCCGGTCGCCCTTCCAGGCGGAGCCGCGCTCCGGGTGCCGGTCGCCGTGCGGCCGGTCGGCCGAGCGCAGGCCGAGCAGGGCGCTGCGGGGGATGCCGCCGGGCGGGGTCTCGTCGTCGAGGGTGGCCATGGGCGGGCGGGCGCCGGCCGCGGCGAGGTCGTCGGCGGCGCCCGGGCCGTCGAGTGCCTCCAGGCCGAGGACGCCGAGCGGGCCCTCCAGCTCGACCGGGCCGTTGAGCACGCCGGCGGGCAGCGGGTGGGGCGGCACGGCCCGGTCGACGGCCAGGGGCGCCGGACGGCGGGGGCCCTTGCCGACGGGGCCGCCCTTGACGCCCTTGGCGGTCTTTCCGCCGCCCACTCCCCCGAGGCCGTTGAGGCGGATGCCGGTGCCGTTGGTGTCGGGGGCCTCGGTGAGGAGTTCGGCCGGGAGGAAGACCACCGCGGTGGTGCCCCCGTACGGGCTGGGCTGGAGGACGACCTTCACACCGTGGCGGCGGGCCAGCCGGCTGACCACGAACAGGCCCAGGCGGTCGGTGTCGGAAAGCTCGAACTCGGGGGTCTCGGCGAGCCGGAGGTTCGCGTCGAGGAGGGCCTCGGGGTTCATGCCGAGGCCGCGGTCGTGGATCTCCAGGGTGAAGCCGTTGGCCACCCGCTCGCCGTGGACCTGGACGGCGGTGTGCGGGGGTGAGAACACGGTGGCGTTCTCCAGGAGTTCCGCGATGAGGTGGGTGGCGTCGGCGACGGCCGGACCCTCGATGCCGAGGCGCGGCAGGCGGCGCACCTCGATGCGCTCGTAGTCCTCGACCTCGGCCACGGCGGCCCGGACGACGTCCATCAGCTGCACGGGCTTGCGCCACTGGCGGGAGGGTGCGGCGCCGGAGAGGATCACCAGGCCCTCGGCGTGGCGGCGCATGCGGGTGGTCATGTGGTCGAGGCGGAACAGGTCGGCGAGTTCGTCGGTGTCCTCGGTGCGCCGTTCCATGGTGTCGAGGAGGGTCAGCTGGCGGTGCAGGAGGACCTGGTTGCGGCGGGCCAGGTTCACGAACACCTCGGAGACGCCTCGGCGCAGTTCGGCCTGCTTGACGGCGGCTTCGACGGCGGCCCGCTGGAGCGAGTTGAGGGCGAGGGCCACCTGGCCGACCTCGTCCTTCTCGAACTCCAGCCGGGGCGCCTCGGTCTCCACGTCGACGGTCTCGCCGGCCGCCAGGCGGCGCATGACGCCGGGCAGGCGGACGCCGGACGCCTCGTGGGCGTCCTTGCGGAGCCGGGACAGGTCGCGGATCAGGTCGCGGCCGATGCGGACGGACAGGACGAGGGAGACGGCCAGGGCGATGAACCCGAGGACACCGGCGACGGCGGCCTGGACCAGGACGCCCATCGCGACCGGTTCGACGCGCTCCTGGTAGCGGTCGCCCGCCGCGGTGCCCATCCGGGCGAGGTCGTCGAGGACCTTGCCGGAGGCCTCGTCCCACTGGGCGGCGGTGACGGTGCGCGGGGGCTTGACGGCGCCCCCGACGATGAACCGTTCCTCCACGTCACGCAGGGCCTTGGTCTCGGGGCCCTGCCAGTACTGCTCGAAGAGGCCGCGGTCCTCGGCCGGGAGGATCGCGAGGTTGGACTCGTACAGCAGGGTGCGGTTCGCGGCGAAGCCGGACACCCGACGGACGTCCTCGGCGGTGACCCGGCCGGCCGCGAGGGCGGAGGCGATGACCGCGTCCTCGCGGGAGAGGGCCTCGCGGGCGCGGGTGATGCCGACGAGGGCGCGGCCCTGCTTGTCCATTTCCACGTCCTCCAGGGCGTGGAGGTTCATCAGGAAGGCGTAGCAGGGGTCGACGAGCCGGCTGTACAGCTCCAGTGCCTGGCCCGGGTCGAGGGCGTTGCGGTCGACGGAGTTGCGCAGCGCCGAGATGCCGTGGAAGGCGTCGAGGATCGAGCGCAGTCGCTCGGCGGACCGGGGGGCGAGTTCGTCGGTCACCTCGGGGTCCGCGGCGTTCTCGGCGAGGCGGCGGAACATCGCGTCGGTGGCCGCCCGGCTCTTGGTGAGTTCGGTCGTGGCGGTGGACGCGCGGGGGTCGCCGATGACGACGAGGCTCTGCCGGCGCTCCTTCTGGAGGACCCGTGCGACGTCCTCGGCGGGGTAGCCGACCTTCTCGATCACGTAGGCGACGTCGAGCAGTTGCACGGCCTGCCGGCCGGTGATGACCGTCGCGAAGCCCCAGAGGGCGGTCAGGGAGACGAGCGGCACCAGGAGCAACGCCACGATCTTCCGGCGGATGGATTTCCCGCGAAAGCGCATGGCCTCCCCAGCCTCCCCCAGCTCAACCCGCTTTTCGGGGGTCGGTGTTCCGTCATTTAAACGGCGTGAGCCTACTACTGACAGGGAGCCGCCCCGAAGGCATGTCCGGACGTTTTCGGCCTGACCTCCTTGCAAAGATCACCAGTTATCCGATACTTCCGGTCAAGTCAGGCCCGATTTGTGGCAGATGACACTCCATGGGGTGTCGGTTCCCTTCACACGACGGATGGCTGGAATTCTTCGTTCCGGGTGGATGGGCGGCGACGACCGTGTCCGGGATGCGGGAATCTCCTGGCGACCCCGTACGTCAGACAGACGTGTGGGCGCGGGTGTGGCGGGCAGGCGTGGGAGCAGGCTTGGCAGACCGCGCGGTGGGGAGTGGGCGGACCATGAGGATGTACGAAGAGGACGGCGCGACGACCGACGCGCCCGGACGCGGCCTGTGGGTGGAGGAACCCGCGCGGCGCCCCCGGATGCCCGATCCCGTCCGGGCCTCCGCGGTCCGGGCGGTGCTGATAGTGGCGGTCACCCTGACCGAGGCCACGATCACGTTCTTCCTCGCGCTGACGGGCTCCTGGCTGGCCTTCCCGATGGTGATCTGCGGCGTCGCCGGGACCGTCGTGGCCACCTGGGGCGTGCTGGACGTGTGGATCACCCGGCAGATGTGGCACCAGCGGCACGGGGTGGTGTCCGCGCCGAGCAGCGCCGCCTCACCGGGCCGGAGCTGGGGCGAGGGCCGGGGCCCGGTGCGGGTCGCGCGTCCGCGGTAGGGCGGCGGGGATCGTGCCCCGGTGCGCGGCGGAGCCCGCACCGGGGCTCCGCCGCGCTCGCGGGGGTCTCAGGAGGAGGCGCGGGGGTCTCAGGCGGAGGCGCCGCGGCGGAACATGCGGGTCGCCGTGATCTCCCCGTGGATCGTCTCCCCGTCCGGTGACTGCTGGGGCAGTCCCGGGCGCAGGTGTTCCTCGACGCTGATGTACTTCAGGCCCGCCCTCAGGTCGGCATCGTTGCGCAGCCGGATGACCAGCGGGAACTCGGCGAGGGCCGTGGTGTCGAAGAGACCCGTGGTGTACAGCAGCTGGACTCCGAGGGCGTCGGAGACGGCCCGCTGGAGCTCCAGCAGGTAGGTCGCGTTGGCGCGCCCGATCGGGTTGTCGAGGAAGAGCGTGCCCGCGTGGCGGTGCTTGTCGCGGCCCCGGTCGTTGCTGCGCAGCGCGGCCATCGTGCAGTAGAGGGCGATGGCGGCGGTCAGGAGCTGTCCGCCGGAGAACACGTCGCCCATCTGACCGACCGGGACCCGCTCGGCGCGCAGGACCGCGTCCGGCTTCAGGATCTCCACGGCGATGCCCTTGGGTTCCAGGGCCGCCTGGACGCCGCGCAGGAGCAGGGACATGCCGTCGCGGCGGCCCTCCCCGAAGGAAGCGGTGCTGTTCTTCTTGACGGCGGCCCGGGTGGCCTCGTCGATGACCTCGCCGAGCCGATCGGTCAGGACGGCCTGGTCGGGCTCCTCGAAGCGGATCCTCAGGAACTCCTGGCCCGACCACTCCCCCAGGCCCTCGGGCAGCTGGGACAGGCGCTGCGCCGAGCGCAGGGTGGCCAGGGCCGACTCCACGAGGCCGCGCAGCCGGTCGACGATGCTGTCGCGGTTGCGTTCCAGCTGGGCGAGTTCGTCGGTCAGCACGCGCAGCCGGGGCGCGAAGGCGGTGGCCCAGGCGGCGGCGTGCTCCGGCAGGGCGGAGGCGGGCAGTTCACGGATCTGCTGGCGCGCGGGGGTGCGCACCTGCTCGTAGCGGTTGGCGTTGGCGTGCCGGACGAGTACGTCGCTCGCCTCGCGGACGGCGGCCTCGGCGGCCGAGAGGTCCGCCGAGCAGGCGCGCAGGGAACGGCGGGCCTCGGCGGCGGACTGCCGGGCCTCCTCCAGGGTGCCCGGGTGGGGCACCGGCTCCTGCTCGTCGTCGGGGTGGGTGTGGTCGCGCAGCAGGTCCCGCAGCAGGGCGGCCGTCTCGTCGAAGCCGCCGGCGCCGTCCTCCGCGGCGCGGTGGGAGCGCAGCAGGTCGGAGTGGGCGGAGCGGGCTCCGTCGACCGCGGCGCTGTGGGCGGCGAGCTGGGCGGTGGCGGTGCGCAGGAGGCCCTGCGCCTGCTCGACGTCGGCCGGGATCAGTTCGTCGGGGAGCTCGGTGTGCGCCTCGCCCTCGGCGGGGGCGTGCCGTTCGGCCTCGCCGCGCAGCCGGCCGAGCTGCTCGCTCGCGGTGGACGCGCGCGTCTCCAGCATCTGTACGAGGGCTTCGGCGCGGGCGGCGGCGGCCTGGCGGGAGGGGCCGTCGGCGCCGTCGGTGCCTTCGAGGAGCTGGGCGGCGCGGGTGCGCACCTTGTTGGTGAGCCGGTCGAGTTCGGCGAGCGCGCCGCTCTCGTCGCTCTCGGCGCGGGCCTGTTCGGCACGCAGGTCGGCGCCGACGCCGACCTTCTCGTAGAGCCGGGAGGCGGCGCGGTAGGCCTCGCGGAGCTCGGGCAGCGGGGCCTTGGCTGCGCCCTCCGCCTCCTCGGGGAGGGGTTCGGGGGCGCCGGCGATCTCGGCGCGTTCGGCGCGCAGCGCGCGGGCGGTGCGGCGGGCGTCGTCGGCGGCGCGCTGGGCGGCGCGACGGTCCTCGTCGGCGGCGCGGGCCCGGTCCAGGCAGACCTCGGCGCGGGCCTCGGACTCCGCTGCCTCGTCGGCGAGTTCGCGCAGCCGGGCCTGCCAGCCGGCGCGCTCGCGCAGGCGGTGGGCGAGGCCGGACAGGACGTCGGCGACGCGGCGGGCGCGCTGGGCGCTCTCCTGGCGGTCGTCGCGCACGCGGGTGGCGTCCGCGGCGGCCTCGTCGGCCTCCGCCCGGGCGGTACGGGCCTCCGCGAGTTCGGCGTCGGCCTCCTCGGCGAACGTCCGGGCGGCGGCCGCCTGCCCGGCGAGCTCGGCGAGCCGGCCGGGCGGGCAGCCGGTGCGCCAGGAGGCGAGGCGGGCGGCGAGCTCCCGGTCGCCGGAGAGGCGGGCGGCGAACCCGCGGATCTCGGTGTCGCGGGCGCTGGCGCGGGCGCGGAGTGCCTGGCGTTCCTCGTCGGCGGCGTGCTCGTCGTGCATGGCCGGGTTCGGCGGGACCAGGAAGACGTCCGGGTCGCCCGCGGGGCCGGCGGCCGGCGGGACGGGTGCCAGCAGGGCGGCGGCGGTGCCGACGGCCACGGTGGAACGGGGCAGGAGGGCCGCGCCGGTGAGGACCTCGCGGGCCCTTGAGTGCGTGTCGGGGTCGGTGATCACGACGCCGTCGACGAGTTCGGGGCGGGCCGCGAGGACGGCCGCGTGGTCGGCGGGGTCCACGGACTGGGCGAGGTAGCGCCAGCCGGGAAGCGCGGGGATGCCGTGTTCGCCGAGGTACTCGACGGTCGCGAGGACGTCCGGTCCGGGCGGCAGCAGGCCGCCGTCGCCGAGGGCGCCCAGGATGCGGGCGTCGTCGGCGGCCGCGGTGCGCAGCTCGAACAGGTGGCGTTCGGCGGCGGCCACCCCGTCGGTGAGGAGGCGGTGCAGCTCGTCGGCGTTGCGGTCGAGGTCGGCGACCGTGAGCGCCCCCTCGCCGGCCGGGCGGCCCGGGCCGTCCCCCGCGTCGGTGGTCTCGGAGGCGCGGGGGTCCGGCACGGTGGCCGGGCCGGGGTGCGCCGGCAGGCCCAGCAGTTCGGCGAGGCGGGGCGAACCGGCGAGGGAGGCGGCGGCGCGTTCCTCGGCCCCGTGGGCGGCCTCGGCGGCGTCCGCGGCGTCCGCGGCCCGGGCGGCGGTCAGTTCGGCGCGGGATTCCGTGGCCGCGGCCTCGCGGGCGGCGTCGGACGCGCCGCGGGCGGCCTCGCGGGCCTCGTCCCAGGCGGCGACGGCGGTCTTCTCGGCGTCGCTGGCGGCGAGGGCGGCGCGCGCCGGGTCGGCGTCGGGAGCGGAGTCGTCGAGCCAGCCGGCCCGGACGGCCTCGGCGGTCTCCTGCTGGACCTCGGCGAGCCGGGCCCGCAGGTGTTCGGCCTCGCTGCGGGCCCGCTGGGCGGACGTGGCGGCGGACGTGGCGTCGCGGTGGGCGCCCTCACCGAGGCGCTGGAGCTCGGCGGAACGCTCCTCCTCCTCGTTGGCGGCCCGCTCGCCGTGCTCGGCGGCGGTGTGCAGGGCCCGTACGAGGGCGGTGGCGGCCGTGGCGCGCGCGGCCAGTGCCGGGGCGGCGTCCCGCTCGGCCTCCAGGATGGCGGCGGCGACGCGCGTGGAGCGGTCGGCGGCGGCCCGGTGGCGCAGGACGGTTTCGGCGGCCTGCCAGGCGGCGTGCAGGGTACGGGCTTCGAGGAGCTCTCGACGTTGGGCGGCGGCGGCCTTGTCGGCGACGGTCAGGGCCAGCGAGGCGTGCCGGTAGGCGAGTTCGGCGGAGACTGCGGCGCTGCGGGCCCGCGCGGACTCGGCGGCGGTGACCTCGTGGGCGGCCGCGGTGACCCGCTGCGCGAGGTCGGCGGCGCGGACGCGTTCCCCCGTCGCGCGGGCGGACAGCCTCCGGGCGAGGGTGCGCGTACGGCGCTCGGCGCCGGCGTGGACGTCGCGGAGCCGGGAGCGGGCGGCGGCGGCCTCGACGATGCGGGTGAGCAGGTCGACGGAGCCGGCGGTGAAGTCGCGTTCGGCCATCAGCTCGGCGCGGCGGCCCAGTTTGTTGCCGAAGCCGTGGACGAGGTCGGCGAGGCCATCGGTGTCGCGGGTGTCGGTGACGGCGCGCAGCAGCAGGTCGGTGAAGTCGGAGTCCTTCTTGACCGCGAAGAGGCCGGCGGCCTCACCCTCGTCGGCGTTCATCTCGCGCTGGTAGCGGAAGAGTTCGGGGTCGAGGCCGACTTCGGTGAGGTGTTCGTTCCAGCGGTCGTGGATCTCCTCCCAGTACACCTCCAGGTGCGGGTACGCCTTCCCGGCCTCGGTGAGGGCGTCGCGGAAGCCCTTCATGGTGCGGCGGCGGCCCTGGGCGCCGGAGACGCCCTCGACGGGCGGGCGCACCGAAGTGGCCTCGGCGACCGGGAGGTTGTCCAGGCTCAGGCCCGGTCCGGGGCGGAAGGAGTACCAGGCCTCGGCGAACTTGCGGGGGTCGTTGGAGACCTGGCGACCGCGCCATTCGCTGACCTTGCCGACGACCACGCACTCGCCGGTGCGGGTGTGCTGCCATTCCAGGGCGACGTGGCCGCAGTCGTCGGCGAGCAGGAACTTGCGCAGCACGCCGGAGCTGGCGCCGCCGAGGGTGTTGCGGTGGCCGGGGAGCATCACCGAGAAGATCAGCTTCAGCAGGACGGACTTGCCGCCGCCGTTCTCCAGGAAGAGCACGCCCGCCGGCGCGGGTCGCCGGGGCGGGCCGGTGGGCTCCTCCTCGAAGAACTCCGCCTGGGCGGGCGCCGGGTGGGGCACCGGTTCGCCGACTCCGCGCAGGTCGAGCACGGTGTCGGCGTAGCGCGCGCCGGCGGGCCCGATGGAGTAGAGGCGGATCCGGGACAGCTCGTACATTTCGGCGGACTCTCGTGGTCTCTGGTGGGTCGTACGGAGGGCGGGGTGGGGCCTGGGGGCGGCTCAGGCGTGGAAGGGGAGTCCGGCGTCGGCGGCGAGGTCCAGGTCGTCGCCCTCGGGCGGCGGCAGGAGGGTGGGCGAACCGTCGCCGACGGGGACCACGCCGAGTTCCAGGAGCTCGGCCATGGCCGAGCTGCCCGCCATGTCGCGGACCTGGAGCTGGTAGCGGGGTGTGGTGCGGTAGGTGCCGCCGGAGTCGTCGCCGGTGCGCTGGAGGAAGCCGGATTCGGTGAGGAACGCGGCGGCCTTGCCGACGATGCCGGTGGTGGAACCGGCGAGGCGGCGGGCGTCCTTGGTGGCTCCGGTCGCGCTGCGGCGGGTGTAGACGCGCCAGGCCGCCTCCAGGCCCGGGGCGTCGGAGGCCGGGTCGGTGTTCTCGCCGAGTTCTCCGGCGCGTTCCTCCAGGCGGCGGCAGGTCTGCCGGACGAAGGAGTCGACCCCGTTGACGGTGATGCGGCCGATGTAGCCGTCGTCGGCGAGGTCCTCGGGACGGGGGAAGGCGAGGGCGGCCACGGCGAGGTGTGCGAGGCCGTGCAGGAAGCGGTCGCCGCCGTCGGCGGCGGTGCGGCGGGCGTAGTCGCCCATGCGGACCGCGAACACGGAGTCCTCGCCGGCGGCGACGGCCATGCCGGCGCGCGGGGACACCTCCAGGACGACGAGTCCCAGTCCGGTGGCGACGGCATCGGCGAGGCGGCCGAAGCCGGGGTCCTCGCGGTAGCGGCGCAGCAGTTCCGCGTACTCGGCGTCACGGGCGGGCAGCAGCTTGGGCTGCAGCCCGAAGGCGACGAGCCGGGCCGCGTCCGCGGCGTCGGCGGGGGTGAGGGCCCCGGAGGAGACGGCCGCGACGGGCGCCGACGCCGCGTCGGGCTCGGTCCACGCGGGGTGCTCGGCGTGGTGGTCGCTCACGGGTGGGTCTCCTCGGCGGTGCGGTGGTGGATCCGTGCGGTGGCTGCGTGCCCGGTCGTCCGGCCCGTACGGGGCTCCGGGACGGCGGGCCGCAACGGTGCGGCCGTGGCGGCGTTCCGAACCGGTGCGGCCGGTGCGGTCCGGCCCCCGTGCGACGGGCCCGACCGGGACCGGGCGGCCACCGCCGGCCGCCGCGGCGCGGCGGGGGGCACGTGAGGCGCGTACGCCGTGTGAGGCGCGTGCGCGACGTGTGCCGCGTGCCGCCCGTGCGACGCGTGAAGCCGGC
Source organism: Streptomyces sp. NPDC057939 (assembly GCF_042887545.1). NCBI lineage: Bacteria > Bacillati > Actinomycetota > Actinomycetes > Kitasatosporales > Streptomycetaceae > Streptomyces > Streptomyces sp. NPDC057939. The sequence goes on from NZ_JBHVPG010000029.1 coordinate 24,799, forward strand.
GCACCACGTGAAGCCCATGCACGACACGCGCCGCGTGGGGCCCGTGCATCGCCTGCGGCCCGTGCGCCGTGTCCCGGTCGGACCCGGAGGCCGGGTCGGCGGCGCGGGGGGTCCGGTCGGTCGGGGTGGGGGTCATGCCGCCTCCGAGCGGTCCGCGGCCATTCCGGCGGCGTCCAGGAGGGCGGTGCCGACGATGAGGTCGGCGCCGCCGAACTCCGGGTCGTCGAGGACGGTCCCGTCGTCCACGGCGAACAGCAGTCGCTCCTCGCCCTGCCGGTACGCCGTCCCCACCGCGGGACTCGCCGCGTGGACGGCCAGCAGGGCGACCAGGTACGGCAGGTCCGGGTCGCTGCGGCGGGCCTCGGCCAGGAGTCCGGACAGGCGGCGCGGGGCGTCGTGGGGCAGGTCCAGGAGCCGGGTCGCGGCGGCGAGCTGCTCCTCGCTGAAGCGGCTGTCGTCCGGGGTGGCGATGAGGTCGGGCTCCGGCATCTCCACGCCGAGGTGCTCCCGCTCCTGGGGCGGGGTCAGCAGGATCTCGACGAGGTCGGCGACGCGGACGGAGACGGGCGTGCGCAGACCGGTGCCCGCCGCGAAGAAGGCGTCGGTGACGCGGACGGCCTGTTCGAGCGGCAGGGGCAGCAGGGGGGCCACCAGCTGGCCGTACAGGTCGATCCCGGAGCGCGGCGCGGGTGCCGCGAAGGCCTGCCGGTCCTGCTCGGCGCGGAACAGCGGGCCGGCGTCCAGGAGTCGGGACTGGAGCTGGGTGTGGCGGCGGATGCAGTCCTTGACGATGTCGACCAGCTCGGCGGCGCGCCGCTTGTTGTCGGGGTCCTCGGCCTCGTCGCGGGCCTTGCGGATGTTGGTGAGGATCGCGTTCTCGTGGCGGTAGCGGTCGGCCACGTGGTCGAGGGCCTCGGCGATCATGTCGGGAACGGCCTGGAGCCAGTCGACGGCCCGGACGTTGCGCCGCGTCGCGTCGAGCGTGCGGCGCAGGGTCTCCGCGTACTGGACGGTCCGGTAGCGGGCCTGCTCGGCGGCGAGCTGGGCGTCGGCGAGCCGGCCGCGGCTGATCAGCACCTCCAGCTTGACCTCGGCGGCGATCTGCGCGCTGGTGACATCGGTGTCGAGTGCTCCGACCAGGACGTTGACCGCCTCGTCCGTGGTGCGCAGGTACACCGCGCCGCCGTAGCCGGGCACCTCCTCGATCAGCTTGAAGTCGTAGTCGCGGCGGACGTAGACGCCGTCGGGTCCGAAGGTGCCGTAGATCGCGCGGAACCCGCGGTCCACACTGCCGACGTTGATCAGGTTCTCCAGCACCCAGCGGGCGACCCGCTCGTGCTCGGCCGCCGGGCGGGACGGCGCCTGGGCCGCGACCCGCGGCAGCAGCCTGGCCACTATCTGCTCGGCGTCCGCGCCCGTGTCGAAGTCCATGTTCAGCGTGACCAGGTCGATCGCGGACAGCGCGACCTCCGCCATCGCGTAGACCCCGTACTCGCCCGCCAGATTGGCCTTGCGGACGTCGAGGTCGTGGAGCGGGGCGGTGCAGGCGAGGGCGCGCAGCCGCCGGGCCAGGCCCTCGTCGGCGGCCGGGCCCGGCGCCGGGGACGGAAGGGTCTTCGCCGGGGCGGGGAGAGTCACGACGGAAAGACTAGGCGGTGACACGGACAACATCCCAAACGGCATGGTTCGGCCGGATCGTCCCCGGCGCCGTGGAGGGTCGGGGGTGCGCTGTTCTACGCTCGCGGCATGGCTTCCATGATCACACCCTCAGCGGCCGCGATCGACCTCAACGCCGACCTCGGCGAGGGCTTCGGGAGGTGGACGCTGACCGACGACGAGGCCCTGTTGTCCGTGGTGACGAGCGCGAACGTGGCCTGCGGCTTCCACGCCGGCGATCCGTCGATCATGCGCCGGGTGTGCGAACTGGCCGCCGAGCGGGGCGTGCGGATCGGCGCGCAGGTCTCCTACCGCGACCTGGCCGGCTTCGGGCGCCGGTCGATGGACGTGCCGCCGGGCGAACTGGCGGACGAGGTGGCGTACCAGATCGGGGCCCTGGAGGTGTTCGCGCGGGCCGCCGGTTCCCGGGTGTCGTACGTGAAACCCCACGGCGCGCTGTACAACCGCACCGTCCACGACGCGGGCCAGGCGGGCGCCGTCGTCGCGGGGGTCCGCCTCGCGGCCGGAGCCGCGGGCCTGCCCGTCCTGGGCCTGCCGGGCTCGCTGCTGCTGGCCGCCGCCCGCGACGCCGGTCTGGACGCCGTCGCGGAGGCCTTCGCCGACCGGGCGTACACGCCCCTCGGCACCCTGCTCCCGCGCGGCGAGCCGGGCGCGGTGCTCCACGACCCGGACGCGGTGGTGGCCCGGGCCGTCCGGATGGCCGCCGAGGGCGCGGTGACGGCCGCCGACGGGACCCCGGTCGCGGTGGCGGCCCGCTCGCTGTGCCTGCACGGCGACACCCCGGGCGCCGCCGACCTGGCCCGCCGGGTGCGCGAGGCCCTGGCCGGCGCCGGGGTCGCGGTGGAGGCCTTCGCATGAGGATCGACGTGCTGCCGGTCGGGAACTCCGCCCTGCTGATCGAGGTGGAGTCGGCGGCGGACGTGGCCGCGCTGCACGCCGAGGTGCTGCGCCGCCGGGACGCGGGCGAGCTGGAGGGCGTACGGGACGTGGTGCCCGCCGCCCGGACCGTGCTGCTCGACGGGGTGCGCGACCCCGTGCGGCTGGCCGGGCGGATCGCCCGCTGGCGGGTCCCGCCGCTCGCGGGGACCGACGGGCCGCTGGTCACCGTCCCCGTCCGGTACGACGGCCCGGACCTGACGGAGGTGGCCGCCGGGTGGGGGGTGTCGCCGGACGAGGTCCCCGGGCTGGTCGGCGGCATCGTCTTCCGGGTGGCCTTCTGCGGGTTCGCCCCCGGCTTCGGCTATCTGACCGGGCTGCCCCCGCACCTGCGCCCGCCCCGGCGCGCCACGCCCCGTACGGCCGTCCCGGCGGGCTCGCTCGCGCTGGCCGGCGAGTACGCGGGCGTCTACCCCCGCTCCTCCCCCGGCGGCTGGCAGCTGATCGGCTCCACCGACGCGGTGCTCTGGGACCCCGCACGGGAACCGGCGGCCCTGTTCGCACCCGGGGTACGGGTCCGGTTCACGGAGGTCGGCGCATGAGCGGGCTGCTGGTGCTGCGCCCGGGGGCGCTGACCACCGTCCAGGACCTCGGCCGGCCCGGGTACGCCCACCTCGGGGTGCCCCGGTCCGGCGCGCTCGATTCCGGGGCCCGCGACCTGGCCAACCGGCTGCTGGGCAACCCGCCGGACGCGGCGGTCCTGGAGACCACCCTGGACGGCGTCGCCCTGCGCGCCCTGGCACCGGTGACGGTGGCGGTGACGGGCGCGCCCTGCGCGGTACGGGTCTGCGGGCGCCCGGCGGCCTGGGGTGCGCCGGTCCGGCTGCGTGCGGGGGCGGAGCTGGACGTGGGCCGGGCGGAGTCGGGAGTGCGCGGCTACGTCGCGGTGCGGGGAGGGTTCCGCGTCCCGCCGGTGCTGGGCAGTCGCTCGACGGACCTGCTCTCCGGGCTGGGCCCGGCCGTCCTGACGGCCGGCGCGGAGCTCCCGGTGGGCACCCCGGGCCCGGATCCGGTCCACGGGGCGGACGCCCTGCGGGTGCCGGGTCCGCCGGCCGAGCTCGTCCTGCCGGTGAGGCTGGGCCCGAGGGCCGACTGGTTCACGGTGGCCTCCCTGCGGGCGCTGCTGACCGCGACCTACCGGGTGTCGGCGGCATCGAACCGGATCGGCCTGCGCACGGAGGCCGGCCCCCCGCTGGCCCGCCGCCGGGCGGGCGAGCTGTCGAGCGAGGGAATGGTCCTCGGGGCGGTCCAGGTCCCGCCGGACGGCCTCCCGGTGCTGTTCCTGGCCGACCATCCGGTGACCGGCGGCTATCCGGTGGTCGGGGTGGTCCCGGAGGGCCCTCCCCTGAACGCCGCCGCCCAGGCCCGCCCGGGCACACGGGTGCGGTTCGTGGGGGCCTAGGCCCCCCGACCGGGGCCCGGGCCCCCCACCGGCCGCACCTGCCGGCCGAGACCGCGGACCCGCCCCCGCAGGGGCCCTGCTACATCGCCGATTCCGGTGTGATGCGGCTACGGACCGCCGACTGGACGTCCTCCTCCTCCGCCGGGTCCGTCGCCAGGCGGCGCAGGCGCGGGGTGACGCGGGCGTCGGCGGTCTCCGCGTGGCGGGCCGCCACCTCGCGGGTGGTCTCCTCGCAGTCCCAGAGGCATTCGACGGCGAAGCCCGCCGCGAACGTCGGGTCCGTGCTGGCCAGCGCCCGGGCGGCGCGGCCGCGCAGGTGCGAGGAGGCCGTCTCGCGGTAGATGTGGCGCAGCACGGGGGCGGCGCAGCCGATGGAGAGTCGGCCCGCGCCGTCCACGAGGGCGAAGAGGCGGACCGTGTCCGGGCCGGAGCCCCGGACGGTGGAGCGCAGGGCTCCGAGGACGAGTGCGGCGTCCCCGGGGCCGCCACGGGCCGCGAGGAGGGCCGCGGCGGCCGCTCCGAGGGCGTCGGGGCGGTGGACCCACAGGCGGGCCCGGTCGAGGGCCGCGGGCCCGCACATGCGCTCGTAGGCGGCGACGGCGGGCTCGTCCCCGGCGGCTTCGATGAGGTCCAGGACGGCCGGGTTCTCCGGTTCGGCGAGGACCAGGTGGTGCAGGGCGGTGGCGCGGGCGGCCTCGCCGGAGGCTCCGGCCGCGGCCGCGAGGATGGCGGAGCGGTCCTCGGGCGCGGCCACGGCGGCGAGGCAGCGGGCGGCGGGCACGTGCAGCGGGGTGCCGCGGCGCAACCCGTCGGCGGCCCAGTCGAAGACGGCCTGGACCCCCCAGCCGGGTCGGGGGCCGCTGGGCGTCATCTGGCGCTGCCACCGGTCGAAGGAGCCCTGCTGCCGGGCGGCGCGCAGGCGCTCCCCGTACGGGGGCAACTCCTCCCACAGACACCACGGGCGGGGCTCGTAGGCGTCGCGCACGGCGGCGGCGAGCCGCGCCTCGCCCTCGGGGTCGGCGGGGAACCGGGCCAGTACGGGTGCGGCGAGCGAGCGCAGGCCTTCGTCGTCGTCGCGCAGGGCGAGTTCGTCGAGGGCCCACGCCCAGTTCGCGCCGGTGGCGGCGTACCGGCGCAGCAGCATGAGCGCGTCGTCGCGTCCGTAGGAGGCCAGGTGGCCGAGGACGGACAGCGCGAGGCCGGTCCGGTGGTCCTCCTCGTCGAGGAGGTCCTCGGCGCCGAAGAGGTGGGTCTCGATGGCGCCGAGGGGGCCGTCGAGGTCCAGGTACAGGCGGGCGTAGTACAGCGAGCGGTTCTCGACCTGCCAGTCCTGGCGCGGGTCGCGGAGCACGCACTGGTCGAGGGCCGCGAGGGCCTCGGGCCGGGGCGCCGCGAGGGCGTGCAGCGTGCCGTCGCCGCGGCCCCGCTGGAGGAGCCCGAGCAGCGTGCCGCTCGGCGCTATGACTGGTTCGAACATGGGAATGGCCTCAAATCAAGCTGGGGACGCAACCGGGAATCGGGATTCACAGGGCCGCGTAACAGCATGTGAGGACGTTCGCCGTCATGTTCCGCTCGATGTAGACCATTGCCTTCTCACTCTCGTCGGTGTCCGCGACCGTGGCGTCCGGTGGCGGCAGGGGTGGGTATCGACACCCTTCGTGTCCAGCCCGCTCCTGCCCGTCCGTCATGTCCGCGAATCGAATCCGACGCCATGATGACCCAGGCGGTTTGTGTGCCGCGACCACATTTAAGGCCGCCGTGACCAACCCGTGAGGTCGCGGGCCGGTCCTGGCCGGGGCTGCGCCCCGGAAAAAGTGGATTACTTGGCTCCGAAGAGTTCCAGCAGGTCGGCCTTGGCGAACATGCGGGCCGTGTCCACGGCGGAGGGCGTTCCGGCGTTCGGGTCGGCCCCGCCGGCGAGCAGCGCGCGGATGACGGCCTCCTCGCCCTTGAAGACGGCGCCGGCGAGCGGTGTCTGGCCGCGGTCGTTGGCGCGGTCGGCTTCGGCGCCGCGGTCCAGGAGGGCCGTGACGGCCTCGGCGTGCCCGTGGTACGCGGCGAGCATGACGAGGGTGTCGCCGCGGTCGTTGGTGAGGTTCGCGGGCACGCCCGCGTCGAGGTAGGCGGCCAGGCTCTCGGTCTCACCCTGACGGGCGAGGTCGAAGATCTTGGTGGCCAGTTCGATGACGTCCTCGTCGGGAGCGTCCTGGTGCTCGCTCATCGGTCGTACCGCCTTTCACTCGCTGCTTGCTGGCAAGAGTTTCCCCAGGCCGCGGGGCAGGGGGATGCACGGCACTGCGTCCGTACGGGTGAATCGCCAGGGTAGCGCCCGTTCCGGGACATGGTGGGGGCGTCTCAAGGCAAGGATCCCGGCCGACACCCTGCGGGGCGGACGCGCCAGCCGGGAGGGGCCGGTCAAGTGAAAAACGTCGGGATTCACTCGTATGCACCTTTTGTCGCATTGATACTTGCTGTGAGCCTGGAAGAACTGATGGTGACCGTCCCCACCCACCAGGAGAACTGCAATGGTCCTGTCCATCTCAGGTGTCGTCCTGCTCGGCATCATCTGCTTCCTCTTCTTCAAGAAGGACGGGATGAAGCTGACGCACGCGTTCGTCTGCGCGCTCTTCGGCTTCTTCCTCGCGGGTTCCGCCATCGCGCCGAGCATCACGGCGAGTACGGCGAGCCTCGCGAGCCTTCTCGGCGGGATCAAGCTCTAGGGGCCGTCGTCGAAATCGCGTCGTCGCCCGGAGGGCGGCCCCGCGGTGTCCGGTGCGTGCTCCCGGCGTGCCGGGCGGAAGCCGGTGCACCGGACGTACTCGCGCTTTCGCCCGGTGCGGCGGGAGTGCGTGCCGGGCACCGCGGGGCAGACGGGAGTTCGGCGACAGCCCCATGGCCCGGCAGGGCTCGGATCCCCGACAGCATCGTCCTTACGATCCACGAATCCAGGAGACGACCGTGGCACGGCGCCCACTCCCCCGAATCCTCAGCAGCGGCGCCCCGTCGCTGGCGCGGGGCCGCGACCTGGCTCGCTCGGCCGCCGACAACGCCACGGACGTCCTCCATCCGCTCCTCGTCATCGGACGAGGGCTGCGCGTCCTGGCCTCCACCGGGCGGCGCAAGTGGGCCGACACCCCCAAGGACAAGCGCGGTCCCGCGCTGTTCCTGGGGGCGGCCTGCGCCCTCGCGGTCGGCCTCGTCCCCTACGGACCGCTCCTCGCCCTGATCACCCTCATGGCGGCGGCGGCCTGGCACGGGCGCGACCGCACCCCCGTGAGGACGGGTCCCAGCGACGCCGAGGGCGAACGCCTCGGCTCCCTCTACGAAGCCCTCGTGCCGTACTTCTCCATTGCCGAGGACCCGAGCCCGCTGTTCTCCCACGGCGGGAACTGGGACGAGGCCTTCAGCGGCTACGAGTTCGACGGAGCCGGCCGCCTCACCCGGCTCCGCATCCGCTACCCCGCCTACTTCACCGACGGCGAGGCCGCCTCGCGGGCCCGGATCGAGGCGCTGCTGCACGCCAAGTCCGGGCGCGGCCGGGAGTACCTCTTCGATTGGGACGAGGAGGGCAACCAGCTCTGCCTGAGCGTGCTGACGGCGCTGACGACGGGCATCGTCGCCCAGCCGTTCGTGACCTCGCCCGGCGAGACGGTCCTCGGCTTCACCGACGCCGGCGCGGTGCAGCGCACGCTGCCCGTCGTGGAGGGCGACGAGCCCCGCGACGTGCCGCCGGTGCTGTGGCGGACGGGCCCCCGTTCCACCGAACCCCACCTGCTGGCCGTCGGCACGCCCGGCAGCGGCACGTCGAGCCTCCTGCGCTCGATCGCCCTGCAGGCGCTGCGCCACGACGGGGACGTCCTCGTCGTGGAGGGCGGCGGCAGCGGCGAGTACACCTGTCTGACCGGCCGGGAGGGTGTCCTCGCCGTCGAGTGCGGTCCGACCGGCGCCCTGGCCACCCTGGAGTGGGCGGCGCAGGAGACCGAGCGGCGTCTGATCGCCACGCACCGGGCCCGCGAGGCGGGCCGCCCCGCCCCGGAGGACACCCGGCGGCCGCTGTGGGTGCTGCTGGACCGGCCCAGCGTCCTCGCGCACCTCGCCGCCGCCGACGGGCGGCCCGATCCGCTGGCCCAGCTCCAGGTGCCGCTGCGGCACGGTCGCGCCGCGCACATCACGGTGGTGGTGGCCGAGCAGTTCGAGCACCTGGAGCTCCTGAACGACGCCGTCTGGCAGCACACCCGGGCCCGGGTCGTCCTCGGGCCGGCGACCGTGCAGCAGATCACCGACGTCCTGGGGCTGCCGCCGCACACCACCCCCACCGCGCAGGTCCCGCCGGGGCGCGGTTACGCCCGGCTGGGCGTCGGGCCGGTGCACCGCCTCCAGGTCCCCGCGACGCCGGATCCGTACGACGACGCCGCCCACCCGGCCCAGCGGCAGGCGGTGCTGGAGCTGCTGCCGGAACGTCGGGGTGCGGGCTCCGAGGGGGCGTCGGACCGGCAGGAGGCCCTCCCGGAGGGAACCCGCGAGGAGCACGTCACCCTGTCCCGGCAGCTCCAGCCGCAGCCGCCCGCGCAGGCGCAGGGCCCGTCGATCGACGCCTCCGAGATCCCGGAGGTCCCGGCCGACGCGCCGTGAGGACCCGGCTCAGGCCACGAACGTACGGGGCGGTTCCGCACCGCCTCCGCCCGCCCCGGTACCGACCAGGCGGGCGGCCGCCGCCAGCCGCGCGGCGGCCTCGTCGGCCACCGGGCCGCCCACGGTGAACGGCAGTCGGACGTAGCCCTCGAAGGCCCCGTCGACGCCGAACCGTGGCCCCGAGGGCACCCGGACGCCGACCCGCTCCCCGACCTCGGCGAGCCGCGACCCGGAGAGGCCGCCCGCCCTGGCCCACAGGGTCAGCCCGCCCCGGGGCACCTCGAACTCCCAGTCGGGCAGTTCCCGGCGTACGGCGGCGACCAACGCGTCCCGGTTGCCCCGGGCCTGCTCCCGGCGGATGCCGACGGCCTCCTCCCAGCCCCCGGTCCGCATCAGCCAGTTCACCGCGAGCTGTTCCAGCACCGGGGTGCCGAGGTCGGCGTAGGCCCGGGCCGCGACGAGGCTGCGGATGACGTCGGGCGCGGCGCGGACCCAGCCGATCCGCATGCCCGCCCAGAAGGCCTTGCTGGCGGAGCCGACGGTGACCACGGTGCTGCCGGCCGGGTCGAAGGAACACACCGGACGCGGCATCTCCTGCTCGGGGTCCAGGCGCAGCTCGGCCATGGTCTCGTCGGCGATCAGGACGGTCCCCGCGGAGCGGGCGGCCTCGACCATCGCGCGCCGCTGGTCGTCGGAGGCCAACGCCCCGGTCGGGTTGTGGAAGTCGGCGACGACGTAGGCCAGGCGCGGCGCGGAGTCCCTCAGGACCTGCCGCCACACGTCCATGTCCCAGCCCGTCAGTCCTTCGGCCATGGCGACGGGCACGAGGCGGACCCCGGCGGCGCGCATGAGCTGGAGGATGTTGGCGTAGGACGGGGACTCGACCGCGATCCGCTCGCCCCGGCCCGCGAAGAGGCTGCAGATGGCGTCGATGGCGCCCATGGCCCCGGTGGTGACCATGATCTGTTCGGGCATGGTCGGGATGCCGCGTTCGGTGTAGCGGTCGGCGAGCATCCGGCGCAGCGCGGGCAGCCCGGCCGGGTAGTCCCCGTGGGTGTGCGCGTACGGCGGCAGTTCCTCCAGGGCGCCCTGGACGGCCTTGGTGAGCCAGGGCTCGGGGGCCGGGAGCGCGGCGCAGCCGAGGTCGATCATCGAGCCGAGGGATTCGGGCGGCAGGGGTTCCAGGCCGCGGGCGGGCAGCGGGTTGCCCGCCGGTACGGAGGTCCAGCTGCCCGCGCCGCGGCGGGATTCCAGGAAGCCCTCCCCGCGCAGGGCCTCGTAGGCGGCGGCGACGGTGGTCCGGCTGAGGGACAGGGCGACGGCGAGTTCCCGTTCGGCGGGGAGCCGGGCGGCGACGGGTACGCGGCCTTCGAGGACGAGCAGGCGGATGCCGTCGGCCAGGGTGCGGTACGCGGGCGCCTTGCGGGTGCCCGGTGCGCCGGGGCGCTCCTGTTGCGAGCCGATGAGCCGGGCGAGCTGCGCGGCACCGACCGCTGAGGTCCACTGAGCCATGGCGTCGGGTCCACCTTTGTCGAATTGGCCCCGTCGGGCGGGGTTCGGGGCCGGTATTGGATTGGTTGCGCGGGCCCAGGGTGTCACGGGGCGGTCCATTCGGGCCAGGTGGGGGCGTGCGTTCACCGTGCGGCCATGCGGCTGCTGCCGGCCCGGGGGGTCCAGGAGGCATACTGCGGCCGTGACTCACGTACGCCTTCGCCACCCGTATCTGGACCACCCGGCTCCGATTCCCTTCGCCCATCGGGGCGGGGCCGCCGACGGGCTGGAGAACACCGCCACCGCCTTCCGCAGGGCGTCCGCCGCCGGGTACCGCTACTTCGAGACCGACGTGCACGCCACGGCCGACGGGAAGCTCGTCGCCTTCCACGACGCGACCCTGGACCGGGTGACGGACGGGAGCGGCAGGATCGCCGAGCTGCCCTGGAAGCGGCTGCGGGAGGTCCGGGTGGCGGGGAGCGAGCCGCTGCCGCTGTTCGAGGAGCTGCTGGAGGAGTTCCCGGACGCCCGCTGGAACATCGACCTGAAGGCCGAGTCGGCGCTGCACCCGCTGGTCAACCTGATCGCCCGCGCCGGGGTCTGGGACCGGGTGTGCGTGGGGTCGTTCTCGGAGAGCCGGGTGGCCCGGGCGCAGAAGGTCGCCGGCCCGCGACTGGCGACCTCGTACGGGGTGCGCGGGGTGGTGGGGCTGAGGCTGCGCTCGTACGCCATCCCGGCGGCCCTGCGGGTCGGGGCGGTGGCGGCGCAGGTTCCGGAGGTCCAGGCGGGGATCCGGGTGGTCGACCGGCGGTTCGTGCGCACGGCGCACGAGCGGGGGCTCCAGGTGCACGTGTGGACCGTGAACGAACCGGAACGTATGGAAGCGCTGCTCGACCTGGGTGTCGATGGCATCATGACCGACCGGATCGACATCCTGCGCACGGTCCTCGACCGGCGCGGCGCCTGGGCCTGACGTGCCCCGGACCGCCGTGCCCGGGGCGGCGGGCCGGGCGGTACGGGGACCAGCGAGGGGGCGCGCATGAGCGAGCGGACGGACAGCAGAACGGAACCCGGCGCGGGGGACGGCGCGGCCGCCGCCGCGCGCAAGCGGGAGCAGCACGGCTGGTACGTGTACGACTTCGCCTGCTCGGTGTACTCGACGAGCGTGCTGACGGTGTTCCTCGGGCCGTACCTGACCGCGGTGGCGAAGGCCGCCGCGGACGCCGAGGGCTACGTCCATCCGTTGGGCGTACCGGTGCGGGCCGGGTCCTTCTTCGCCTACTCGGTGTCGGCGTCGGTGATCCTGGCCGTACTGATCATGCCGCTGGTGGGCGCCGCGGCGGACCGCAGCGGACGCAAGAAGCCGCTGCTGGCGGTGGCCGCGTACACGGGTGCGGCGGCGACGGCCGGCATGTTCTTCCTGGACGGTGACCGCTATCTGCTGGGCGGTCTGCTGCTGATCGTCGCGAACGCCTCGTTGGCGGTCTCGATGGTGCTCTACAACGCCTTCCTGCCCCAGATCGCCACGCCGGAGGAGCGGGACACCGTCTCCTCGCGGGGCTGGGCCTTCGGCTACACCTCGGGCGCCTTCGTACTCCTCCTGAACCTGGTGCTGTTCCAGGGGCACGATTCCTTCGGGCTCTCCGAGGGCGAGGCGGTCCGGATCTGCCTGGCCTCGGCGGGCGTGTGGTGGGGCGCGTTCGCGATCGTCCCGCTGCGCAGGCTGCGCGACCGGGCCGTGGTCAAGGAGGGCGCCGGCGCTCCCGCGGTGAGCGGCTGGCGGCAGCTCGTCGCGACGCTGAAGGACATGCGGCGCTATCCGCTGACGCTGTCGTTCCTGTTGGCCTACCTGGTCTACAACGACGGGGTCCAGACCGTCATCTCGCAGGCTTCGGTCTACGGCTCGGAGGAGCTGGAGCTGGAGCAGTCCACGTTGATCGTGGCGGTGCTGCTGGTCCAGGTGCTGGCCGTGGCGGGGGCGCTGGGCATGGGGCGGCTCGCCCGGACCCACGGGGCCAAGCGGACGATCCTCGGTTCGCTCGTCGCGTGGACGCTCACCCTGGCGGCCGGGTACTTCCTGCCGGCCCGGACACCGGTGTGGTTCTTCGCGCTGGCCGCGATGATCGGACTGGTGCTCGGCGGCAGCCAGGCCCTGTCGCGCTCCTTGTTCTCGCACCTGGTGCCGGCGGGCAAGGAGGCCGAGTACTTCTCCGCGTACGAGATGAGCGACCGGGGGCTGAGCTGGATCGGACCGCTCGTCTTCGGGCTCACCTTCCAGGTCACGGGCAGCTACCGGGACGCGATCATCTCGTTGGTGGTGTTCTTCGCACTGGGTTTCGTGCTCCTCGCGAGGGTGCCGGTGCGGCGCGCGGTGGAGGCGGCGGGGAATCCTGTTCCCGAGCGGGTCTGAGGGACGGATCCGACCTGGACGCGGATACGAATTCGGAACGAATTTCGACGTTGAAGCGAAGGGCCGGTAGTGTACGCCTTTGGCCTGCCAGCCGGACCGTTACTGCGCGCTCAAGAAGTGTGGACGTTGGGTGACATCTGCTGCCAGATGTGACAAAACGGGCAGTGGTGGGTACAACAAGGGGCGGCACGACGGGCGACGCACGACCCGGAGCGGGAATCTATACCGCCGACCGGACGTTGACCGGATGACGACGACAGCGACACCTGTCCTGTGGGCGACAAGCCCGGGAGGCACGATTCATGAGTGAGCGAGCTCTCCGCGGTACGCGGCTCGTGGTTACCAGCTACGAGACGGACCGCGGCATCGATCTGGCCCCGCGCCAGGCGGTGGAGTACGCATGCCAGAACGGACATCGATTTGAGATGCCGTTCTCGGTTGAGGCAGAAATTCCGCCGGAGTGGGAGTGCAAGGCGTGCGGCGCCATGGCACTCCTGGTGGACGGGGACGGGCCCGAAGAGAAGAAGGGCAAGCCTGCGCGAACGCACTGGGACATGCTCATGGAGCGACGCACCCGCGAGGAGCTGGAGGAGGTGCTGGCCGAGAGGCTGGCCGTCCTGCGTTCCGGCGCCATGAACATTGCCGTGCATCCGCGGGACAGCCGCAAGTCCGCCTGACAACGGACGAGGATCACGCAACAAGCCGAGGGGCCCCGCCACACACAGTGGCGGGGCCCCTCGGCGTACCCGTTGTCGGCCGTCCGCGCACGGGCCGTCGACCTTCGACGTGCGTGCGGGCCCGCACGCACCTGGCGTGCGGGCCCGGGCGCCCGTCCTACGGGTTCAGCGGCGGGTGGAAGGTGGTGTCGGGGCCCTGCCGCTGCCCGGGGCCGTCCTCCCGGACGACCTCGCCCGGTACGACCTTGCCGTCGGGGCGGTGGATGCGGGCCTGGGTGAAGGCGTCGCCGAGGCCACCGGGGGCGGAGGCGGCCATCCTGCGCTCCACGGCGCGCTCGGTCCGGCGGGCGATCAGGGCGCGCACCGGCGGGAGCAGCAGGAGCAGGGCGGCCACGTCGGAGAGCAGGCCGGGCAGGATCAGCAGCAGCCCGGCCAGCATGGTCAGGCCGTTGCCCGAGCCCTTGGTGGGCTGCGGGGAGGGGACCTGGCCGGCCATGGCCTGCTCCTGGGCCTGCTGGAAGGTCCGCGTCAGGTTCTGGAAGGCGCGCCGCCCGGCCCGCTTGATGAGCACCACGCCGAGCACCATGGAGCCGGCGATGAGGGCCGCGACGGTCAGGCCGCCGGCCGCGTCGGCGACCAGGCCGAGCAGCCAGATCTCCAGGATGAGCCAGGCGGCGACCGCCAGGGGGATGAAGGTACGGGCGGGCGAGCGCCGCCGGGGGGCCGTCGAAATGCCGGTCGTCATACCACCCAGTGTGCCCGGACCGGGTTAAGAACGAGCTCAGTCGGAGGTACCGGACATCCCCTAGGGGACGCCCGGACCCACCGGCAAGGGGCCGGACCTGCGGAAACGGCGCTGGACACGGTTCCGCGGGGCCCGGACGGATTCAGGAGGGGCGCTTGCCCGTCAGCTTCGCCGCGCGCTCCTTGAAGCCCCACTGCGTGACCCGCCACAGGGCCTCGACCACGATGTCCTTGCTCATCTTGCTGTCGCCGAGCTCGCGCTCGACGAAGGTGATGGGCACCTCGACCACGCGGAAGCCCTTGCGGACGGCGCGGCGCGCCAGGTCGACCTGGAAGCAGTAGCCGGCGGAGGCGACCTCCTGCAGGCCGAGGCCCTCCAGGGTCTCGCGGCGGAACGCGCGGTAGCCGCCGGTGACGTCGCGGATCGGCACGTCCAGCATGAGCCGGGAGTAGGTGGACCCGCCGCGGGACAGGAACTCCCGGCTCTTGGGCCAGTTCACCACCCGGCCGCCCGGCACCCAGCGGGAGCCCAGGACGAGGTCGGCGCCCTGGAGCGCCGTCAGCAGGCGGGGCAGTTCCTCGGGCTGGTGGGAGCCGTCGGCGTCCATCTCGACGATGACCCCGTAGCCGTGCTCCAGGCCCCAGGCGAAGCCCGCGAGGTAGGCGGCGCCGAGGCCCTCCTTGCCCTTGCGGTGCAGGACGTGCACGTGCTCGTCGTCGGCGGACAGCTCGTCGGCGAGCTTGCCGGTCCCGTCGGGGCTGTTGTCGTCCGCGACGAGGATGTGGGCCTCGGGGACCGCGGCGCGCACCCGGCCGACGATGAGGCCGATGTTCTCCGCCTCGTTGTACGTCGGAATGATCACCAGGGTGGTGCCGAGCGGTCCGTTGGTCCGCTGTCCGCCGTCGCTCACTTGGTCCCCTTGCATGTTCTTCGCGTCCAGCCCGCCTGGCACGTCCCGTCACTACTGGATGATTTTAGAACAGCGATCGGGGCCGGCGGGCCTTCGGGCCGGCTCGGCGCCCGCTGGCTGCGGGTCACCGTGACCGTTGTCTACTGGACCGCCGGGCCCCGATCCGGAGCCACCTGCCGCACGGCGAAACCTTCCCTCGCCCCCGAGGCGCGGGTGCGCTGAGCAGACGGCTCCGTCCGGTACGGGCGTCCTGCGGTGGACCGGGCCGAACCTATCCGGCCCCGGGCGCCCGGACCGAACCGAGGCCGGGCGGATCACCCCTGTGGCCGTACGAATGCCTCCCGGCCGCCGACGACCGTCGCGAGGCACACCGGCAGGTCGGCGCCGGAACTCAGATCGGGCAGGCCGGGGGTGCCGGAGCGCGGGTCGGTGGACCAGCGGGCGACCCGGTCGTCGGGGGCCTGGACCACCAGCTCCCGCGTCTGCCAGATCGCGTAGTCGGCCGGGGCGCCCGGGACGAGGACGCCCGCGTCGTCCCGGCCCACGGCCCGCCAGCCGCCCCGGGTGTGCGCGGTGAAGGCGGCGCGGACGGAGATCCGGTGCTCGGGGGTGCGGTGGAAGGCGGCCGCGCGGACCGTCCCCCACGGGTCGAGCGGGGTCACCGGCGCGTCCGAGCCGAAGGCGAGCGGGATGCCCGCCTTGAGCATGGCCGCGTACGGGTTCAGGGTCCGCGCGCGGTCGGCGCCCAGCCGGTCCGCGTACATCCCGTCCTCCCCGCCCCAGGCAGCGTCGAAGGCGGGCTGCACGGAGGCCGTCAGGCCGAGCTCGGCGAAGGCGGCGATGGTCGCCGGGGTCATCATCTCGGCGTGCTCGACGCGGTGCCGGGCCGCGCGGACCCGGGCGAGGCCGACCTCCTCGGCCGCGGCGCGGACCCCCTCGACGACGGCAGTGAGGGCGGCGTCCCCGATGGCGTGGAACCCGGCCTGGAGGCCGGCCCGGGTGCAGGCGGCGACGTGCGCGGCGACCTCGGGGGCGCCCAGGTAGCCCGTCCCGGTGTGCGGGGCGTCGGTGTACGGGGCGTGCAGGCAGGCCGTGTGCGAGCCGAGGGCCCCGTCCACGAACAGGTCACCGGCGGCGCCGACCGCGCCGAGCGCCTTCGCCCGGTCCAGGTCGCGGTCCGCCCAGTAGCCGAACACGCGCGGTCCGGGGCGCTGCGCCGCCAGCTCCAGCAGGGCCGCGAAGTCCTCCTCCGAGGAGATGTCCGGGCCGCCGCACTCGTGCACGGAGCCGATGCCGAGGGACGCCGCCCGGTCCAGGGCGGCCCGCTGGGCCTCGGCGCGCTGGGCGGGGGTGACGGCGGCCAGGGCGGCCCGCCGTACGGCGTGGTGGTCGTCGCGGGTGAGCGGCTCGTCCCCGTCGGGCCGCACCGCGGGCACCAGTTCGAGCAGGGCGGTGGTGACGACGGCCGAGTGGACGTCGATCCGGCTCAGGTAGAGCGGCCGGCCGCCGGTGGCCGCGTCGAGTTCCGTCCGGCGCGGGGCGCGGCGTTCGGGCCAGCGGGCGGCGTCCCAGCCGTGCCCGAGGAGGACCCGGTCGCCGGGCCGGGCCGCGGCGTACGCCCGTACCAGCTCCAGCGCCTCCGGCAGCGAGCGGGCGCCCGTCAGGTCCAGGCCGGTGAGGGCGAGTCCGGCGGAGGTGGTGTGGACGTGGGCGTCGGTGAAGGCGGGGGTGACGAGCGCCCCGTCGAGGTCGACGACCTCGTCGACCCCCCGTGCGAAGGCGTCGGCGGCGCCCTCGGAGCCGACCCAGGCGATGTGCCCGCGCTCGACGACCATCGCGGTGGCGAACGGGTCGGCGGGGCTGTGCACCTCACCGCCGCGCAGGAGGACGGTACGGGCGGGTGCGGTGGCTCCGGCGGCGTCGGCGGAGGCGGCGGTGCGGTCAGTCATGCGGACCAGTCTGGCCCCTGCGCCCGACCCGCCGGGACCCGGGTGCGCGGCCGGCCCCGGCCGGGGGTCAGACCCGGGGCGGGCGGGCCTCGTAGGGGGTGGAGAGGACGACGGTCGTACGGGTGGAGACGTGGGCCAGGGCGCGCAGTCGGCCCAGCAGGTCCTCCAGCTCCAGCGGGGTGGCCACCCGGACCTTGAGGATGTAGTTCTCGTCGCCGGCGACGCTGTGGCAGGCCTCGATCTCGGGCACGCCGGCCAGTCGGTCCGCGATGTCGTCCGGGGCGCTGGGGTCGAACGGCTTGACCGAGATGAACGCGGTCAGGGGCAGCCCGACGGCCTCCGGGTCGACCACGGCCGCGTATCCGCGGATCACTCCGCGCTGCTCCAGACGGCGTACTCGCTGATGGACCGCCGACGTGGACAGGCCGGTGGCCTTGCCCAGGTCCGTGTAGCTCATCCGCCCGTCCCGCACGAGCAGATCCACGATCTGGCGGTCCAGCTCCTCCATTGCGCTCATAGCCGCTCAACCTACGGCCCAGAACCGCTCCAGGCACAGCGCTGTCCACGCAGAAGTGGCACCTGCGGCGGGCATGTGACGAATGCCACAGGCGTGTACGGGCGTATACCGCGCGCGTGTGGTTACTCGTGCCGCGCGACGGGAAGTGCTTGCTGTGGCCGTGGCCGAAGAACCTGACCGCCCGGCCCATCCAAGGGGGAATACATCCATGCTGAACACCAAGCGCGCCGGTCGCACCGAACCGGAGCCCCTGGAACTGCTCGACGGCGCGTACGCCGAGGACGACGACCACCTCGAACCCGAGGACTTCGACGTCCACCACGCGGTCTGCCCCGACTGCGCGCAGTCGATCGCCCTCGTCGCGGACGAGGAGCACCTGCCGCAGCACGCGCTCTGCCTGACGCCGTGGAACCCGTTCGGGCTCACGGTGTGCGCGGGCACCGGGCGGCCGGTCTCGGACGCGCTGCCCATCCTGGGCCTGCTCCAGTCGGAGCTGGAGGCCGTCGTCCGCATCGACCTGCCGCAGGGCCTGGACTGGCGGACGCAGCCCTTCTCGCACGTGGGCGGTCCGGGTTCGCGCCCGGTGCGGCCGGAGGCGGCCCCGCTGCCGCAGATGCGCCGGCACGCGCAGGCCGCCTGAGGCCGACTACCAGTACGTCCCCTGCACCATGGCGGCGAGTCCGGCATGGTGCAGGATCAGGCCGTCGGGATCGGCGGGAACCTCGACCTCCCCGAAGTGCGCCTGCCGGTAGGCGATGCGCAGCATCACGATCCCGTGCCGCAGGGCGGCGTACAGCGTGTGGAACTCCATGTCCCGCGGTACGTGGCCGGTCAGCTCCGCGTAGCGGCGTTCCAGGTCCTCGCGGCGCAGGAAGTCGGGCAGGCCGGGCTGGCCGAAGCCGACGGTCAGGTCCTGGAAGAAGCGGTGCAGGAACACGGTCCAGCCCAGGTCGACCTCGCGCGGGGCGCAGGCGGCCATCTCCCAGTCCAGGACCGCGACGGGTTCGAAGCCGTCCGGCTGGTAGATGACGTTCCCGATGCGGGCGTCCCCCCAGTTGAGGACGGGGTCCCCCTCGTCGGCGGGCCAGAGTTCCTCCAGCCGTTCGAAGGCGCGCTCCACGAGCGGCGAGCGGGCCAGTCCCTCCACCACCCACTCGTAGTAGGCGCGCTGCGCGTCGACGTGTCGGCGCAGTGGACTCCCCTCCCCCGGCGGCAGCAGGAACGCGGCCTCCTCGGCCGGGAACCCGTCGTGCAGGCGGGCCAGCAGGGAGATGCTCGCCTCCTGGAGCGTGGCGCGTTCGGCGTCGGTCGCGGCGTGCAGCCAGTTGCCCTCGTACGTGTAGGGCATCACGTCCGGCGGTACGCGGCCCTCGGCTCGGGCCATGACGAAGAACGGGGAGCCCAGCGGCGCCGGGTCCTCCTCAAGCCACTGCACGCGCGGAACGGGCACGTCCGTGTGGCGGGCGACGAGGTCCATCACCCGGTGCTGACGCGGCATGTCGTAGGTGGGGAAGACGGTGTACGCGGCCGGATCCGCGGCGAGCCGCAGGGCGCACTCCCGCAGCGGGGTGCTCGGGTGTTCGATGTCGAAGAGGAGGGTCTCGCTCGACATGCCGTTGGAGCCCGGGACGTGGACGTTGGTGACGCGGGCGCCGGGGAGCCGTGCGTCGAGCCAGGCGGCGAGGCGCCGGGCGAGTTCCTCGGGCTCGCGGGTTGAGGTGCGGGGACGTGGAGCGGTGGCGGCCATGACCGGCCCTTCCTTCGGGGCTGCGGGCAGCGGGGGTCAGGGGGCGACGGAGGTGTGGTCCGTGAAGCCGGTGGGGTCGTGGCGGCCGAAGCTGCCGTGTTCGAAGATCCCGTGGCCGATCCGGCCGTCGAGGGTGAAGCGGGCCGAGTGGTCGGTGACGCCGAAGGCGGCCATCGGGTGGGCGGCGGGATCGGAGAGGTCGTAGGTGCGGCGGTCGGTCCAGCCGCGGCCCTGCCAGGTTCCGTGCTGCCAGTCGGTGGCGGGCGGGTAGCCGGCGCCGACGGCGAGCGGGGAGGAGGCGAGGATCTCCACGCCCAGTTCCAGGGGCTTGCGGGAGGGGTCGGTCAGGTGGACGACGGCGCTCTGCGGGTGCCGGGTGCCGGGCCGGTAGCGGATCTCGGTGTGCGGCCAGCCGAGCTGGACGTCGCGCCGGCCGCTGTCCTCGGGGAAGACCTGGACTGCCTCATTGAGGGTGCGGTGGCCGTCGGCGTCCTCCTGGGCGATGACCATGAGGAAGCGGTCCTCGAACCGGACCGGGATCCAGAGCCAGTGGAAGCCCTCGGGACGGTGCTCCCGCTCCGCGCGCCCGCCGTCCTCACCGGGGATCGGGCGGACGCCCCAGCTGCGGTCGCGGGTGCCGGTCCACTCCCCCGGGGCCAGGGTGATCTCCTCGCCGCCGGTCCGGATGCGGCCGGTGACTTCGCCCGCCTGGACGAAGCGGCGGCCCTCCAGCATCAGGCGGTCGCCGCGGCGCTGGACGTGGTGGGGCTCCCAGACGGCGGGGAAGGCGCCGGTCCAGGTGAGGTCGTAGGAGAGCCCGTCGGGATCCGCCGGATCGGGTTCGCACCTGAGGGTGAACCTGCGGAGCGGGACGTCGACGGTGACGGACAGCGGGCCGACGGACAGGTTCATCCGGTCGTCCGTGAGGGCGTCGGAGGCACGCACCGCGCGGAGTTCGTCGCCGGTGCGCAGCGTGGCGTAGGCGTCGATGACCCCGGCGTTGGGATAGACCCCGAGGCCCAGGATGAGGACGGCCCGGCCGGCGTGGTCGAAGACGTGGAAGATGCAGCGGTCGTAGGCGTTGCGGTCGCCGCTGACGAGGTGCTTCATCGACAAAGGGGCCTGGTGGATGGGGTATTCGTCGAGCGGAACGGGACGGTCCGCGGGCATGGCAAACCTCCGGGGCACGGGGGCGGGGTGCTGCACGGCGGATATGACGGTACGTCAGAATCTGGACCCGGGGCCAGAGTTGTGGCACATCCTGACAACCCGGCACGGCCGGCCACCGACGACCGCGGCTCGCCCGGCCGCGCCCCGCGCCGCCGGGGCGGTGGTCGTGCGCGGGGGCGGCCGGTGGGAGGGGTCGAACGGATGGGCGGGACCGGGTGGCGATTACCCGGGGCGGACGCCCGGCGTTGCCCCTGCATGAGCACGGTTGAGTCCTCCCCGTCACGGACGGGACGCCGCAGGCGGGCTGCACCACCCGGATTCGAGGAATCGGTTCAGCAGGCGGACCGCCACCTCGGGGACCGGCCACCGGCGACGGACCGGTCACAGGCCGAACGCCACCAGGCCGAACGTCTGCAAGCCGAACGCCTCCAGGCCGAGCGCCCGCAGGCGGGCCGGTCGGTGGCGGACCGGCCGCGCACGGAGGACCGGCAGGCGGGCCGGCCGCGACACCCCGACCCGCCCATCTACCGCGACCTGGTCGCCCGCTGGACCGAGGCGGGCCGCACCCTGCCCGGGCGACGCGACCCCGAGTGGCACCGGGTCGCCTCGTCGCCGATCTGGCCCAGCGGCCCCCTGTACGGCGGCTGACCCCGCGGGCCGTGGGCCGCGCGGGGTCGGGTGGGGGCGGCCCCCGCCGGATCCCGGGCGGGGCGGGCGGGGTCGCGGCCCGCGGGGGTTCGCGGAATCGCGGCCCGCGGGGGTCGCGGCCCCTTCGTTCAGCGGGTCTCGGGGCCGGCCAGGTGCCGGGCGATGACCATGCGCTGGATCTGGTTGGTGCCCTCCACGATCTGGAGCACCTTCGCCTCGCGCATCAGCCGCTCCACGGGGAAGTCGGCCGTGTAGCCGTAGCCGCCGAGGACCTGGACGGCGTCCGTGGTCACGGCCATCGCCGCGTCCGTGCAGAACAGCTTCGCCATCGCGGCCTGCCGGGAGAACGGCTTGCCCGCGTCCCGCAGGCGCGCGGCGGCCAGGTACAGGGCCCGACCCGCCTCGATCTTCGTGGCCATGTCGGCCAGCATGAAGCGCAGGCCCTGGAAGTCGGCGATCGGGTGCCCGAACTGCTTGCGGCCCAGCGCGTACGCGAGGGCCTCGTCCAGGGCGGCCTGCGCGACGCCGATGGCGCAGGCGGCGATGCCGAGCCGGCCCGCGTCGAGGGCGGCCAGCGCGATGGAGAAGCCCTGGCCCTCGTCGCCGATCCGCCGCGCGTCGGGGACCCGTACGCCGTCGAAGTGGAGCTGGGCGGTGGGCGAGCCCTTCATGCCCATCTTCTTCTCGGGGACGGCCGCCGTCAGGCCCGGGGCGTCGCCGGGAACGAGGAAGGCCGTGATGCCCTTGGGGCCAGGCACGCCGGTGCGCGCCAGGACGGTGTAGAAGTCGGCGACCCCGCCGTGGGTGATCCAGGCCTTGGTGCCGGTGATCACCCAGTCGTCGCCGTCGCGGACCGCCTTGGTGGTGAGCGAGGCCGCGTCCGAGCCGGCGGCCGGCTCGGACAGGCAGTAGGCGCCGAGCAGCCCGCCGCCGAGCATGTCGGGCAGGTGGGCGCTCCGCTGCTCCTTGGTGCCGTAGCCGGCGAGGCCGTGGCAGGCCAGGGAGTGGACGCTGACGCCGAGGCCGACCGTCAGGCGGGCCGCCGCGAGCTCCTCCAGGACCTGGAGGTAGACCTCGTACGGCTGGTCGCCGCCGCCGAACTCGCCGGCGTACGGGAGGCCGAGCAGCCCGGACTCGGACAGCAGGGTGAAAACCTCGCGGGGGAACCGGCCGGCTTCCTCCTCGTCCGCGGCCAGGGGGCGGATCTCCCGCTGGGCGATCTCGCGCACGAGCGCCAGGAGGTCGCGGGACTCCTCGGTGGGCAGCTGACGGTCCACCGTCTGTGGGGCGCGGTCGGTCATGGCGGCGCTCTCCTCCCTGGTCGGGCGCGGCGGCGACGCGTGAGGTGTGGGACGCGCCGCCGGGTTGTGGTGCTCTCACAGCCGACACGGCCCTCCCGGGTCACGGAAGGGCTCGAAGAGCGGCTGCGGCGGCTTGAGTATGCCCGATCAGACGCTTTCCGTCACCGGTGCTTGATCATCACCGTCGCCGAGGGGCTTCGACGCCGTGTCCAGGACCGCCGGAGGGGCGGGACACTGCGGGACGAACTCCTCGATCACGGTCAACGTCGCACGGAGCTGGCGTACGAGCAGCGCCCCGACGGCGTCCCGGTCGGGCTGCCCGTCCGCCTCCAGGGCGCCGATCCAGTCCAGGGTGACGCCCTCGACGCCGGAGAGCCAGCCGACGAGGGCGAGCCGGGCGAGGGGCGGGACGGTACGGGTGCCGTAGGCGCCCTCCGCGATGGTGGCCGTCAGCTCCTCGCGCACGGCGTCCCGGATCGCGAGCACCTCTGCGTCCGAGCCGACGCCGCCGGTGACGATGGTGCGGTAGGCGGCCTGGTGGTGCTCGGCGTAGTGGAGGTAGCCGTCGATGGTGCGGCGGACGCGCTCGGCGCCGGGGAGGTCCGTGTCCCGGCCGGCGCGGGCGACGAGATCGGCGACGGAGTCCTCGACGATGGCGAGGTAGTATCCGCGCTTGCTCGTGAAGTAGTAGTAGATCAGTCCCTTGGCGACGCCCGCGTGCTTGGCGATGTCGTCCATGGAGAGGGCGTCGTACGAGGTACCGGCGAACAACTTGCGTCCGATGGCTATGAGTTCGGCCCGTCGAACCTGCGAACGGCTGGTCCCGCCCCGCTGTTGACCACTACTCAAATCCAGTCCCAGCCTCGAACTGCCACGGAATGCCCGCAGTATGGCAGACCCGCGCGCCCGAGCCGGCTCGACCGCATCCCTCCGGACGGCGACGTCGAGCGGGTCGGGGCGCCGCACGGGGCCCGGTCACCTCGGACGTGATCGTCACCGACGGTTGTGCCCGGCGGCCTCGTGGCACGCGGCCTCCGGCGGGACCTACATCCAGCCGACCTGGGTGACGAACATGGCGACGACCACCACGAGGGTCCAGCCGAGCACGTGCTCCAGCCACGAGGAGCCCTCGTCGGGCCCGCCGGTGGCGACGGTGCTGGGGGTGGCGGCATTGAGGGCGGGGCTGTCTGCGGTCATGCCGTCCAATGTGCCGGCGTACGCGGCTTTTGTGGTGGAGACGATCGTCACTGGTGGCGCGCGTCACGCCGCCGGGCCCCGGCCGGACCCGCTCGCGCGGGCTTCGACCGGGACCCGGTGACGGGTACCGCGTACGTCAGGTCATGCCGTCCCGGCGGCGGCCGCCCATGGCCACCATGGCCAGACCCAGGCAGAGGGCGACGGCTCCGGTGATGACGTTGCTGACCACGCTGCGGGTCGTGTCCATCTCACCGGCGATGACCCACGGGGCGATGATCGTCCAGGCGCCGATCGCGACGGCCGTCCAGGCCATCGCGTGCGTGCGCTCGTACGCCGACCCGAGTCCGCCCATGCACAGGCAGAACGCCAGGCCGGCGATGAGGTTGTTGATGGCCAGCGGCGAGAGCGCGCTGAACCCCGCGATCCACGGCGAGGCGGCCAGGTACAGGCCCGTGATCAGGGCCAGCGCCTCGACTGCCTGCGCCGCGGGAGTGCTGGTCATCCGCTCGAACCTGGTCCGCATTTCGGCGAGGTCCGGGTGGCTTTCGATTCTCGGATGGGTGGTCATGGCGGGCTGCCTCCTATGAGAAGCCTTACGTGCCCTTTATGCCCATATTCCGACTTTTAAGCCGTTCGTGCCAGAGCGATTTCACAACACTCCGACCGCCTTCAACGCGGCGGCCTGGACCGGGCCCGGACGGGCCGGACCGTAGAGGTAGCAGATGCCCCCGGTCCCGGAGACGGTCTTCCCGGCGGCGTTGTGGCGCTTGGTCCGCAGCCAGTTGTTCTCCCACTCCCGACGCTTGTAGACGCGTCGGACGGCGGGGTTGTCGCGCGAGTTGGGGTCGTTGGCGATCACGTCGCCGGCGGCGGTGAAGCCGATCACGGTCATCAGGTGGCCCGCCGTGCCGTAGCCCGCGCCGGTGAGTTCCTCGGCGCGGAAGGACTGGGAGGTGATCACCGGGATCCCGGCCCGGACCAGGGTCTCCAGGTCGGTGAGGGACGTGAGGCGGGTGACGACGCCCGCGAGGCCCCGGTAGGTGGCGGCGTAGGCGGCGTTGAAGGGCCAGTTGCCGCAGCCCTTGTACGCGGCGTCGTAGGTGGAGCGGGCCGCGTGGCAGACCTGGGGGTCCTGATAGCCGGGCTTGACCCAGGACAGCGCCTTCGCGGAGGCGCGGCCGCCCCAGAACTCCACCACCATCTGCGAGGAGGTGGGGCTGCACCAGGCCTCGCCGCCGTTGTCGTACTCCGGGTACCGGCCGGCGTGGACCTCCTGCGAGTAGCGCGGGACCTTCAGCTCGTGGGCCTTGCCGGAGGGCGTGGAGGCGGCGACGGCGAACCGGTCGGGGACGTCGGAGACCATCGCGCCGGCCAGCCAGACGGTGGGGCCCCGGTCGGCGCCGGGCTTGCGGTACAGGGTCAGGCGCAGCTGCCAGTCCTTGATCCGGACGCCGGAGGCCGGGTTGTCGACGGCGAGGCTGTCGGTCCACACGGTGGTCCGGCCGTCGGTCTGGCCGTCGACGGAGCTGCGGCGGATGTCGCCGTCCCCGGCGGCCCAGCGGCCCATCACGTACCAGGGGGTGGCCTTGCCGTCGGTGTAGGTGCCGCGCAGTTCGATCCGGATCCAGGTGCCGGCGGGCGTGCGGGCGTTCCAGGAGGCGACGGCCTCGGTGGCGGGAACCGTGGAGCGGTGGACGGGCGAGGTCCAGGTGGCGTACTCCCAGGTGGCCTTCCTGGCCGTGTGGGGGTCGGTGTCGACGGTGCGACCGACCGGGGTCGCGATCTCCAGGCCGGGGCGGGCGCCGCCGACGGCGGTGGTGCCGTTGTGGGCACCGGCCCGCCAGTGGGCGAGGGAGTACCAGAACCGGTTGTCGACGGTCCGCGTGGTGGCGGTCGCGGCGGCGTCCCCGCCGGCGGCGGGTGCGGGTACGGGTCCGGTTCCCGGGACGGAGGACGGGGCGGCCGAGGCCCGTCCCCCGGGGAGGCCGACCGCGGTGGCGGCGGCGAGGGCGACGGCCAGGAGGGCCCGGCGCGGCGTGGGTGCGGTCATCGGCGTTGGCCCCCAGGGGTCGGTGCGGGTGGATCGGCTCGTCCACCCTTCCAGTTCCCGCGGGCCGGGGGCCGAAGCCACGGGCACGTGTCGGGGTGAACGACCCCCTCCGGACGGGCCGCCTAAGCTGGCCGGGTGGAACCACAGCAGTCGCTTGAGTCACTCGCGCGGGAGCTCGCCGCCCTGCCGCCCTCCCTCGGCCCGGTCCGGCTGATCGGGGTCGACGGGCACGCCGGATCGGGGAAGAGCACCTTCGCCGCCGGGCTCGCCGGGGCCCTGGGCGGTGCGCCGGTGCTCCACCTCGACGACGTGGCCACCCACGAGGAGCTGTTCGACTGGTGGCACCGGCTGGACGCGCAAGTGCTGGAGCCGCTGGCGGCGGGCCGGGCCGCGCACTGGGCCCCGTACGACTGGGTGGAACGGCGCTTCGGGCCGGAGCGGGTGCTGGAGCCGGCGCCGGTGGTGCTCGTCGAGGGGGTCGGGGCCGGCCGGCGGGCCCTGCGGCCGCGCCTGGCGCGGCTGCTGTGGATGGAGACCGCCCGTGAGACCTCCTGGGGGCGCGGGAGGAACCGGGACGGGCGTGAACTTTCCGACTTCTGGGACGGGTGGGAGCGCGCCGAGCGCGCGCACTTCTCGGACGACCCTTCGCGCCCCTTCGCCGACACCCTGGTACGCCAGAGCGGTACGGGATACGAGTGGACTTCAGGGGCTGCTGCGACCCCGGGAACGGCCACTTCCGTCACCGAGAGCGACGGGCTGCCCCAGGCCTGATCGGCCCTGCGGAACGGCGTCCACGGGCCCCCTTCCGACCCGCTTGACCACCGCCCGACGGCGGCCTTACGTTCTGAATGCGCGCTCCGCGAAGGCGGTCGCGGCCGTGGAGCCCCCGGTTGTTCCCCCGTGACCGGGGGCTTCGCGCTGCCCCCGGCGCGGCTCACGACCGGCGCCCGGCGGGCCACTCCCCCACGGATCCTCACCGTGCGTTACCATGCGCGTCCGGAGCGCACGCGCGACCCGTCCCCGTCGCACCCTGGGTAAGGTGCGTCACCGCAGGTACGATGCAGCCCTGATTTCATCGGCGGGGTGGACAACTCGCGTGCCCAGCACGGGGGTTGCCGCGTACCACGGGGCTGGCTTGTGGGGGATGTGATGGACTTCGGCATGCCGGGCAGCGCACACGCCCCGGCCGAACTCGCCTGGCTTCGCGGGGTGGACGCCTGCACCATGGGTGCCTATCCGCAGGCCGAGGAGGAGTTCCGGTCGGCCGTCAGGTTCGATCCCACCATGGCCGACGCCTGGTTGGGCCTGCACGCGCTCCGCGTGGACACCACCAACGCCCTGCTCCGCATGTACGCGCACCGGGACCGCTTCGGCGAGCAGCGGGCGCGGCACCGGCGGACGCTCAACTCCTGGTACTGGTTGGGCTGGTGGGTGCAGCCGGTGCTGGAGAGCCGGCGCGACCTGCTGTTGGCCCACGCCTCGCACTGGCTGGACGGCCGGCACGTACCGGAGCTGGACCAGGCCCTCGCCGCGCTGCCACCGGTGGACGCCGATCCGCAGGTGCGGTTCCTGCACGCCTGCCGCGCCTACCTGGTCAAGGACTGGGAACAGTTGGTGCGGCACACCGAGCCGCTGGTGGACGATCCGCTGCTGGGCATCGAGGCCGGCCTCTTCGGCGGCATGGCCCGGGTCCGGTTGGAGATGTACGGGCAGGCCGAGCCGATGCTGTCGGCGGCGCTGATGCGCTGCCGCAGCGAGCAGCCGCAGCGCAAGGAGCTGCGGTACTGGTTGGCGCGGGCGCACGAGGGAACCGGGCGCAGCGCGGCCGCGCTGCCGCTGTACCGGGCGGTGCACCGGGTGGATCCGGCGTTCATGGACACCGCGGCCCGGCTGACGGCCATCGCGGACAGCAGCGACCCCGACGACATGGCCGGGTACGCGGGGCTCTCCGGGCACGTCACCGAGGGGTTGGCGGGGCACGGCCTGTCGACGGCCGGTGGGGACTACGCGGCGGTGGCGCTCGGCGGGGGTCCCTACCAGGACGTCGCGGCGGACGGCCAGGTGGATCCGGATCCGCCGACGCCGCTGGACCCGCCCGAGCAGCGCTTCGTGCCGTCGGCGGGCGGGGGCGGACTGGAGGGCGTGCGGCACAAGGTGTCCGTGCCGCCGCAGGGTGCTCCGTCCGGGCTGCCGGCCGGGCCCGCCGATCCGCAGGCGCTGGCGGAGGCGCTGGCGGAGCTGGAGCGGATGGTGGGCCTGGATCCGGTGAAGCGGCAGGTGAAGGCCCTGTCGGCGCAGCTGCACATGGCCAGGCTGCGGGCGGCGCAGGGGTTGCCGGTGCAGCCGCCGAAACGCCACTTCGTCTTCTCGGGCCCCTCGGGCACCGGCAAGACCACGGTGGCGCGGATCCTGGGGCGGGTGTTCTACGCGCTGGGGCTGCTCGGCGGCGACCATTTGGTGGAGGCTCAACGCGCCGATCTGGTGGGCGAGTTCCTCGGGCAGACCGCGGTGAAGGCGAACGAGCTGATCGATTCGGCGATCGGCGGGGTGCTGTTCGTCGACGAGGCGTACAGCCTGTCGAACTCCGGCTACAGCAAGGGCGACGCGTACGGGGACGAGGCCCTTCAGGTGCTGCTGAAGCGGGCCGAGGACAACCGGGACCACCTGGTGGTGATCCTGGCCGGCTATCCGGCGGGGATGGACCGGCTCCTCGGCGCGAATCCCGGGCTGTCCTCGCGGTTCACGACCCGGGTGGACTTCCCCAGCTACCGGCCGCCGGAACTGACCTCGATCGGCGGGGTGCTGGCGGAGGCGAACGGCGACCGGTGGGACGAGGAGGCCGTGGAGGAGCTGCGCAGCATCAGCGGGCACGTCGTCGAGCAGGGCTGGATCGACGAGTTGGGCAACGGCCGCTTCCTGCGCACCCTGTACGAGAAGAGCTGCGCCTACCGGGACCTGCGGCTGGCGGGCTTCGCCGGGGACCCCTCGCGGGACGACCTGGCGACGCTGCGGCTCGCGGACCTGATGCAGGCGTACGGGGAGGTCCTGTCGGGCCGCGGCCCCCAGGATCGGCCGGAGTCGCCGCCGCTCTAGGGCCTCGCCCCGGCGGGTTCGCCGGGGTGTTGCCCGACCGTGACGGCTTCGGGGCCGGGCGTCGTTCCGTAGTGTCCGGCGAGTGCCGCGGCGCGCTCGCGCAGGGAGGCGCGCAGCCACTGCGGGGTCAGGGCCTCGGCGTGCGCGGCGAGCTGCCACAGCGCCCATTCGGCGTGTCTCGCGTCCTGGAAGGTGACCGTCAGCCGTAGCCGGCCGTCGGGGTCGCTCTCCTCGTCGAGGACGGCCAGCACGGTGTCCAGCAGGTCCTCCCGCCGCGCCGGGTCCAGCCGGAGCAGCACCGTGACCTGGTCGCCGCCGGTCCGGAACCGCGAGCTGCGGTCCTGCCAGGCCCGGTCCAGGTCGATCCGGTCCGGTCGCTGCGCGGGTTCGTCGAGTTCCTCGGCGGCCCGGACCCGGGACAGCCGGTAGGTGCGGTCCGCGCCCGCTCGCGTGGCCAGCAGGTAGCCCCGCTCCCGTACGGTGACCAGGCCGATCGGGTCCACCGTGCGCCACCGGGCCGGGCGGTCCGTCGCCGCGTAGTGGATGCGCAGCTTGTGTCCGGCGAAGACCGCGCGCCTGATCTCGGACACGACCGGGTCGGACAGCTCCTCGGCGACCACGCGGCGTGCGAGGAGGTCGGTCTCCGGGTCGATGAGCAGGCGCTCGGCCACGCCGGTCGCGGCGTCCCGATGGCTCTCGGGCAGCGCGTCGACCACTTTGAGCATGGCCGAGGCGAGCGCCGAGCCGAGGCCAAACGCCTGCGCGCCGCGCCGAGATCCGGCGACCAGCAGTGCGAGGGACTCGTCGTGGTTGAGTCCGGTGAGCTCGGTCCGGAACCCGGGCAGCAACGCGAAGCCGCCGTGCCGGCCGCGCTCGGCGTGGACCGGGACGCCGGCCGCGGACAGCGCCTCCATGTCGCGCAGCACCGTGCGGGTGGACACCTCCAGCTCGCGGGC
This sequence comes from Streptomyces sp. NPDC057939, assembly GCF_042887545.1. Taxonomy (NCBI): domain Bacteria; kingdom Bacillati; phylum Actinomycetota; class Actinomycetes; order Kitasatosporales; family Streptomycetaceae; genus Streptomyces; species Streptomyces sp. NPDC057939. The sequence continues at coordinate 54,307 of NZ_JBHVPG010000029.1, forward strand.
CAGCGTCGCCGCGGACAGCCGACCGCGCCGGCGCAGCAGCAGCACGAGGGAGACCAGCCGATCGGCGCGCATGTGAAAACCCTACCGACATACACGACAGAGGGTGTCGTGATTCGTTGCGAGGCTTTCCGTACGACGTCGAGGACGGCCGGCCACCGGGCCGGCCGACGGACGGACGTGCTTGCGGTCGACGCATCGAATGGAGCGGACATGACGATGGAACGCACGGCGGTCAACCCGTGGACGTGGTCGGTGGAACTGGGCTACAACCAGGGCGAGGTCGTCTCCGGTCAGACCCGGACCCTGTACTGCGCGGGGCAGACCTCGATGAGCGGGGACGGCAAGCCCCTGCACGACGGTGACATGGCGGCGCAGTTGGCGCTGAGCCTGGACAACCTGGAGGCCGTGCTCGGCGCGGCCGGCATGTCCCTCGGGAACCTGGTGCGGCTCAACGTCCACACCACGGACGTCGACCTGCTCTTCCGGCACTACGCCGTGCTGGCGGGGCGGTTGGGCGCCGCCGGCGTCGCGCCTGCCACCACGATGCTCGGGGTGTCCCGGCTGGCGATCCCCGGCCTGTTGGTCGAGCTGGAGGGGACCGCCGTCGCGTGACGCGGGCGCGCACACGCCACCGGCCCGGCCCCGGCGCCCCGGGGGGCGGGCGGGGTCGGGCCGGCGTCGGCGCGGTCCGGGCCGCGGGTGCTACGCGCTGCGGGCGTAGCTGCGGTGGGCGGGGTCGCGGACCTCGCCGACCAGCATCTCCAGGACGTCCTCCAGGGCGACGAGGCCGAGGACGCGCCCGGCCGGGTCGGCGACCTGCGCCAGGTGGGTGGCGTCGCGCCGCATGACGCTGAGGGCGTCGTCGAGGGGCAGGGTGGAGCACAGCGTGGTCATCCGGCGCCAGACCCGCTGGGGAACCGCCCGCTCGCGGTCCTCCAGGTCGAGGACGTCCTTCACGTGCAGGTAGCCCATGAAGGCGCCGGTGTCGGAGCGGACCGGGAAGCGGGAGTAGCCCGTACGGACCGTCAACTGCTCGATCTGGCGGGGCGTCACCGCCGGACCGACGGTGACGAGCCGTTCCCGCGGCAGCAGGACGTCGGTGACGGGGCGGCTGCCCAGTTCCAGTGCGTCCTCCAGCCGCTCCTGTTCGACGGACCCGAGGAGCCCGGCCTGCCGGGAGTCCTCGACGAGCCGGCCGAGCTGGGCGGAGGTGTAGACGGCCTCGACCTCGTCCTTGGGCTCGACCTTGAAGAGCCGTAGGACGAGCGCGGCGCAGGCGCCGAGGGCGGCGGTGACCGGGCCGCACACGCGGGCGAAGGCGACCAGACCGGGGCTGAACCACAGGGCGGTCCGTTCGGGGGCCGCCATCGCGAGGTTCTTCGGGACCATCTCGCCGATCACCAGGTGCAGGAAGACCACGGCGGACAGCGCGAACGCGTAGCCGAGGGGGTGGATGAGGCCCTGCGGGACGTGGACGGCGTGGAAGACGGGCTCCAGCAACCGGGCCACGGTGGGCTCGGCGACCGCGCCGAGGGTGATCGAGCAGAGGGTGATGCCGAACTGGGCGGCCGCCATCATGCGCGGCAGGTTCTCCAGCCCGTACAGCACCTGGCGGGCCCGCTTGGATCCCGCCGCCAGCGGCTCGATCTGGCTGCGTCGTACGGAGACGAGTGCGAACTCCGCTCCGACGAAGAAGCCGTTGGCCAGGACCAGGAGCAGGGCGAAGAGGAGTTGGAGGGCGTTCACCGGGCAGCGCCTTCCAGCTCGGCCGGGGCTCCGGCGGTGTCCGCGGTGCGGACGGGCTCGGACCGGGCGCCGCGGTCGGTACCGTCCCGGTGGGCCCCGGGAAGGGACCCGTACGGGCCGCCCGCGGGGACCGTCGTCAGACGGACGAGGCGGACGCGTTCGGCGCGGTTGCGGCCGACCTGACGGACGGACAGCTTCCAGCCGGGGAGCTCGGCCCGGTCCCCGGGTGCGGGGATGCGGCCCAGCAGGTCCGCGACGAGACCGGCGACGGTTTCGTAGGGGCCCTCGGGGACCTCCAGGCCTATGCGGCGCAGGGTGTGGACGCGGCAGCTGCCGTCGGCCTCCCAGGAGGGGCGGCCGTCCTCGGGGGGCGCGGCGGCCAGTTCGGGGCGGCCGTCCTCGGCCAGGTCGTGCTCGTCGCGGACCTCGCCGACGAGTTCCTCCACGATGTCCTCCAGGGTGACCACGCCGGCGGTGCCGCCGTACTCGTCGACCACCACGGCCATCGGCTGTTCGCTGCGCAGCCGCTCCAGCAGGGGCTGGACCGGCAGGGAGCCGGGCACCAGCAGCGGGGCGACGCAGATCCCGCCGACGGGGGTGCGGGAGCGCCGGCCCTCGGGTACGGCGAGGGCGTCCTTGAGGTGGACCACACCGGTGATCTCGTCGATGCGTTCGCGGTACACGGGGAAGCGGGACAGTCCGGTGGCCCGGGTCAGGTTGAGCACGTCGGCCGCGGTGGCCGTGTGCTGGAGGGCGCTGACCTTCACGCGCGGGGTCATGACGTGCTGGGCGGTGAGCCCGCCCAGCGACAGGGTCCGTACGAAGAGGTCGGCGGTGTCCTGTTCGAGGGCGCCGGCCTGGGCCGAATGGCGGACCAGGGAGACCAGTTCGCCGGGTGTCCGGGCGGAGGCCATCTCCTCGGTCGGCTCCACTCCGAGGGCCCGTACGAGACGGTTCGCGACGGAGTTGAGGCCGGCGATGACGGGCCGGAAGGCCCGGGAGAACGCCTGTTGGGGGCCGGCGACGAAGCGGGCCACCTGGAGCGGGCGGGAAACGGCCCAGTTCTTCGGGACGAGCTCGCCGACGACCATCTGGACGGCGGAGGCGAGCAGCATGCCTATGACGACGGCGATGCCGGGGACGGCGCCCCGGGGCAGGCCGGTCGCGGCGAGAGGCCCGGACAGCAGGGCGGCGAGGGCCGGTTCGGCCAGCATGCCGACGACGAGGGAGGTGATGGTGATGCCGAGCTGGGTGCCGGAGAGCTGGAACGACAGCTCCCGCAGGGCGTCGACGACCGTGCGGGCACGGCGGTCCCCCTCGGCGGCGGCGCGTTCGGCCTCGGGTCTCTCCACGGTGACGAGGCCGAATTCGGCCGCCACGAAGAAACCGTTGGCGAGGATCAGGGCGAAGGCCGCCAGGAGCAGGAGTAGCGGGGTGGTCATGCCGCCGCCTCCGGGGGGAGGGCGGCGCGGGTACTACCGGACGATCCGTCCATTGCTGGAGGGAGTCACTCCTCTGGTCGCAGGTGCCCACGGGCCTCGGGGTCCCGGGGCGTGTGGGAGGGCGCGCGGCCGCGCCCCGCCACCAGGGTAGTCATTGGGATCGCGGCCGCAATGGGACGCAGCGGCGAGGCCGGGTGGGCTAGCGGTCGTTTGCGCCGGTTCCCCGGGTTTCGGCCAGTGCGCGCAGGGCGCGGGCGTCGCCGATCGCCTGGGCCTTGGCGACGCCGGGCTGGATGCCGAGGACGGGCAGGCTGGTGCCGTCGCTGAGGTCCAGGAACACCCACGGGTCGCCGGGGCGGAGGTTGACGCGCAGGATCTGCGCCCACTCCAGGCGGCGGGTGGTGGTCAGGTTGATGACCGTGACCCCACCCTCATCGGCGACCACCTTGGGGCGGCTGAGCAGGACGAGGACCGAGCTGAGCAGGGCGGCGGTGAAGACGAAGCTGACGCGCTCGCCCGCGCTGAGCTTCTCCAGCAGCAGCGCGACGGTGGTGATCGTCGCGAACATGGCGAGCCCGACGCTCAGCAGCACGACCCGCGTCCGGTTCGGCCGGAAGGTGACCGGCAGGGTGGGCGTTGCGGGCTGGGCGGCGGACTCGGCCATGGGTGCGCTCGGTTCTGCGAGGAGGTGGGGGGACGTCTGCTGCCGGGGGCAGCAGGTGTCAGAGGCGGCAGGCGTGGATCGAGGTGGTGAGGATCGCGCGCGCGCCGAGCTCGTACAGGTCGTCCATGATCCGCTGGGCTTCCTTGGCGGGAACCATCGCGCGGACGGCGACCCAGCCCTCGTTGTGCAGCGGGGAGATCGTCGGCGATTCCAGGCCCGGGGTGAGGGCGACGGCGCGCTCCAGGTGCTCGGCGCGGCAGTCGTAGTCCATCATCACGTAGCTGCGGGCCACCAGGACGCCCTGGAGGCGGCGCAGGAACTGCGCGACCTTCGGGTCGTCGGCACCGGCTCCGGTGCGGCGGATGACGGTCGCCTCGGACTTGAGGATCGGCTCGCCGATGACCTCCAGGCCGGCGTTGCGCAGGCTGGTCCCGGTCTCGACGACGTCCGCGATGATCTGGGCGACGCCGAGCTCGATGGCGGTCTCTACGGCGCCGTCGAGGTGGACGATGGAGGCGTCGATGCCGAGCTCGGCGAGGTGCTTGGCGACGATTCCCTCGTACGAGGTCGCGATCGTCATCCCGCCGAAGTCCTCGGGGCCCTTCGCGGTGCCGGGCTTGGTGGCGTAGCGGAAGGTGGAGCGCCCGAAGTTCAGCGGGAGGATCTCCTCGGCGTTGGCCCCGGAGTCCAGCAGCAGGTCACGGCCGGTGATGCCGATGTCGAGCTTGCCCGACGCGACGTAGATCGCGATGTCCTTCGGGCGGAGGTAGAAGAACTCGACCTCGTTCTCGGGGTCGACCGTGACGAGTTCCTTGGACTCCTTGCGCTGGCGGTAACCGGCCTCATGGAGCATCGCCGACGCCGCTCCGGAGAGTGAGCCCTTGTTGGGGACGGCGATGCGCAGCATGGGGCTTCCTTTGGTGCGTAGGTGCTTGGTTGCTTACGGGTGTGCGTGAGCGGGGGCGCGGGGGGCCCGCGGCGGGGCTCCGGGCCTAGAGGTGCGCGTAGACGTCGTCGAGGGAGATCCCGCGCGCCACCATCATCACCTGGACGTGGTAGAGCAGCTGGGAGATCTCCTCGGCGGCGGCTTCCTTGCCCTCGTACTCGGCGGCCATCCAGACCTCCGCGGCCTCCTCGACGACCTTCTTGCCGATGGCATGGACGCCCTTGCCGACGAGCTCGGCTGTGCGGGAGGTGCTGGGGTCGCCGGTGGCGGCCTTGAGCTGGAGCTCGGTGAAGAGCTCTTCGAAGGTCTTGGAGGTGTTCGCCATGATGGTCCTCAGAATAAGGGGTCCCCCGCTGCCACTCAGCGCCAGGGTTCGCTGACCGTCCGCAGGGTCATGGCGGTGGAGACGGCGGCGGTGACCGCTTCGTGCCCCTTGTCCTCGTTCGACCCCTCAAGCCCGGCACGGTCCAGCGCCTGCTCGTCGTTGTCGCAGGTCAGAACGCCGAAGCCGACGGGAACTCCGGTGTCGATCGACACCTGCACCAGGCCCTGGGTGACGCCCTGGCACACGTAGTCGAAGTGGGGGGTGCCGCCGCGGATGACCACTCCGAGGGCGACGATGGCATCGTAACCGCGACCGGCGAGTACCTTCGCCACGACCGGGAGCTCGAAGCTGCCGGGGACGCGGAGCAGGGTGGGCTCGTCGATGCCCAGCTCGTGCAGGGCCCGCAGGGCGCCGTCGACCAGTCCGTCCATGACCTTCTCGTGCCACTGGGCAGCGATCACGGCGACCCGGAGGTCTCCACAGTTCTTCACGCTCAGTTCGGGTGCGCCCTTGCCGCTCACAGCTCTGCTCCTCGGTGGTTCGTGTGTCGGTGTGCACGTGGTGTGGGTGTGCGGTGTTGCGGGTCGTGCGGTGGTGCGGGTGGTGCGGTGTTACTGGTTGCCGCAGGCGGAGGTGGTCACGGCCCCCTCCAGCCAGGGCAGGTCGTGCCCCATCCGGTCCCGCTTGGTGCGCAGGTACCGGAGGTTGTGCTCGCCCGCCTCGACGGGCATCGGCTCCCGGCCGGTGACCTCGATGCCGTGCCGGACCAGCGCGGCGGACTTGTCGGGGTTGTTCGTCAGCAGCCGGACGCTGCGGACGCCGAGGTCGGCGAGGATCTGGGCGCCGGCGCCGTAGTCGCGGGCGTCGGCGGGAAGTCCCAGTTCCAGGTTGGCGTCCAGGGTGTCGCGGCCGCGCTCCTGGAGCTCGTAGGCGCGCAGTTTGGACAGCAGTCCGATGCCGCGGCCCTCGTGCCCGCGCAGGTAGACGACGACGCCGCGGCCCTCGGCCTGGATGCGGCCCATGGAGGCGTGCAGCTGGGGTCCGCAGTCGCAGCGCTGGGACTGGAAGATGTCGCCGGTCAGGCACTCGGAGTGCATGCGGACCAGGACTTCGGAGCCGTCGCCGATGTCGCCGTGGACGAGGGCGACGTGCTCGACGCCGTCCACGGTGGAGCGGAAGCCGTACGCGGTGAAGGCGCCGAACGCGGTCGGCAGGCTGACCTCGGCCTCGCGGCGCACGGTGGGCTCCGCGGAGCGGCGGTACGCGATCAGGTCCTCGATGGAGATGATCGTCAGGCCGTGCTTGCGGGCGAAGGGGATCAGCTCGGGCAGTCGCAGCATGACGCCGTCCTCGCCGGCGATCTCCACGATGGCGCCGGCCGGCCGCAGGCCCGCGAGGCGGGCGAGGTCGACGGCGGCCTCGGTGTGGCCGTTGCGGACCAGCACGCCACCGGGCTTGGCCCGCAGCGGGAAGACGTGACCGGGGCGGACGAAGTCGGACGGCTCGCTCGTGCCGTTGGCCAGCAGGCGCAGCGTCGTCGCCCGGTCGGCCGCGGAGATGCCGGTGCTGACGCCGTGCGCGGCGCTCGCGTCGACGGAGACGGTGAAGGCCGTCTGCATCGACTCGGTGTTGTTGTGGACCATCTGCGGGAGTTCCAGCCGGTCCAGCTCGGGGCCCTCCATGGGGGCGCAGATCAGGCCGCGGCACTCGCTCATCATGAACGCGATGATCTCGGGGGTGGCCTTCTCGGCGGCGATGACGAGGTCGCCCTCGTTCTCGCGGTCCTCGTCGTCGACGACGACGATCGGCCGCCCGGCGGCGATGTCGCGGATGGCCTGCTCGACCGGGTCGAGTCGGAAGGTCTCCCGCGGCTCGGCCTCGGGCACGTCCGGCACGGGCTTGAGGGTGGTCATGCCGTTGCTCCTTCGAGGGCCGGGGCGGGGGTGGCGCGCGAGCGCTGGTACCAGTCGTACGCGCCCCACAGGACGAGGGCGAAGTAGACGACGTACACGAGGCCGGAGAAGGCCAGGCCGCTGTTGAAGGCGAGCGGGACGCCCACCAGGTCGACGAGCAGCCAGGCGAACCAGAACTCGACGAGGCCGCGGGCCTGGGCCACCATCGCGACGATGGTGCCGACGAAGATGTAGGCGTCGGCCCACGGGCTCCACGACAGCGACGGGACGAGCGTGAACAGGCCGCCGACGGCGAGGGTGCCGGCGACCGCTCCGGCGAGGAGCAGGCCGCGCTCCTTCCAGGTTGCGGTGCGCACGGCGATGGAGCCGTCCTGGGCCTTCTGCCGGCCGAGCTGCCAGGCGCGCCAGCCCCAGATCGCGACGGAGATCACCAGGAGCTGCTTGCCGATGCCGCCCGCGAGCTGCGCGGAGGCGTAGGCGGCCACCAGGATCAGGCCGGAGAGGAGCTGGGCGGGCCAGGTCCATATGGAACGCCGCCAGCCGAGGGCGAGGGCGGCCAGGCCCATCAGGTTGCCGATCATGTCGGACCAGATGACCTTCTGGTCGAAGACCTCGAAGGCCTCCGCGTTGAGCCAGGTCAGGGCGCTCACCGCTGTTCCCCCTCGCCGTGGAGCGGGTCGACGCCGGCGGCCAGGAGGCGTTCGACGTACTTCGCGAGGACGTCGACCTCCAGGTTGACCCGGTCGCCGGGCTGCTTGATGCCCAGGGTGGTCAGTCCCAGCGTGGTGGGGATGAGGCTGATGGTGAAGTGGTCGGCGGCGGCCTCGACGACGGTGAGGCTGACGCCGTCGACGGTGATCGAGCCCTTCTCCACGACGTACCGCGCCAGGTGCGCCGGGAGGGCGACCTTGACGAGTTCCCAGTGCTCGGAGGGGGTGCGGGAGAGGATCTCGCCGGTACCGTCCACGTGCCCCTGGACCAGGTGGCCGCCCAGGCGTCCGCCGAGGGCCATCGGGCGCTCCAGGTTGACCCGGGAGCCCTGGACGAGGGATCCGAGGCTGGAGCGGTTCAGGGTCTCCTGCATGACGTCGGCGGTGAACTCGCCGTCGGCGGTCTCCACCACGGTCAGGCAGACGCCGTTGACGGCGATCGAGTCGCCGTGCTTGGCGCCCTCGGTCACGACCGGGCCGCGCAGGCGGAAGCGGGAGGCTTCGGCGAGCGGCTCGACGGCGGTGACCTCGCCCAGTTCTTCGACGATTCCGGTGAACACTCAGTGCTCCTTGGGGGCGGTGGGACGGGAGGGGTGGGTGGGTGTGGCGGTGATGCGGATGTCCGTGCCGAGGCGGGTGGTCCCGGTGAGGGTGAGCCGCAGGGCCTCGGTGATGGTCGTGATCCCGGCGTCGGCGAGGGCGGCGGGGCCGGCCCCGAGGAGTACGGGGGCGAGGTAGCCGACGACCTTGTCGACGGCTCCGGCTGCGACGAAGGCGCCCGCCAGGGTGGAGCCGCCTTCGAGGAGGACGGAGCGCACGCCGCGTGCGTGCAGTTCGGCGAGGAGGGCCTCGATCGACAGTCCGCGCCCGTCGTGGGGCAGCCGGACCACGTCCACGCCGGGCAGGTGCTCGGTGTCGGCGTCCTTCCCGACGGCGATCAGGGTCGGGGCGGCGTCGTCGAGTACCCGGGCGGTGGGCCGGACGCCCGCGTGGGTGTCGAGGACGACCCGCAGCGGCTGGACCGCGCCCTCGACGCCGCGCACGGCGAGGTGCGGGTCGTCGGCGCGCAGGGTTCCGGCGCCGACGACGACGGCGTCGGCCTCGGCGCGCAGCCGGTGGACGTCGGCGCGGGACTCGGCGCAGGTGATCCAGCGGCTGGTGCCGTCGGCGGCGGCGGTGCGGCCGTCGAGGGTGGCGGCGTACTTCCACAGGACGTGGGGGCGGCCGAGGCGCACGGAGGTGAGCCAGGCGGCGTTGCCCTCCTCGGCCTCGTCCGCGAGGAACCCGGCCTCGGTGTCGATCCCGGCGGCGCGCAGGGTCGCGCCACCGCCGCTGGCCTGCGGATTCGGGTCGGGGACGGCGTAGACCACGCGGCTGACGCCGGCTTCGACGAGGGCCTGGGCGCAGGGGCCCGTACGGCCGGTGTGGTTGCAGGGTTCGAGGGTGACGTACGCGGTGCCTCCGCGGGCGGCGTCGCCCGCGGCGCGCAGGGCGTGGACCTCGGCGTGCGGGCCGCCGGCCCGCTGGTGCCAGCCCTCGCCGACGACGTTGCCGGCGGGGTCCGTGATGACGCAGCCGACGACGGGGTTGGGGCTGGTGGAGCCGAGCCCGCGGGCGGCGAGCTCGATGGCCCGGCGCATGGCGGTGACGCTCTGGTCGGGTGCTGCCTGCGCGGCGTGTGTCGCCACCGGATCCTCCTGCCTCATCGGGCACGGACTCCGGGGCCTGTCGGGATACGACAGATGAAGCGGGTAGCACACGCGGGAACGCCGGGGCCGGAAAACACGGTCCGTTTCGAGACGTATCCGCTGGGATACGCCGATGGACCGCCGACGGCGGCGTACCGGTGACTGGCCCGCCGCGCACTGCCTCCCATCCGGACTTTAACCGTCGGTCCAGGAATTTCACCTGGTCAACCGGCCGCTGGATGCGGACGGGTCGCGGACTATAACCGCCGGTTCGGAATTGCACCGACCCCGGAGTGCGCTGCTACTGGTACTAGGGCCAGTGTGCCACGGGTGATCCGAGGCCAAGCGAGTGAATCGCTGTGGCCTGGGTCACAAACAAGCCGTTCTTGAGCGGTGGCGGCACGTGGCGTGCAGTCCACGCGACGGCGCCGACACGCACGCCCCGCCACCGACCCGCACGCGCCGCCGGCGTCGAGCCCGCGCCACGCCGGCGTGACGGCCGCGTCCCGCCCGCGCCGGACCGGCACTCCCGAACGCCTTTGGTCCAGACCTATTGACGGGTTGGTCTAGTCCTCTTAACGTTCCCTTCATCTTCCCCGGGAGCCGGCCCTGCCGACGTGCGCACGTCCCAGGCCAACCAGCGCCACTTTTCTGCTTGTTGCTGCACGTTGTGTCCTGCCATCCTCCCCTCCCCAGGAGGCACAATGCTGTCCCCCACTCGTACGAGAGCGATGCTGCTGGCATCCGGTGCCGTCATCGCCGGCCTGCTGGTCGGCGGGCTCTCCGCGGGCGTCTCGCACGCCGCCGACAACGAGAGCTGTCGCCCCGACGGCCTGTACAAGACCCCCGGGGTCGACGTCCCGTACTGCTCGGTCTACGACTCCGAAGGCCGCGAGAAGATGGGCGCCGACCACCAGCGCCGCGTCATCGGTTACTTCACCGGCTGGCGCACCGGCAAGGACGGCACTCCCGCCTACCTCGCCAACAACATCCCGTGGTCGAAGATCACCCACATCAACTACGCCTTCGCGCACGTCGGTTCCGACAACAAGCTCTCCGTCGGCACGGACAACGCGAACAACGCGGCCACCGGAATGACCTGGCCGGGCGTCGCGGGTGCGGAAATGGACCCGTCGCTCCCCTACAAGGGCCACTTCAACCAGCTGACGAAGTTCAAGAAGCAGTACCCGAACGTCAAGACGCTCATCTCGGTGGGTGGTTGGGCCGAGACCGGCGGCTACTTCGGTGACGACGGCAACCGGGTCAACTCCGGCGGCTTCTACTCGATGGCCACCAACGCCGACGGTTCGGTGAACCAGGCCGGCATCGACACCTTCGCGAACTCCTCCGTCGACTTCATCCGCAAGTACGGGTTCAACGGCGTCGACATCGACTACGAGTACCCGACCACGATGAAGGACGCGGGCAACCCGCTCGACTGGCAGCTCGCCAACGCCCGCCGCGCGGGCCTGGTCAAGGGCTACGACGCCCTGATGAAGAGCCTGCGCGAGAAGCTCGACCGGGCCGGCGCCGCCGACGGCAAGCACTACATGCTGACCGTCGCCGCCCCCTCCTCCGGCTACCTGCTGCGGGGCATGGAGACGTTCCAGATGCAGAAGTACCTGGACTACGTCAACATCATGTCCTACGACCTGCACGGCGCCTGGAACGAGTACGTCGGCCCGAACGCCTCGCTCTTCGACGACGGCAAGGACGCCGAGCTGGCCGCCGCGAACGTCTACGGCAGCTCGCAGTACGGCGGCATCGGCTACCTCAACACCGACTGGGCGTACCACTACTTCCGCGGCTCGATGCCGGCCGGCCGCATCAACATCGGCCTGCCCTACTACACCCGCGGTCACAAGAACGTCCAGGGCGGCACCGACGGGCTGTGGGGCAAGGCCTCCGCGACCACCTGCCCGGCCGGCGCGGGCCTGACCAAGTGCGGTGACGGCGCGACCGGCATCGACAACCTGTGGCACGACAAGGACACCAACGGGGTCGAGTCCCCGGCGGGCTCCAACCCGATGTGGCACGCCAAGAACCTGGAGAAGGGGATCGTCGGCGACTACGTCACCAAGTACGGGTTCCCGGCGAACACCACGCTGACCGGCACCTACGTCCGCAAGTACGACTCGACGCTGGTCGCGCCGTGGCTGTGGAACGCGCAGAAGAAGGTCTTCCTGTCCACCGAGGACGAGCAGTCGGTCGCCGCGAAGGCGGACTACGTGGTCAACCGCGGCATCGGCGGCACCATGGTCTGGGAGATGGCGGGCGACTACGGCTGGAACGCCGCCAAGGGCCAGTACGAGATCGGTGACACCCTCACCACGCTGATGTACGACAAGTTCAAGGCGGCGACGCCGTACGGCGCGAAGAAGTCCAACACCGCGCTGCCGACGCAGGCCGTGGACGTGAAGGCGGAGTTCACCGAGTTCAAGCTCGGCGACTCCAACTACCCGCTCACCCCGAAGGTCAAGATCACCAACAACACGAAGTCGGCGCTGCCGGGCGGCACCGAGTTCCAGTTCGACTACTCGACGGCCGCCCCGGGCAACGCCTCGGACCAGTCGGGCTTCGGCACCAAGGTGATCAAGAGCGACCACACCGGCAGCAACGTGGGCGGTCTGAAGGGCGACTTCCACCGGGTCTCGCTGAAGCTCCCGGCGTGGCAGTCGCTCGCCCCGGGCGCCTCGGTCGACCTGGCCTTCAACTACTACCTGCCGGTGTCCACCCCGTCCAACTGGACGGTGAACATCTCCGGCACGACGTACGCCTTCGCCGGTGACCTGGCGCGCGGCACGACGGTCGTGGAGCCGGGGGGCACGCAGCCGCCGACCACTCCCCCGACGACCCCGCCCACCACGCCGCCGACGACCCCGCCGACCACGCCTCCGACGACCCCGCCGGGCGGCACCTGCACCAACCCGGCGTACGTGGCCGGCCAGGTGTACAACAGCGGCAACGTCGTCTCGCACAACGGCCGCAACTGGAAGGCCCAGTGGTGGACGCAGAACGAGGCTCCCGGCACCACCGGCGAGTGGGGCGTCTGGAAGGACCAGGGCGCCTGCTGACACCGGTGCCCGAGCACCACTGAACACCGTGCACGAGACCCGGTGGCCCGGCGGCCACCGGGTCCTCGTGCGTGCGGGGCCCTTTCCGGGTTCCTCCCGCGGGGCTGTCACGTTCGGCGGGGCCGTTCTGTCCCACTGGTGTACGCACACCCTCGGGAAGGACGGACACACCATGAGCACGATCCTCGTCACCGGAGGCACCGGGAACCTCGGAGCCCTCGTCGTGGAGCGGCTGCGGGACCGGGGCCACGAGGTCCGGGTACTGAGCCGGCACGCGCGGGACTTCCCGGTCGACCTGCGGGACGGCCGGGGACTGGCCGCGGCGATGGCCGGCGTCGACGTGGTCGTGCACTGCGCGAGCAGTCCGCGCGGGGGCGACGAAACGGCCGCCCGGAACCTGGTCGCGGCGGCCCGGCGGGCGGGCGGCGTCAGCAACCTCGTGTACGTCTCGATCGTCGGGGTGGACGTGGTGCCGCTCGGGTACTACCGGTCGAAGCTGGCCGTGGAACGGCTGCTGGAGGCCTCCGGGCTCGGGATCACGATCCTGCGGGCCACCCAGTTCCACGACCTGGTGGCGCGGTTGGTGGACGCCTCGGCGAAGCTGCCGGTGGTCCTGCTCCCGAGGGGCGTACGGGTGCAGCCGATCTCCGCGGCGGAGGTCGCGGACCGGCTCGCGGAACTGGCGGTCCCCCGCCCGGCGGGCCGGGTCCCGGACATGGGCGGCCCCGAGGTCCGCGGCCTGGCGGAACTGGGCCGCGCCCGCCTCACGGCGACCGGGCGCCGCCGCCGGGTGGTCACGGTCCCGCTCGCCGGGAAGACGTACGCCGCCTTCCGCGAAGGCGGCAACCTCGCTCCGGCCCACGCGGTGGGCCGAACCACCTTCGCCGAGTACCTCCTGCGCGGGCGGGACTGAGCACGGCCCTCATGCGCGGCCGGGACCGAGCACGGCCCGACCGGCGGCCCGCGCCCGGTCCGCGGACGGGGCCCCGCCGGAGCCCGCGGGCGGGATCCCGCGGAGCGGATCGGCCGGCGGGACCGTGCGGGAGTCCCGGCCGGGCGGGCCGCACCGGACCCGGTCGGGAACCGCGACGGAGTCCGTCAGGTGCCGAAGAGGATCGTCTGGGCGGCTTCGCGGGCGGCCAGCAGGGCGCCCTCCATGACGGCCGGTCCGCCGAGGGCGGTGGCGCGGACCGCCGTCGGGACGGGGGTCAGCGTCGCGAGGCGGCGCTCGACGCGGGCGGCGAGTGGGGCGCCGCCCGCCCGGCCCAGCTCGCCGCCCAGCACCACGCAGCCCGGGTCGAGGATCGCGGCGACGGCCGCCGCCCCGAGCGCGAGCCGCTCGGCGAGGGCGTCGAGGAAGGGCTCCCCCGCGGCCCCGGCGACGGCCTCCTCCACCGGGCCGGTGAAGCCGTGTTCCGCCGCGAGCGCCTCCACGCCCGCGCGCCCCGCAAGGGCGTGGAAGCCTCCGCCGCAGTCGGCGGCGGAGGGCAGCCCGGCGGTGCCGGGCACCGGGAGGAAGCCGATCTCGCCTGCCCCGCCGGAGGCGCCCCGGCGCAGCCGTCCGTCCAGGACGACGGCGGCGCCCACCCCGGCGCCGAGCCACAGCAGGACGAAGGAGTCCAGGTCCCGGGCGGCGCCGACGCGCTGTTCCGCCAGGGCCGCCAGGTTGGTCTCGTTCTCCACCACCACCTTGGCCGGCAGCCGCAGCTGGAGGGCCGTCACGAGGTCCCGGTGCCAGGACGGCAGCCCGATGGTGTCGCCGAGCTCACCGCTGGCCGGCGCCACCAGGCCCGGCGCTCCGACGACGACGGTGTGGAGCCGCTCGGCACCGGCCTCGCGGGTCAGGGCCTCCAGTCGCGCCACCGCCTCCTCGACGGCGTCGACCGGCAGGGCGGCCCGGGCCAGGGGTTGCCCCAGCAGATCGGTGACCACCGCCGTCGCGCTGTCCGTCCGTACGTCCAGCGCGGCGAGGTGGGCCCGGCGGGCGACGATCCCGTACAGGCGGGCGTTCGGGCCGCGCCGCTGCTCGCCCGACTCCCCCACGACCTCGATCAGCCCCGCGCCGGCGAGCCGCTCGACGAGGTCGGCGACGGAGGGCCGGGACAGACCGGTCAGCTGTTTGAGCTGGGCCGCCGTCAGCGGCCCCTCGGCCTGGAGGAGTTCCAGCGCGAGCCGGTCGTTCATGGCCCGGGCCGTGCTCGGCGAGGCGGGGGACGGGGCGGCGGCGGTCGTCAGCACCTTGGCAGGGGTCACGGCGCCCATCTTAGGGAGGTTCACGGCACTAACCATTAGGAAGGGTCCCTGATAGTTTACGTCCATGACCGGGGACACCGACCTCAGCCCGGCGCGACTGCGCCACGCCCGCTTCGCGATCGCCGCCGTGTTCTGCACGCACGGCGCCGTGACCGGCTCCTTCGCCACCCGCATCCCGTGGATCCAGGACCACGCCCAGCTCGGCTCGGGCACCCTGGGTCTCGCCCTCGCCTTCCCCGCCCTGGGCGCGGCGCTGGCGATGCCGCTGGCCGGGCGGATCAACCACCGGTTCGGCGCGCGCACCGCCCTGCGCGGGCTGCTCTGCATGTGGACCCTGTCCCTGATCCTGCCCGCCCTCGCCCCCAACCTGGTCGCGCTGTGCGCGGCGCTCTTCGTGTACGGGGCCACGGCGGGCATGTCGGACGTGGCGATGAACGCGCTCGGCGTGGAGACCGAGAACCGCCTCGGCCGCTCGATCATGTCCTCGTTGCACGGCATGTGGAGCGTGGGCGCGCTGCTCGGTTCGGCCGCCGGAACGGTCGCCGCGCACCTGGGGGCCGACGCCCGGCTGCACCACGCGGTGGTCGCGCTCGCCCTGACCGCGGCCGGGCTGGTCGCCGTCCGGGGCGTGCTGGACCTGAAGGGCGATCAGGAGGCGGAGGCGCCGCCGCACTTCACGCTGCCGCCGAGGTCGGCCCTGCTGATCGGTGCCATCGGCTTCTGCGCCGTCTTCGCGGAGGGGGCGAGCCTGGACTGGTCCGCGGTGTACCTGCGGGACGTGCTGCACACGGACGCGGGCCTGGCCGCCGCCTCCACCACCGCCTTCGCGCTGACCATGGCCGTGGCGCGGCTGGTCGGCGACCGGGTCGTGGACCGGTTCGGCGCGGTGCGCACCGTCCGGGCGGGAGGCGTACTGGCCACCCTGGGCGGAGTGTTGGTGGTCGCGGTCCGGCACCCCGCGGGCGCCCTGGCCGGCTTCGCGCTGATCGGATTGGGCATCGCGGTGGTGGTTCCGTTGGCCTTCGCGGCGGCGGGCCGCAGCGGTCCGGCGCCGGCCCAGGCCATCGCGGGCGTCGCCACGATCACCTACACCTCGGGCCTGATCGCGCCGTCGGCGATCGGCGCGGTGGCCGACGCGACGTCGCTGGTCGTGTCGTTCGGGCTGGTCACGCTGCTGGCCTTCGCGCTGGTCCTGGGGGCCGGCGTCCTGCGCGCGAAGCGGACGGCTGGTCCTGCCGATCCCGCCAATCGGGACGAACCAGCGCCTATCCGCCCGTAATATGGCGGCTGGCGCGCCGCGGTGAGCGAGCGGCGGACCGCCAGGATGCTTGACGGGCCGCAGGAACGGAAGTGGTGGAACATGGGCTTCGGCGTGGGCTGGACCCTGCACGGGGACGGGCGGACCCCCGCCCCCGGCGCGGTGGTACGGCCGGACGAGCGGCTGTCGTGGCCGCGCACCGCCGGGCTCGGGGCCCAGCACGTCGTCGCGATGTTCGGTGCGAGCTTCGTCGCCCCGGTCCTGATGGGCCTGGATCCCAACCTGGCCATCATGATGTCCGGCATCGCGACGGCCATCTTCCTGCTCGCCACCCGCGGCAGGGTTCCCTCGTACCTCGGCTGTTCGCTCTCCTTCGTGGGCGTCGCTGCGGCGATCCGGGCGGGCGGCGGTGACAGCGCCGTCGTCACGGGCGCGGTGTTCGTGGTCGGCGCCGCGCTGTTCCTGGTGGGCCTGGCCGTCCAGCGGTTCGGCGCGCGGATCATCCACGCGGCCATGCCCCCGGTGGTGACGGGCGCGGTCGTGATGCTGATCGGCTTCAACCTGGCGCCGGTCACGGCCGCGACGTACTGGCCGCAGGACCAGTGGACGGCGCTGCTGACCATGCTGTTCACCGGTCTCGCCGTGGTGTGCCTGCGCGGTTTCTGGTCGCGCATCGCGATCTTCCTCGGGCTGGTCTTCGGGTACGCGATCTCCTGGATCTTCGACCTGGTCCTCGGGCGGATCCACTCGCCGATGGGCGGGGCCGAGGCGGTCGACCACTGGCGCCTCGACCTCTCCGGCGTCGGCAAGGCCGAGTGGATCGGGCTGCCGTCCTTCCACGCCCCCGCCTTCGAGTGGTCGGCGATCCTGATCGCCCTGCCGGTCGTGATCGCGCTCATCGCGGAGAACGCCGGGCACATCAAGGCCGTCGGCGAGATGACCGGCGACCCCCTCGACGACAAGCTCGGCACCGCCATCGCGGCCGACGGCGCGGCGTCGATGCTGTCCACGGCCGTCGGCGGCCCGCCGAACACCACCTACTCCGAGAACATCGGGGTGATGGCCGCCACCCGCGTCTACTCCACCGCGGCCTACTGGGCGGCGGCCGGGTTCGCGCTGCTCTTCGGCCTGTGCCCCAAGTTCGGCGCGGTCGTCGCCGCGATCCCGGGCGGGGTGCTGGGCGGGATCACCGTGATCCTCTACGGCATGATCGGCCTGCTCGGCGCCCAGATCTGGCTGAGCGGCCGGGTCGACCTGCGCAATCCGCTGAACCTGGTGCCGGCCGCCGCGGGCATCATCATCGGCGTGGGCGGGGTCGAGCTGCAGATCACCGACAGCTTCGAGCTCGGCGGCATCGCCCTCGGCAGCATCGTGGTGATCACCGGGTACCACGCGCTGCGCTACTTCGCCCCGGCCCACCTCAAGGAGCAGGAACCGCTGCTCGACTCCGGCACCTCCGCGTACGACGGCGACTCCGCCGGGGACCCCGGCGACAAGCGGGGTTGACGGAGTTTCGCCCGAACCGGGGAAGCCCACGGCCAAGTTCCCCGCAGGGCCCGCCCGGGCTGCGACGCTGCCTCACATGGAAGCGGTACTCGCGCGGATGCGCGCCCTCGACGAGCGGCTCCCCGCGCAGGACGGCGTCGCCGTCTTCAACCGGGTCTACCTGACGGTGACGCAGACCCTGCACCACCGCATCGAGCGCGGGGAGTTCCCCGCGCCCCGGGCCGCGCGGACCCTGAGCGTACGGTTCGCCGAGCGCTACCTGACGGCGGTGGAGGCGGACCGGGCTCCGGCCTGCTGGCGGCCGCTGATCCAGTACCGCCGCCACCCGGGGGTGCGGCCTCTCCAGTACGCGCTGGCCGGGATCAACGCGCACATCGGCCACGACCTGGCACTGGCGGTGGTATCGACGTGCCGGGCGCTGGACTGCCCGCCGGCCGCCCTGGAGGCCGACTTCGACCGGGTCGGGGACACCCTGGTGGCCCTGGAGGAGCAGATCCGGGAGGACCTGATGCCGGGCCCGGACCTGCTGGAGGTCGCCGATCCGCTGACGCACCTGCTGGGGTCGTGGAGCCTGGAACGGGCCCGTGCCGGGGCCTGGTCGGCCGCCCGGCTGCTGTGGACGCTGCGCCGGGCCCCCGACCTGGCGGAGGAGTTCCGCGAGTCCCTCGACGCCGGCGTCGGCCTGGTGGGCCGCTGCCTGCTGACCCCGACCGGCGTGCGGATCCGGCGCGACCCGTGGGTTCCCGCCCTGCGCTGAGCCCGGTGACGGCTTCGCCGCGCACCGCCGACGGGCGCACGACACCGGGCTACCGCCCCACCGCCCCCGTCGGCCCCGCGCACCTGCCCGACGTGGGAACGGGCCGCCCCCGCGCTGTTCGCGCGGGGACGGCCCGTGGTCGGGGGCGGAGCGGGGCCGCTCAGTCCTCCGGGAGCTCGACCGGGGAGATCTCGTCGTAGACGTCGCCCGGGCCCGGGTTCGTGGCGTCGGTGGAGCCGCCGAGGTGGTGCATGACGCCCCACACCGCGTTGAGGGCGGTCTGGACGGCGCCCTCGGCCCAGCCGGCCGTCCAGGAGATGTCGTCGCCCGCGAGGAAGATGCCGCGCTTGTCCTCGGGGAGGCGGTCCTGCATGAAGTGGGTGAACAGGCGCCGCTGGTAGCGGTAGTGGCCGGGGAGGTTGGCCTTGAACGCGCCCATGAAGTAGGGCTCGTTCTCCCAGGACACGGTGACCGGGTTGCCGATGATGTGGCGGCGGATGTCGACCTTGGGGTAGATCTCGCCGAGGGACTTCAGCATGACCTCCATCCGCTCGTTCGCGGACAGCGGCAGCCACTTCAGGCTGTCGTCGCACCAGGTGTACGAGAGGCAGATGACGGCGGGCTTGTCCGGGCCGTTGTCCAGCAGGTAGGTGCCGCGGGTCATGCGGTCCGTCAGGGTCATCGACATGACGTCGCGCCCGGTCGGGTTCCCGGCGTCGTCGACGGCCTTGTCGAGCCAGAAGGGCCGGTCGACGGGGATGAAGAGCTTGCTCGACTCCATGTAGTGGGTGCGCTCGATCGCCGTCCAGTGGTCGATCGGGAACAGCGTGTCGTCGCACGCGATCTTGGAGAGCAGCATCCAGGACTGGGCCGTGAAGATCGCGGCGCGGTAGGTGCGGATGTCGCCGGACGCGTCCGTGACCGTGA
Source organism: Streptomyces sp. NPDC057939 (assembly GCF_042887545.1). NCBI lineage: Bacteria > Bacillati > Actinomycetota > Actinomycetes > Kitasatosporales > Streptomycetaceae > Streptomyces > Streptomyces sp. NPDC057939. Next base: position 73,516 of record NZ_JBHVPG010000029.1, read on the forward strand.
TGCGGTTGCCCGCGGTGCGGTGCAGGCGGGTGACCGCCGGGCGCGGGGTGCCGTCGTGCAGGGTGGACAGCGAGGTGCCCTGGGCCCAGTGGACGATCTTCTCGGGCTCGCGCTCCCACAGGCGCAGCGGGAGCTGCTGCGAGCCGCCGACGATGCCGCGGTGGTGGTCGTCCGCCTCGGTGTAGACGACGCGGAGGATCTCCAGGATGGAGTTCGGGAAGTCGGTGTCCCAGCCGCCGGTGCCGAAGCCGACCTGGCCGAAGATCTCGCGCTTGCGGAAGGACTGGAAGGCCTCGGACTTGCAGAGGAAACCGTAGAACGTCTCGTCGTCGAGCTTCTCGACGAGCTTCGCCCAGATCTCGCGGATGCGCGGGACGTCCCGCTCGCGCATCGCGGTGTTCATGTCGGAGAAGTCGGCGCCCTCGTCGAGACAGGCGTTCCACGCGGCGGCCACGTCGCGGTAGACCTGCGGGAGGTCGGCGATGGTCTCGGCGTAGTGGGTCTCGCCCTTGAGGTCGACGACCGTCGAGGGGGTGGCCTCGGCGAGCGGGTTCGGGAAGGGCTCGGTGACCAGGCCGACGAGGTCGATGTAGTGCTGGAGCGCGGTGGAGGACGGCGGGAAGCGCATGGCGCCCATCTCCGCGGTCAGTTCCTCGGTGCCGGCGCCCTCGAAGCCGACGGTGCGCAGCCGGCCGCCGATCTGGTCGGCCTCGTACACGACGGGCTTGAGGCCCATCTTCATCAGCTCGTAGGCGGAGATGATGCCGGACAGCCCGCCGCCGATGACGGCGACCTCGGTGCCGAGCTCGGTCGCCGGTATCTGGCCCAGGCCCGCCGGGTGGGCGAGGAAGTCGTCGTAGGCGTACGGGAAGTCCGGCCCGAACATGGTGATCGGGGGCTGGCCGTCGCTGTGCGGGACGGCGGTGGTGGGCACCGTGGACGTCATGGGGGTACGTCTCCTTGCGGGCTGAGCAGGCAGGGCGGGGAAAAGGGGGGTCAGACGAGGGAGGCGTAGAGCCCGGGACGGCGGTCGCGCAGGTAGGGGTTGGTCTCGCGCGAGGCCGCCAGCAGCTCGGGGTCGACCTCCGCGCACGCGAGTTCCCGGCCGCGGCCGGCGCGGGTGCGGGTGACTCCGTCGGGGCTCGCGAGGCAGCTGAGGCCGACGAACTCGAACTCGCCCTCGGGGCCGGTCCGGTTGACGTACGCGATGTACATCTGGTTCTCGAAGGCCCGGACGGGGACCAGCTGTTCGGCGACGAACTGGAACGGGTGCATCTGCGCGGTCGGAACCAGGAGGAGGTCGGTTCCGGCGAGCGCGTGCGCCCGGACGTTCTCGGGGAACTCCACGTCGTAGCAGATCATGATGCCGACGCGGAGGCCGTGCAGGTCCGCCTGGACGACGGGGACGTCGCCGGGGGTGAAGGCGTCCCGCTCGAAGCCGCCGAAGAGGTGGGTCTTGCGGTAGTTCGCGAGCGCGGTCCCGTCGGGGCCGATGAGCTGCGCCGCGTTGAAGACCGCCCCGTCGGCCGCCAGCTCCGGGTAGCCGTACAGGACGGCCAATCCGTGCCGGCGGGCGATCTCGCCGACGGCGACGGCGGACGGGCCGTCGGCCGCTTCGGCGAGACCGGGGACGTCCTGGAGGTCCAGCGCGTAGCCGGTCAGGAACATCTCCGAGGTCACGAGGAGCCCGGCCCCGCCCTGTGCGGCGCGCGCCGCGGCCTCGTCGAGCTCCTTGAGGTTCTCGGCGGTGTCGCCGAGCCGTCCGGAGCTCTGGAGGAGGGCGGTGCGCAGCGGGGGCATGGGCGTACCTCTGTGACAGGTGGGGTGGGGTCGTAACACGGTACGTTCGCGCGTTCGACCGCGACAAGCCGTCACCGTTGCGCTGGACGCATCGATTCGTTGCGCGTTCGGCGGCCCGTACGGCGATTCGTTGCGCGGCCACCTCCCCGGACGCCCGGGGGCCCCCGGACCCCCCGGTCAGGCGGCCCCGCCGAAGGCCGGGTGGGCCCGCAGGCGACGTACGTAGGACCGGGCGTGCGGCCCCGCGGCGGGCAGCACGGCCGGGTCGAGGAGGGCGACCCACAGGTCCACGTCGGCGAGGGTCGGCCGGTCCCCCAGAGCGTACGGGTGCAGGGCGAGGCGGCGGTCCAGGAGGTCCAGGGCGGCGGACCGCCCGGCGGGCGGCGCGGCCCCGTCGAGGAGGACCCGGACGGCCTCGGCGTGGCGGGCGGGGACGGGCGGGCTCAGGTCGGGGCGGCCGGCGAGCCGGACGGCGAGGTCGTCGAGGATGTCGGGGGTGTGGTTGCTGACGACGCGGCCGCTCCAGGTGTCGCACAGGGCGGGCACGGCGAGGGCGCCGTCGTAGTGGTGCCCGGCGGCCTCGTAGGCCCGGCGCAGCGCAGCGTGGGTGGCGGGCGGGCCGAGCAGGGTGGTGCCGACGCAGCCGGTCAGGCCCAGCAGGGCGAGTGCGGTGCGGACCCGCAGGGAGCGGGGACAGCCGGTGGAGAGGTAGAGGTGGTAGCGGTGCGGGGCCGGGGAGAACCCGGCACCGATCCGACCGCGCGGGGCCGGCACGGGGGCGGTGCGGGGCATGAGCATCGGAACCATGACGACATCTCCTGTTGCCCTTCCCCTGACCGGGGCGGGACCTGGACGTGGCGGGGACCTGGACGTTTCGGGGACCTGTGACGTTGCGGGACCTGTGACGCGGCGGGTTCTGGACGTGGCGGGACGGACACGGGCGGTGCCGGTGGTGGCGGGATCGGACGGGGCGGAGCGGGACCGGGCGGACGGGCTGCCGGCGCGGGCGGGACGGGACGGGACGGGTGGTCGCGGACGGGACGGGACGGGACGGGACGGGTGGTCGCGGGCAGGGCGTGGCGCCCGTCCCGGTGGTGGTCCGGTGGGGCGGCGCCATGTGGTCGTCCGGGCCCGCGGGGTGGCGTGCCCTTCGTGCCGGGGCGTGACGGGTGGACCGGCGCGTCCGCGGGTGCCGGGGCGCGACCGGACGTGCCGGGGCGCGACCTGGTCCGGCGCCGGGCGCGGACGGCCCCGCAACCCGGCGGGTGCCGGAAGGCGGGGGTGTGGCCCGGGAGCCCGGCGGGAGCCGGAGAAGGGGTGCGGTCGGTCAGCGACGCGGAGCGGCGAAGGCGCTGCAGACGCGGAGCAGGTCGATGTGGAGGCGCCGGGTCAGCCACCAGCGCCGCGGGGTACGCGCCCCCGCGCCGGGTGTGCCGGTCGTCTCCACCGCTCGCATGTCACCTGCTCCTCGGGGCCCGGGCATAACCTGCCCGTCGCGGGCGCTGACGGCAACGGCCGTCCCCCGCAGTCTCCTGGCGTCGTGCGGGGGCCGTCAAGAAGGCGGACGCAGCGGCCCACGTTCCGACGGAAGGATCCGCGCACCCCATGCCCACCGACAACTCCCCATCCCCGCTGGACAATCCGGTCTGGGCGGCCCTGACCGGAACCCACCGCCGGTTCGCCCAGTTCGCCGGTGCCGACCCCTCCGACCCCGCCGGCGCTCCCGGCACGGGCGGGCTGGCCGCCCGCTACCTCCCCGACGCCAACCCGTTCTCGGCGCTGGCGGACCCGGACGACCCGCGTTCCTGGACGGCGCTGGCCGAGCTGTCCGGTCCCGGTGAGGTCGTGTGGCTGACCGGGCTGCCGACCCCGCCGCCGGACTGGGAGACCGTCGCGTCGATACCGGGCGTGCAGCTGGACGGTCGGGCGGTGGCCGCCGAGTCCGCGCCCGAGGCGGTGCGGCTCGGGCCCGCCGACGTCCCCGAGATGCTGGAGCTGGTGCGGCTGACCGAGCCGGGGCCGTTCCTGCCGCGCACCGTGGAACTGGGCACGTACCTCGGGATCCGGCACGAGGGCCGGCTCGTGGCGATGGCGGGCGAACGCCTGCGGCCGCCCGGCTGGGCGGAGATCAGCGCGGTGTGCACGCACCCCGAGCACCGCGGCAGGGGCCTGGCGGGGCGCCTGGTCCGGGCGGTCGCCGCCGTCGTCCGGGAGCGCGGGGACAGCCCCTTCCTGCACGCGGCCGCGGCCAACACCGGCGCCGTCCGGCTGTACCGGTCGATGGGCTTCGTCCTGCGCCGCGAGCCGGTCTTCATCGGGGTGCGCACTCCGGGCGGCCCCGGCCCCGTCGATCCGGCAACGAAGGCTTAACACGGCCTTCATTGAGTGCGGCGGGGCGCCGGCATAGCGTCTGACGGGACGGGAGCGTGGGCGGCGGACGGCCGGCCGGGGCGGTGAACACCCAGCAGATCAGTGGTCGTTCGTCCGTCCGCCCCGCTCCCGTACTCGCGCCGGGCGGACCGGTCCTGCCGTGCGCGCGCCCCGCGCGCCGCCCCGTGGGGGCCGCCGGGCCGCGCCCGTACCGCGTCCCCGAACGCTCCGGCCGACTCGATCGGACGGCGTCCCCCGACGGCGGGTTTCAGTGGGTTCCCAGTGGTCACACGCGGGAGGACAACCCACGGAAAGGAAACCCCGTCATGAACGACGTCCACCGGCTGCCCGGACCCGCGCACCACAACTGGGACTGGCAGTCCCGCGCCGCCTGCCGGGAGCTGGGGTCCGCCCCGTTCTTCCACCCCGCGGGCGAGCGCGGCGAGGAGCGCGAGTCGCGGGACGAGGCCGCGAAGCGGATCTGTGGGACCTGCCCGGTGCGGACGGCCTGTCTGGAGCACGCGCTGCAGACCCGCGAGCCGTTCGGGGTGTGGGGCGGACTGACGGAGGAGGAGCGGCGCGCGATGCTCGGCCGTCCCGCCCGCCCCTCCCTCGTGTGAGCTACGGGTCCTCGTGTGAGCTACGGGTGCGCCCGGTCCCAGGCGCGGGCGAACATCTCGTGCACCGGCGCCGGCGGCAACAGCCGCAGGAGCGGGGCGTGCAGGTCCTTCAGCGAGGCCGAGACCCGGTGGTCCGCCAGTTTGGCGCTCTCCAGCGGAAGGTGCGGGGCCTTGAGGTCCGTCCACCGTCCCGGCAGGAACATCGTGCGGCCCGCTCGGGCCCGCTTGGCGGTCTCCACCAGACCGGTCGCCGACAGCTCCGCCTGCGCGGCCTTGTGCCGGGCCGCCGTCCAGCCGTTCCAGCGGCGGACGTTGCGGTCGGTGGGCCGGGCGAGCGTCAGCAACTGGAGGTACAGGGCGGCGGCGTCGGCGCCGGTGCCGAGGGTCCGCGCGGCCCGCGCGACCAGATCGGGGACGCCGAGCGCCGGGTTGTTCTCGTAGCCGCCCGGCGGGACGGGTGTGGTGGCCGCGCGGTCGGCGAGCCCGCCGAGTCCCTCCAGGAGCGCGCGCAGTGCGCGCAGGTCCGTGAGCAGCCAGGGCCGGTCCACGCCGGCGGCCAGCCGCTCCGCCCGGAGCAGCCGCGCGGGGTCGGCGAGGGCCGCGGGCCGGACGAAGGTGCTGCCGGCGGGTACGGCGACCACGAACAGTCCGTCGTCGACGGCCGTGGAGGTCTCGGTGACGTGCTCCCCCAGCGGGTGCGGGCAGGGCAGCACCGGGCCGCGGTACGGGATGAAGAGCGGGTCGGCGGCGGCCGTACGGGCCAGGTCCTTGAAGCTGCCCATGGGGACGAGGGCGTCGGGTCCGTCGAGCTGGGTCCGCAGCCGCTCGTGCAGGGCGAGCGCGCCCGTGGCGGCGGGGCTCGCGACGGGAAGTTCCGTGAGGGCCCAGGTGATGACGGAGGCGGCCGTGCGGTGGGCGGGGTCGGTGGACCGCACTTCCCGGCCGGCGGCGCCGTCGGGCCCCGCGTGGTGCAGGCCGAGGCCGCCGACGCGGTTGCCGACGAGGACGAAGCCCGCCTCGCCGAAAGGTTCCTCGGCGGGGGCCCGGCCGGCGGGCAGGCCGCGGGCCCATCCGTCGCCGAGGCCCAGTTCCGCGTCCAGTGCGGCGGCGAGCTCCTCGTCGGCGTGTTCCTCGGCGCCCAGCAGGCCGGTCCAGGCGGCTGCCATCCGGGCGGCCGCCTCGACGGCCCCCTCCGGTTCCCACAGCGCGGCGGGGTCCCGGGGCACGCCCGCCGCGAGGACCGTGCGGCGCCCGGTCTCGCCGAGACCGCGGCAGAGGGAGTCGTACTGCTCGATCAGGGGCTTCTTGACCTTGTGGGGGGCCGCGCCGAGCAGGGTGAGGTGTTCGCCGTAGTGCTCGCGGCCCGGGAATCCGGCGAGGACCAGGACCGCCACGGCGGCCCGTACGCCGGTCAGGCGGGTGAAGGTGTCCACCGCGGCGGGCGGGACGGGGACCGGTCCGCGGCCGGCGAGGAGTTCCAGCAGGCGGGGCAGGCGGGTGGTGTCGTCGTCGGTGACGGTGGAGGTCCGGCAGTCCTCGGCGCCCTCGGGCGCCGGGTCGCAGGCGCGCTGGAGGAACCGGGCCGTCCCGTTGCGGACGGCGCCGGAGGCAAGGGTGTGGCCGGCGGCGCGGTGGGCGGCCAGGGCCGCCGGGGCGGCCCGGCCGGTGCGCCAGGTGCCGCCCGCCTCCGCGAAGGGCTGTCCGCTCCAGGTCTCCAGCAGGGCGGCGAGGGCCTCGCGTTCCCCGGCGGGGGTGGGGGCGACGACCGCCCGCCAGGCGGCGGCCCCGATGCCGCCGACGAGGACCTCCCAGTCGTCGGGATCGGCGGGCCGGGCGAGGGTGCGGGTCTCGTCGTCGATCTCCCCGCGCAGGTGGCGTCCGTCGGCGGCGACCGCGGTGAGCAGCGCGGGCTGGGGTTGGGGCACGGGGCCCTGGTGGCGGCGGTGCTCGGCGAGCAGTCCGTACAGGGCGGGTGTGAGGACGGTGTCCGGGACCTCTGCGGTCAGGGTGACGGCGGGCTCGGCACGCATCAGGGCGACGCGCCGGGTGAGTTCGCGGCGGCGGCGCAGCAGGTCGGCGGCGAGTCGGGCGGCGCGGGCCACGCCTCGCGCGACGCGGGGTTCGAGGTGCCCGGGCAGGGCGGGCTCCGGGTCGTCGCGCAGGGCGGCGTCGAGCAGGGCCCGTACGGCGGTGTCGTCGACGGTGCGCAGGGTCTTGGAGGAGGCCTCGTCGCGCGGGGTGAGGAAGTGCCAGAAGGCGGGCGGCGGGACGGGGCCGGCCGCGTCGCCGAAGCCGGGGGTGCGGCGCCGGTCGGAGCCGGGGAAGCCGTGGACCTGCCAGAGCAGTGAGTTGTCCTCGGCGGCGTGGGCGCGGATGGTCTCCTGACCGGCGAGCACGGCGTCCTCGCCGCCCAGGGGCATCCGGACGATCGCCCAGGGCCGGCGGCCGAAGCGCGCGGTGCGGTACCCGGCGGTGCGGCCGTCGACACCTTCGAGGAGGAACTCCCGGGGGGAGGGCCCGGGGTGGGGGGTGCGGTTCAGGACGCGGAACCCGACGAGGGCGCCGGCCTGGCCGAGGGGGGAGGCGGGGGCGCCCTCGGGCATGGCGGCGAGGGTCTGCAGATCGCCGAAGAGTTCGGTGCCGGGAGGGGGTTCGGTGGCGGTGTGGAAGGCCGGCGGGACGTGGTCCGCGGTGCGGGCGCCGGTGACGGGGTCGAGGCGGGCCCAGCCGTTCCATCCCTTGAAGACGTCGGAGCCCCAGAACCGGCGGCCGTCGCCCATCTGGACGTCGGTGGAGCCCATGCCGCTGCGGTCCCCGGGGCGCAGGACGCGGGTTCCGTCGTGGCGGCCGGTGCCGTCGGGGGTGGCGAAGTGGTAGCCGAGGCCGCCCTGGGTCATGCCGCCGTAGCGGCGCAGGCCGAGCTTGTCCTCGGGTTCGAAGACCTCGTCGGGGCGGTCGGCCCAGAAGGCGTGCTCGCCGAAGCCGCCCTTGGGGGTGGTGCTCCAGGCGACGAGGAACTGTCCGCCGACGTGGTGCACGGTGTGCGAGGTCGCGCCGTCGGGGAGGCGGAAGGCGCAGCGGTGGCGGGGGCCGGCGTGGTCGACGGTGACGGCCCGGTCGGGTCCGTGGACGGTGAGCAGGGGCCAGGTGCTGGTGACCCCGGTGATCCGGTCCGGTCCGCCGAGTTCCGCCACGGCGTCGTCCAGGGCGGGCCAGCCCCATTCCTCGGGGAGTCCGGCCCGCAGGGCGCGGGTGAGGGGGCCGGTCAGGTCGAGGGCGCCGAGGGCTTCGTCGATGCCGTCGAGGGCGCGGGCGGTGGGCCGGTCGAGCAGGGTGTGCAGTTCGTCCATGGCTTCGTCGGCCGCCGCGAGGCCGCCGCCGCGCAGGGCGGTGAGCAGGTCCTCGACGCGGCTGCGGACCTCGCCGGCGATGCCGGGGTTCTCCGGGAGCCGGGTGATGGCGGTTCCGGCGGCGCGCAGCCCGGCGTGGACGGTGCCTTCGAGTCGGGGGCCGAACACGGGGTCGGCGGCGAGGGCCCGCAGGTCGCGCAGCGGCCCGGGGTCGCGGAAGACGAGCTCGACGGCGCTGCCGGGGTCCTCGACGGGGAGGTTCTCGGCGAGGCACGCGTCGAGCAGTTCGGCGTCCAGGCCGGGCCATCGGTGGCGGTCCTCGTGGAGGCGCAGGGGTGTGGCGGCGGCGCGCGTCCGGGGGGCGAAGCGGGTCAGCAGGTCGAACAGTTCGGGGGGCATCGGCTGCCGCATGACGCCCCCGCCGCCGGCGGGGCGGTGCGAGTAGCGGCGGGTGAACCGGCCGAACCAGGCGGCGAAGCCGCCCTCGGGGGTGATGCGTCCGGCGGTCGCGGCGTCGGCGGCGCCGCAGGCCAGCAGGAGCCGCAGCCAGCCGGAGGCGTCGTTCCGGGACTCGGGGAACAGGTCGAGGAGCAGGGCGTTGACGTCGTCGCCCGGGGGGTGCGCGGCGAGCAGGTCCCGGGCGGCGTCGAGGAGCCGGTCGGGGACGTCCTTGCCGCGGGCGGCGCCCAGGACGAGGCCCATGACGCGGGCCTCCTCGGCGGGGTCGGCCCCGGCGCCGCGGGCCGAGAGCCGGATGCGGCGGGCCAGATCGGCGGGGAGTCCGGCCGGCGAGGCGGCCCAGGCGGTGAGGACGCCCACGTACTCCTCGTGTGCGGCGGGGCCGTCCAGGGTGGCGGTGAGCCAGGCCTGGTGGCCGCTGAGCTCCGCGACGGGCAGGGCGCCGGCGCGGGCGAAGAGGAGGAGGTTCGCGCGGTGGTGGTCGGGGTCGACGGGGAGCGCGTGGGTGCGTTCGGCCGTGCGGGCCAGGGCGTAGGCGCGGGCGGCGGAGCGCGGGTGCCAGGCGATCAGTCGGTGGCCGATGGTGTCCCAGAACCAGGGCAGGTGGGCGGGATCCAGGGTCCGTACGCGCCGCTCCAGGCCGTCCAGGAAGCGGCCGGGCTTCTCGTGGGCGACGTGGAAGCCGCCGAGGGCCTCGTCGAGCAGCGCTACGGCGGTCGCTTCGGCCGCCGGGTCGTGCGCGCGGGCCCAGTCGGTGTAGAGGACCGAGGTGCGCGGAAGGGCCGGCAGCGGGATCTGGATCTTCATGCCGCCGATCCTGGCACGGCCCGGTGACAGGCCCCGGCCCGAGGGGGCGGGGCCGGTGGCGGGCGGCGGGGCGGCGCCGGCGGATCAGGCCGGGGCGCCCGAGGTGAAGCGGCGCAGCAGCGGGGAGAGGACGAGGACGGACTTGGTGCGTTCCACGAAGGGTTCGCCCGCGATGCGTTCCAGGACGCGTTCGAAGTGCCTCATGTCGGAGGCGAAGACCTGGACGAGGGCGTCCGCGTCGCCGGTGACGGTCGACGCGGACACCACCTCGGGGTACCGCTCCAACCCTCGCCGGATGTCGTCCGGCGAGGTGTTGTGGCGACAGTAGATCTCGATGAAGCCCTCGGTCTCCCAGCCCATCGCGGCGGGGTCCACGCGGACCGTGAAGCCGGTGATGGCTCCTTCGGCCCGCAGCCGGTCGACGCGGCGCTTGACCGCGGGGGCGGAGAGTCCGACCTCGGAGCCGATGTCCGCGTAGGAACGGCGGGCGTCCTCGGCGAGGGCGTGCACGATGCGTTCGTCGAGATCGTTCAGTCGCACTGCGGGTGGATCACTTCTCTGCTGTGGCCAGTCGGGAGCGGCGGATGCCGTACAGGAAGTAGAACACGAGGCCCGCGACCATCCAGCCACCGAAGACCACCCACGTCGGGGTGTCCAGGCTGAACATCATGTACCCGCAGGTGATGAGGCCCAGGATCGGGGTGACGGGGAACAGCGCGACCTTGAAGGTGCGCGGCATGTCCGGGCGGGTGTAGCGCAGGATGACGACGGCGACGTTGACGAGGCCGAAGGCGAAGAGCGTGCCGATGCTGGTGGCGTCGGCGAGCTTGCCGAGGGGGATGAAGGCGGCGAGGGTGCCGCAGAAGAGGGAGACGATCACCACGTTGGCGCGGGGGGCGCCGGTCTTCGGGTTGACCTTGGCGAAGACCTTGGGGACGAGGCCGTCGCGGGACATGGCGAAGAGGATGCGGGTCTGGCCGTAGAGCACGGCGAAGACGACGGACGCGATGGCGACGACGGCGCCGGCGGCGAGGACGACGCCCCAGAAGGTGTGGCCGGAGACGTCGGTCATGATCTGGGCGAGCGCGGCCTCGGTGCCCTCGAAGTCCTGCCAGGGCATGGCGCCGACGGCGACGAAGGCGACGAGGACGTAGAGCACGGTGACGATCAGCAGCGAGAGCATGATCGCGCGGGGCAGGTCGCGCTTGGGGTTCTTGGCCTCTTCACCGGCGGTGGAGGCGGCGTCGAACCCGATGTACGAGAAGAACAGCGTGGCCGCGCCGGCGCTGATGCCGGTGATGCCGAGCGGGGCGAGGGGGGCGTAGTTGCCGGCCTTGATGCCCAGGAAGCCGATGCCGATGAAGAGCAGCAGCGTGACGATCTTCACCGCGACCATGATCGTGTTGATCCGGGCGCTCTCCTTGGCGCCGCGCATCAGGAAGACCATGGCGAGGAGGACCACGACCAGCGCGGGCAGGTTGATGAAGCCGCCCTCGCCGAGGGGCGCGGAGACCGCCTCGGGGATGGTGACGCCTATCGTGCCGTCGAGGAGTTCGTTGAGGTACTCGCCCCAGCCGACGGCGACCGCCGCGACGGACACGCCGTACTCCAGGACCAGGCACCAGCCGCAGACCCAGGCGACGAGCTCGCCCATGGTGGCGTAGGAGTACGAGTACGAGGACCCGGAGACCGGGACCGATCCGGCCAGCTCCGCGTAGGACAGGGCGGAGAAGAGCGCGGTCAGGCCCGCGATGACGAAGGAGATCGTCACGGCGGGGCCGGCCTTGGGCGCGGCGGTGCCGAGGACGACGAAGATGCCGGTGCCCAGGGTCGCGCCGATGCTGATCATCGTCAGCTGCCACATGGTGAGGGAGCGGCGGAGCGAGCCGCCCTCGCCCTGTCCGCCCTCGGCGACCAGCTGCTCGACCGGCTTGCGGCGCAGCAAGGGATGGGCAGGCTTGCGCGGCTCGGAGGTGAGCGGTGGCGCCTGGCCGGTTTCGAGCACGGGGGGACTCCTTCGATGCTGCGGGTGGGGATTCAGGCGTCGACCGCAGCGGTCCGGAGCAGGAGCAGGCCGACGGAAAGCCGGTCTGGGCATGGGGGACCGCCGAGCAGGCGGTCCACGCCACTCCACGTACAGCGAGTGAGCCTACGAGCTGAGTGATACCGCCCGTAATGCACCATCCTTGCACATTGGCGAACGATCGTTGCGCGAATCTGTCCGGGATGGTCCTTTGTTGCGCGCGGATGATCGATCACTGCGCGAGGGACCTCGGAGCCGTTTCTTGACACTTCGTCAGATCTGTCGGACCGTGCCGCCGGGACGCACCCGCGCCCGTGCGACCCGTACGCCGGCCACGGTCGGAACGGGCCACTCCGGGGTACGGGTCAAACGAGTGACCCCGGCACCCCGCCGGGACCCGGCGGCGCCGCGCACCCGCACCCGCACCCCATCCGCACCCGACCGGAGGCGAAGAGTGAGCGAACCGAGCCCGGGCCCCGACGCACCGTGGCAGGACCCCGAGCCCTTCCTGCGCGGGGTCGCCTGGCTGGACAAGGGGCGGCCCGTGCGCGCCGACCCGGCGGACACCATGCGGCTGCCCTGGGACACCGGGGAACGCGCCACGCTCCCCATAGGCGTGCGCCTGGAATTCACCACCCGCTCCGCACGCGCCGTGGAGGTCCGCTACCGGGCGACCGTCCCCGGCCCCACCGACGCGCTGCGCGACCTCGCGCACGGCTTCGCCCTGTGGAACCGGCACGGGCTGCTCGGCGAGGTCTTCACCGAGCCGGCGGCCGAGTCCGTCGTGCGCCTCGAACTGCCCCACGGAGCAGGCCCCTTCACACTGCACCCGCCCGAGACCCAGTCCCCCCGGATCCTCGGCCTGCGCGGCGTCGGGGGCGCCCTGGCGCCCGCCCCCGCCGCCCCGCGCTGGGTCGTCCACGGCGACTCCATCACCGAGGGCTGGTGGTCCACCCGACCCGCGCACGGCTGGCCGGCCGTCACCGGTCGGACCCTGGGCTGGGACACCGTCAACCTCGGGTACGCGGGAGCCGCCCGCGGCGAACTCGCCACCGCCGAACAGCTCTCCGCGCTCCCCGCCGACGTCCTGACCCTCGCCTTCGGCACCAACTGCTGGTCCCGCGTGCCCTACTCGGCCCCGCTGCTGTACGAGACCACCCGCGCCTTCCTCGACCTCATCCGCCAGGGCCACCCCCGGACCCCGCTGCTGCTCGTCTCCCCGCTGCTGCGCCCCGACGCCGAGCGAACCCCGAACCGCCTCGGCGCCACCCTGGGCGCCCTGCGCGACGCGATGGAACGGGCCACCCGCGACCGGATCGCCGCCGGCGACGGCCGACTGGCCCTGCTACCGGGCCGTGACCTGCTGGGATCCGAGCACCTCGCGGACGGCCTGCACCCCAATGACGCCGGACACCAGGTCCTCGGCCTCGCTGTGGTCACGGCCCTGCGGCGGGCCGGGTTCGACGGCGGGTGAGTGAAACAGGTCATACGGATCGGACTGAACGGATCGCTCCCCCGACCCCGTGTCCTCCACAAGTTGCCGCGGTCCGGCGACGGACACCCGGCAGACACGACACGTGGGAGAGATCAACATGGGCATCAAGCGCGGAACTTCCCTGGCTGCGGTCGCGATCGTCGTCACCCTCGCGGCGACGGCCTGCGGCGGAACGGACAAGGCGGCCGACAACACCAAGCCGGCCGGAGCCGCCGCCGCAGCCCCGGCTCCCGCGTCGGACCCGTACGGCGACGAGCAGCCCGCCCAGGACGCCCCCGCCAACGCCCCCAAGCCCGCCGGACAGCTGAACTCCTCCACCACCGAACAACTGGGCTCCGTCCTCACCGACAGCGCCGGCTTCACCCTCTACCGGTTCGACAAGGACACCGCCAAGCCGCCGGCCTCGAACTGCGACGGCGACTGCGCCAAGGCCTGGCCCGTGGTGCCCGCGGGCGACGCCACGGCCGCGTCGGGCACGGACGCGTCCCTGCTCGGCGAGGTCGTCCGCAAGGACGGCAGCAAGCAGCTGACGGTGGGCGGCTGGCCCGCCTACCGCTTCGCCAAGGACACCAAGCCCGGCGACCTCAACGGGCAGGGCGTCGGCGGCACCTGGTTCGCCCTCGCCCCCGACGGCAAGAAGGCCGCGAAGGGCGCCGCCGCGGCTCCCGCCCCGGCCGCCGCCACCGGCGCCCTGACCGTCGCCAAGGACCCCAAGCTCGGTGACCACATCGTCGACGGCAAGGGCATGACCGTCTACCGCTTCAAGCCGGACTCCGCCTGGCCGATGATCTCCAAGTGCACCGGCGACTGCCTCGCCAAGTGGCCGGCCGTGCCCCCGGTCGAGAAGGGCAACGCCAAGGGCATCATCGAGAAGAACTACCTGGTCCTCGACCGCCCGGACGGCGTGAAGCAGCAGACCGTCGACTGCTGGCCCGTCTACACCTTCACCGGTGACAAGAACCCCGGTGACACCAACGGGCAGGGCGTCGGCGGCACCTGGTACGCCGTCTCCCCCGACGGGAAGCTCATCACCGTCAAGTAGCCCGTCCCCGGACCGCGCGGCCCCCGCCCACCTCCCCCCTGGGCCGGGGCCGCGCACCGTTCCCGCCGGGCCGGCCGCGAGCCCGGGGCCCGCCCGACCCCGCCCGTGACGGGGGCCCGACCGTAGAATCGGCGCATGCTGCGCGCCCTGGCCGTCGACGACGAGAAGCCCCTGCTGGAGGAACTCCTCTACCTGCTGCGCTCGGACCCCCGGGTGAGCAGCGCGGAGGGCGCCTGCGACGCCACCGAGGCACTGCGCCGCATCACCCGGGCGCTGGAGAGCGGCCCGGAGGGCCCCGACGGCATCGACGTGGTGTTCCTGGACATCCAGATGGCAGGACTGACCGGCCTCGACATCGCCCGGCTGCTGGCCGGGTTCGCCCGGCCCCCGCTCATCGTGTTCGTCACCGCCCACGAGGGCTTCGCCGTACAGGCCTTCGACCTCAAGGCCATCGACTACGTGCTCAAGCCGGTGCGCCCGGAGCGGCTCGCCGAGGCCGTCCGCCGGGCCCGCGCCCAGCTCGGCGACCCCCCGCAGCCGGCGGATCCCACGGCCTGCCCGGCGCTCCCGGACCCCCCGGCGGCCTCCGCCCGCGTCCCCCTTCCCGCTCCCGCGGCCGCCGTCGGGACCCCGACCGCGCCGGGACCGCGCCGACCGGCCCCCGAGGTGACCGTCGCCGACCGCACGTCGGACCAGATCGCCGTCGAGCTGGGCGGGGTCACCCGGTTCGTCGCCATCGCGGACATCGCCTACGTCGAGGCCCAGGGCGACTACGCCCGGCTGCACACCGACGGTGCCAGCCACCTCGTCCGGATCCCGCTGTCGACGCTGGAGGAACGCTGGGCGGCCCGGGGGTTCGTCCGGATCCACCGGCGGCACCTGGTGGCACTGGGCCGCATCGACGAACTGCGCCTGGACTCGGGCACCACGAGCGTCCGGGTCGGCTCGGCGGAACTCCAGGTCAGCCGGCGGCACGCGCGCGAGCTACGGGACCTGCTGACGCGCCACGCGACCGGCTGACCCGCTCCCGGCATCCGGACCCCGTCGTCGCGGCTCCCGACGCCCGAGCACCCGCGGCGCCCCGGTAACCCCCGGCGACCGTACGACCGTCCGGCGTGCCGGGGCGCCGTTCGTCGCGCCGGGACGGGCGTACGGCGATCCGCCGGGCCCGTCGGCCGCACCGGCCCCCTCCGAGCGCCGGATCCGCGGTCGGCCGCGCGTATCGTGGATCTTCCGGCCGGGAGGAGCGACATGTCCGAGATCGAGGCGCTGCTGGACGCGCTGACCGGACTGCCCCGGACCCGGGCGGCCGGCCCCGCCGAGGCCGAGGCGTTGCTGGCCCGGCTGCGCAGCGCGGCCGCCCGCTGGGCCGACGTCCTGTACGAGGCCCGCGAGGGCACCCGCCAACAACTGCCGCCGCGCGCGGAGGCGGCCCTGACCCTGGCGTTCCGGCGCGCGGAGGAGTCGTACGTCGAGTTGGAGATCGCCCTGCGGGACTGCGCGGAGCACCGCGACCCGGCCCGCTGAGCCCCCGCCCCGGACGGGAGGCCGACGGAAGGTCCCGCCCCGGCGGGGGCCGCCGCATCGCGCCGGACGGTACCTGTCGCCCGGCGACGGGCGGTACATAGACTCCGGTCAGCCCTCCCCCGTCGAAGGAACACCGGTGAACCAGACCTACGCGCTGACCGCGGTCACCGTCGTCGTCCTGGTCACCGTCCTCGTCGGGGCTCTGGGCCTGCGGATATCGCGGACCACTTCGGACTTCTACGTCGCCTCGCGCACCGTCGGCCCCCGCCTCAACGCGGCGGCCATCAGCGGGGAGTACCTCTCCGCCGCGTCCTTCCTCGGCGTCGCCGGGCTGGTGCTGCTCCAGGGGCCGGAGATGCTCTGGTACCCCGTCGGGTACACCGCCGGCTACCTGGTGCTCCTGGTGCTGGTCGCGGCCCCGTTGCGGCGTTCGGGCGCCTACACGCTGCCCGACTTCGCCGAGGACCGGCTCCAGTCGCGGGCGGTGCGGCGGATCGCGGTGCTGTTCGTGCTCGGCGTCGGCTGGCTGTACCTGCTCCCGCAGTTGCAGGGGGCCGGGCTGACCCTGGAGATCTTGACCGGCGCCCCGCACTGGGCCGGCGGGGTCGTCGTCGCCTTCGTGGTGACGGCGGCCGTCGCCGCGGGCGGCATGCGCAGCATCACCTTCGTCCAGGCCTTCCAGTACTGGCTCAAGCTCACCGCGTTGTTGGTGCCCGCGTTCTTCCTGATCGCCGCGTGGGCCGGGGACGGCGCCCCGCGCGCATCCTTCGACGCCCCCGCGGTGTTCCGCGAGCACACCTCCGTCACGCTCGCCGAGGACGTCCGGCTGTCACTGGACGCGCCGCTGACCGTGACGGTGACGGGCCGGATCGACGGGACCCCGTACACGGCCGCCCCGGTGACCCTGGCGGCCGGCGGTCACACCGCCGAAGCCCGCACCCGCCTGGAGTTCGTCCCGGGCAGCGCGGTTCCCGGAGCCCGCGCGGGCACCGACGGCGACGCCGAGCCCGGTTGGTCGGCGCCGCTGTCCGGGGAGGGGCGCGAGCACCGGCTGTACGCGACGTACGGGCTGATCCTGGCCACGTTCCTCGGCACGATGGGCCTGCCGCACGTCGCGGTGCGCTTCTACACCAGCCCGGACGGGCGGGCCGCCCGGCGCACCACCCTGGTCGTGCTCGGCCTGCTCGGGGCGTTCTACCTGTTGCCCCAGGTGTACGGGGCGCTGGGCCGGATCTACGCGCCCGAGCTGGCCCTGACCGGGGACGCGGACGCGGCGGTCCTGGTGCTGCCCGAGCGGATGCTGGGCGGGCTGCTCGGTGAGCTGCTGGGGGCGTTGCTGGCCGGGGGCGCCTTCGCGGCGTTCCTGTCGACGGCCTCGGGGCTGACCATGGCCGTGGCCGGGGTCCTGCACCAGGACGTGCTGCCGGGGCGCGGGGTGGGGACGTTCCGCTGCGCCGTGGTGCTCGCGATGGCGGTGCCGCTGGCCGGCTCCGTGGCGGCCACGCAGGTCCCGGTCGCGGACGCGGTGGGGCTCGCCTTCGCCGTGTCGGCGTCCTCGTTCTGCCCCCTGCTGGTGCTGGGCATCTGGTGGCGCGGACTGACCCCGCCGGGCGCCGTCGCCGGACTGCTCACCGGGGGCGGGGCGGCGCTCGGCGCGGTCCTGGCGACCCGGGTCGGGCTGGCCCCGACCGGCTGGTCGCACGCCCTGCTGGCCTGGCCGGCGGTGTGGTCGGTGCCGCTGGGGTTCCTCACGATGGTGCTGGTGTCACTGCTGACCCGGTCCCGGATCCCGGCCGGTACGGCGGCTTCCCTGGCCCGGCTGCACCTGCCGGAGGCCGTGGCCGTCGACCGGGGCGCGGGGGGCCCGCGGTGAGCGGCGCGGTGCTCGCGGTGCTGGCCCCGGTGGGCGGGGCGCTGCTCCTGGGTCTGGGGTGGGCCGCCGGCCGGTGGCACGCGGCGCGCGGGGAGCGGGCGGCCGGGCTCGACCTGGGCACGCCCGTCGAACGGGCCACCTTCCACACGCTGCACACCGCTTCGCTGGCCGCTCCCCCGTTGCGCGCCGGCCTCACGGAGGACGCCGCCCGCAAGGCGGCGCGGCGGCTGCGGTCCCTGCTGGGCACGGAGGCCCTGTGCCTGACGGACCGGGAGTCGGTGCTGGCCTGGGACGGTCCGGGCGCCGACCACCACGAGCGGCGGGCGATGGACCGGGTCGCGCAGGTGCTGGAGTCGGGGCGCAGCCAGAGCGTGCGGACGGACTGCCAGCGGCTGGAATGCCCCCTGAAGTGGGCGGTGTTCGCGCCGCTCACCGGTGAGGACGGGACGCTGGGGGCGCTCGTCGCCTACGGGTCGCGGGAGTCGGCGGTGTTGGTGCGGGCCGCGACGGAGGTGGCGCGCTGGGTGTCGGTGCAGTTGGAGCTGTCGGAGCTGGACCGGGCGCGGACCCGCTTGATGGAGGCGGAGATCAAGGCGCTGCGGGCGCAGATCTCCCCGCACTTCATCTTCAACTCCCTCGCCGCCATCGCCTCGTTCGTGCGGACGGATCCGGAGCGGGCCCGGGAACTGCTGCTGGAGTTCGCGGACTTCACCCGGTACTCGTTCCGCCGGCACGGGGACTTCACGACGCTCGCGGACGAGCTGCGTTCGATCGAGCAGTACCTGGCCCTGGCGGGGGCCCGGTTCGGGGACCGGCTGAAGGTCACCTTGCAGGTGGCGCCGGAGGTGTTGCCGGTGGCGCTGCCGTTCCTGTGCGTCCAGCCGCTGGTGGAGAACGCGGTGAAGCACGGGCTGGAGAATTCGACCGGGGAGTGCCGGATCACGATCGCCGCCCGGGACGCGGGCTCGGAGGCGGTCCTGACCATCGAGGACAACGGCGTCGGGATGGATCCGGGCCTGTTGCGCCGGATCCTGGCCGGGGAGTGCCCCGGCCCGGTCGGGATCGGGCTGCCCAACGTCGACGAGCGGATGCGGCAGGTCTACGGGGACGACCACGGGCTCGTCATCGAGACGGCCGTCGGCGCCGGCATGAAGATCACCGTGCGGATTCCCAAGTACCGTGCGGGCGTCCACAGTTCGGGCCCCGGCGGCGGACGCCCCGGACGCGGCGACGGGCGGGCGGGCCGCCCCGACGACGGGCGACGCGGGTCGGTGTGACCGGAGTGCGCCGGTGGCCCCGGCCCCGACCCCTCGCGGGGTGGGGCCGGGGCCACCGGCGGTACGGGTGGGACTAGCTCCAGCTGGCGTGGAGCGGCTTGCCCTCGGCGTAGCCGGCCGCGGACTGGATGCCGACGACGGCCTTCTCCTCGAACTCCGCGAGGGAGCCCGCGCCCGCGTAGGTGCAGGAGGAGCGGACACCGGCGATGATCGAGTCGATCAGGTCCTCGACGCCCGGGCGGGTCGGGTCGAGGAACATGCGCGAGGTGGAGATGCCCTCCTCGAACAGCGCCTTGCGGGCGCGGTCGTAGGCGGACTCCTCGGAGGTGCGGTTGCGCACGGCGCGGGCCGATGCCATGCCGAAGGACTCCTTGTAGAAGCGCCCGTCGGCGGACTGCTGGAGGTCGCCCGGGGACTCGTACGTACCGGCGAACCAGGAGCCGATCATGACGTTGGACGCGCCGGCGGCCAGGGCCATGGCCACGTCGCGCGGGTGACGGACGCCGCCGTCGGCCCAGACGTGCTTGCCGTACTTCTTCGCCTCGGCGGCGCACTCCAGGACCGCGGAGAACTGCGGGCGGCCCACGCCGGTCATCATGCGGGTGGTGCACATGGCGCCGGGGCCCACACCGACCTTGATGATGTCGGCGCCGGCGTCGATGAGGTCCTTGACGCCCTCGGCGGCCACGATGTTGCCGGCGACGATCGGGACCTGCGGGTCCAGCGCGCGGACGGCCTTGATCGCGTTGATCATCGATTCCTGGTGGCCGTGCGCGGTGTCGATGACGATGGTGTCCGCGCCGGCGTCGAGCAGCTGCTTGGCCTTGGCGACGAAGTCGCCGTTGATGCCGACGGCCGCGGCGATGCGCAGCTTGCCGTTGGCGTCGGTGGCGGGGGTGTAGAGGGTGGCGCGCAGGGCGCCCTTGCGGGTCAGGATGCCGACCAGCTTGCCGTCCTTGTCGACGGCCGGGGCCAGCTTGCGGTGGCCCGCGTCGAGCTGGTTGAAGGCGTCGCGCGGGTCCATGTCGGCGTCGATGAGCAGCAGCTCCTTCGACATGACCTCGGAGAGCTGGGTGAAGCGGTCGACGCCGGTCAGGTCGTGGTCGGTGACGACACCGAGCGGACGTCCCTGGTCGTCGACGACGACGCCGGCGCCGTGGGCGCGCTTGGGCAGCAGGGAGATCGCGTCGGCGACGGTCTGGGTGGGTGCCAGCGTGATCGGGGTGTCGAGCACGAGGTGGCGGGTCTTCACCCAGGAGATGACGTCGGTGACGACCTCGATCGGGATGTCCTGCGGGATGACGACGATTCCGCCGCGGCGGGCGACGGTCTCGGCCATCCGGCGGCCCGCGATGGCGGTCATGTTGGCCACGACCAGTGGAATGGTGGTGCCGGTGCCGTCGGGCGAGGACAGGTCGACGCCCTGGCGGGAACCGACCGCGGAGCGGCTCGGCACCATGAACACATCGTCGTACGTCAGGTCGTACGGCGGCTTCAGGTCATTGAGGAAACGCACGTGCTGAACATCCCAGTCGTTCGAAGGATCCTTCTATGGCCTCGACAGGGCAGTCGAGGAAACGCACGTACTTCATTCTCCCATGACCGGGGGTTCACGCCGCCCGGGCCGATCGTCCAGGACATTCCGGACCGGCTGGTCCTTTCCTACGGGACCTTGGTCCCGCGAGGACGCCGTCCGGGCCTCCCCCCACGACCAGCCGGCTCCTTCGCCCCGCTCTCCCGTCGGGAACGGTACGCGCGCGGGGCCGGGACGTCACGAAGTCCGGGTCCGCACGGCCCGGGTGCCTACCGGACGCGCGCGATCCACGCAAAGGTGGCCGGGACGACCTGAACCCGGGGAGAGGCACGCACACCATGACCACGACCGTCGAATACATCCGCTACCGGATCGCCCCGGCCGACCGGGCCGCGTTCGAGGAGGCGTACGCCCGCGGGGCCGAGGCCCTGGCGGCCTCGCCCGAGTGCCTCGACTACGAGCTGGCCCGCTGCGAGGAGGAGCCGGAGCGCTACGTCCTGCGGATCCGCTGGACGTCGATCGACGCCCACCTGAACGGCTTCCGCAAGGGCGAGCACTTCCCCGCCTTCTTCAGCGCGATCCGTCCCTACGTCACGGCCATCGAGGAGATGCAGCACTACCTCGTGACCGGCGTGGCCGGTCCGGGAAAGGCCTCCGGGCACGCGTGAGCACCATGCCCACGGTCCGCGAAAGAACGGGCCACCAAAGGACGGGCCACGAAAGGACGGACCCTGACCGGACGGGCCCGGAAGGGGCGGCGGTCCGCCCCACCGACCGCTGCTGACCGCGCGGGGGCGGCCTGCCCGCCCCCGCGCGCAGGGGGGCCGGCCGTCAGCTCCCGGCGCCGCCGGGGCGCGTCCGGCCCGGGAAGGCCGTCGCGGGTCCCGCGAGCAGCACGGTGAGGGGCGGCCGGCCGTCGTCGTCCTGCCGCCAGAAGTCGACGGCCTCCTCCAGGACCTCCCGCAGGGTCTCCCAGTCCGTCGGACGGGCCTCCGCGTACTCCCGCCAGGACGTGACGGCGAGCAGCCGGCCGGGGGCCGGGGGCAGCCAGGAGAGGTCGGTCAGCACGTCGGCGAGGGCGTCCCAGTTGGCGCCGAACCACTCGGGGGCACGCAGCGCCCGTCCGCAGCGGCGCATCAGCGCGGTCTTGCTCCGGACGCCCTCCAGGTCGAGCCGTACGGTCGTCCAGCCCGCCTCCTCGGCGGCGGCGAGGGCGGGGGCGAGCGGCTGCGGGTCCAGGGTCATCGGAGAACCGCCTTGAAGGTCTCGTAGTGGTCGTCCGTGTAGTAGAACTCCCCGCCCTGCCCCGTCACGATCCGCCGGGCCCCGCGGTCCCGTTCGCCCGGTGTCCTCACGGTGAACTCGTGGTAGTAGCCGCGCTTCTGCTTCGGCAGGACCTTCTCGAAGTTCCCGAAGACGGTGCCGTCCTGCCGGTACGCGTACGGTCCGCCCTTGTCGATCAGGGCGAGCACTTCGCGCGCCTGCTGCGGCAGCGCGTCGGCGCGTACGGTCGCCATCCCCTTCGCCCACCCGGGCAGCGCGGGGCGTCCCGTGGGCTCGCCGCCGGAGGAGGCCTCGGCGGTGGCGGGCGGGGCCGGGGCGGAGTCACCGCCGCAGCCCACCACACCGGCCAGCGCGGCACAGAGGAACAGCGCCCCCAGCACGCGCAGCAGTGATCGGGGCACGCTCCGAAAGATCATGCACCGATCGTGCCAAATATCCGATTCGCTCGCGAATCGCCCGGTCGCCTCAGAGAGCGGCCATCTTGGTGTACGGACTCAGGACGCGGCACTGGATCGAACCGAAGTCGACGAGAACGGCGATTCCCTCCTCAACACCGACGACACGGCCGAGGCCGTGCTCGTCGTGAGTCACCCGGTCGCCGACGCTGAACTGCCGGAGCGGCGGTTCCACGGGGGCCTTGAACGGGCTGGACGGCAAATGGCGGCGAGGTACTGCTGACTTAGTCATTGAATCCAGTATGCGCCCCCGGGGGCGCCTCGCGGTCCGCTGTTCGGGTCTCGATTCCGGCACCATCCCGATCACGCGACCGGGAAGCGCGCCCGGCCGGCCCGGTCAGTCGTCGGGGTCGGCCCGGTCCAGTGCCGGCCGGAGGCCCGGAGCGGACTCGGTGAGCAGGTAGTCGGCGACCGCGGTGTCGGTGACGAGGCTGGTCACCAGGCCCGAGCGGAGCACCGCGCCGATCGCGGAGGCCTTGCGCAGCCCGCCCGCGATGGCCACCACCTCGGGGATCCGACGCAGCCGGTCCGCCTCCACGGTGATGCACCGCTCGCCCAGGTCCCGCCCCACCCGACGCCCGTCGGCATCGAACAGATGGGCGGACATTTCGGCCGCCACGCCCAGCGAGGCGTAGTGCGCCCGCTCCTCGTCGGTCAGCATGTCGTGCACGGTGGAGATGCCCGGCTCCCAGGAGCCGATCGACACGGCCGCGACGGTCACCTTGTCGAAGTACTCGAAGGCCCGCGCGATCCCGGTCTGACCGCGCAGCGCGGCCGCGGTCGCGGGGTCGGGCAGCAGCATCGGCGCGTAGATGGGGTGGGCGTCGCCGCCGGACACCTGCGCGGCCCTGCGCACGGCCTCGACCGACCCGCGCTCGGCGGTGCCGGCGTCGTACACGCCGGTCAGCTGGACGACGGTGCACGGGGGCAGTCGGTGCAGTGAGGCGGCCATGTGGATGGTGGAGCGCCCCCACGCGAGGCCCAGCACGTCGCCCTCGTTGACGAGCTCGCCCAGCAGGTCGGCCGCGACCGCGCCGAGGTTCTCCGGGTCCGGGGCGTCCTCGGTGGCGTCGGCCGGCGATTCCACCACGACGGCGTGCCGCAGCCCGTAACGGGCGCGCAGCGCGTCGGAGCGCTCCGCGTCCAGTTCGGCCGGCACCCGGATCTCGATGCGTACGAGGTCGCGTTCGAGGGCGGTCTCCAGGACCCGGGCCACCTTGAAGCGGCTCACGCCGAACTCCTCGGCGATCTGGATCTTGGACTTGCCCTCCAGGTAGAAGCGGCGCGCCATGGCCGCCGCCTGCACCAGCTCCGCGGGTCCCATCCGCAGGGCTGACCGTCCCGCCGACATTGCAGACACCGCGTTCTCCTCACTGCTGTTCACACTGTCGTGTTCACACTCTCGACTCGCCGTTCATCCTGTCAGATCCGACGGCCGTTGATCAGCCCGGACGGCTTCCGTTCACCGAGCTGTTCATCAACGCTTGGCTCAGTGGTCGCAAGCCCACGGCGCGGCGGCGATCGCCGCGCCCGCCTGCTCGCGCAGGGTCCGCACGGCGGCGGCGGGATCGACGGCTCCGTAGACGGCGCTACCGGCCACGAACACGTCCGCGCCGGCCTCCGCGACCCGCTCGATCGTCGAGGCCGAGACCCCGCCGTCGACCTGGAGCCACAGGTCCAGGCCGTGCTTGGCGATCAGCTCACGGGTGCGGCGCACCTTGGGCAGCATGATGTCCAGGAAGGACTGCCCGCCGAAGCCCGGTTCGACCGTCATGATCAGCACCATGTCGAGCTCGGGGAGGATGTCCTCGTACTGCTCGATCGGGGTGCCCGGCTTGAGCGCCATGGCCGCCCGGGCGCCCTTGGCCCGGATCTCGCGCGCCAGTCGCACCGGCGCGGCGGCGGCCTCGGCGTGGAAGGTCACCGACCCGGCGCCGGCCTCCACGTACTGCGGGGCCCAGCGGTCCGGGTCCTCGATCATGAGGTGCAGGTCCAGCGGGATGTCCGTGGCGCGGCTGAGCGACTCCACGATCGGCACGCCGAGGGTCAGGTTCGGGACGAAATGGTTGTCCATGACGTCGACGTGCAGCCAGTCGGCGCCCTCGACGGCCCTCGCCTCCTCGGCGAGTCGGGCGAAGTCGGCGGACAGGATGCTGGGATTGATCTGAACGGCCATGCCCCAAGCCTGCCATGCCCTCGGCCACTTCCGGCCATGGCCCCGGAACTCGGTTTCGTGGTAGCGACGCTTAAGTGATCATGAACGATTTTTCACTTGCCCTTCGGTGTGACACCAGTCCAACGTTGTGTCCATGACAGTCGCCACCCGGCGGCGCCCGGCCACCCAGGAGGAGTCCCACCCGGCATGGCATCCGCTCCCTCACCGGCCGACGGCGGCGCCCCCGTCTCACCCGGCAGTACGGCCCCCGGCACGACCGGCACGCCCGCCCCCGTCCCGCCGCCCGGCGGCCCCTGGCGCAGCAAGGACTTCCGCGCCCTCTTCGGCGCCACGACCCTCGACCAGTTCGCCGCCAACTCCGGACACGTCGCCGTCCCCCTCCTCGCCCTCACCGCGCTGGACGCGAGCGCCGGCCAGGTCGGCGCCCTCGCGGCGCTCTCCACCGCCGCCTTCCTCCTCATCGGTCTGCCGGCCGGCGCCTGGGTGGACCGCCTGCGCACCCGCGAGGTCCTCGTGGCCGCCGACCTCGCCCGCGCCGTGCTCCTGGCCTCCCTCCCGCTGTCCTGGTGGCTGGGCACCCTGGCCCTCCCCCAGCTGTACGCGGTCGTCCTGCTCACCGGCTGCGCCACCGTCTTCTCCGACGTCGGGGCGCAGAGCGTGCTCCCCCGACTGGTCGGCCGGGACGGCCTGGTCCGGGCGAACGCGGCCGTCGTGACCCTGATGGCCGTCGCGAACATCGCCGGGCGGGGCGCCGGCGGGGCGCTGATCGCCCTCCTGACCGCGCCCGTCGCCCTGGCCTGCTCCGCCGCCTGCCACCTCGTCTCCGCGATCGGCCTGCTGCGGATCCGGCCCGCCCCGGCGCCGCCCGCCACCGGGCGGACCCCGCTGCACACCCGGATCACCGAGGGCCTGAGACACGTACTGGGCCACCCGGAGCTGCGCGCGCTGGCCCTGGCGGCGGGCCTGAACAACCTGGGCGGGGCCGTCATCAACGCCATGCTCCCCGTGCTGTTCGTACGGGAACTCGGACTGTCCGCCGCCGCCCTCGGGGCGTTCTGGGCCGCCGGCGGTGCCGGGCTGCTCCTCGGCGCCCGCCTCGCCCGCCCGCTGTCCGCCCGGGTCGGCTACGGCCGCGCCCTCGTACTGACCCTGACCCCGGCGGCCCTGCTGGTGCCCCTGCTGGACCGGGGGGCGTGGCTCTGGCTCGCCGGGGCCGGCTGGCTGCTGTGCATGGCGAAGATCGGCTGCGACAACGTCCTGGGCGTGAGCCTGCGCCAGCACCTCACCCCGGACCCGCTCCTGGGCCGCATGAACGCCACCTTCCGCTTCATCCTGACCGGCGCCCTCGCCCTCGGCTCCGCCGCCTCGGGCCTCCTCGCCGAACTCACCACCCTGCACACGGCCCTGTGGGCCGGCGCCGCCGTCCTGTCCCTCTCCTGCGTCCCGATGCTCCTGTCCCCGCTCCGCGAGCGCCGTACCGGCCCGCAGGGGACGCCCGCGCCTCGGAGCACCCACCCCTTGCGCACCACGAACACGGAGGACGACCACCGTGCACAACCGCCCGCTGGGAAGCAGTGACCTGTCCGTTTCCGAGATCGGCTACGGCGCCTGGGGCATCGGCGGCGCCGGCTGGTCGGGGGCCGGCGAGGACGAGTCGGTGCGCGCCCTGCACCGGGCCGTCGATCTCGGCGTGAACTTCGTCGACACCGCGCGCGGTTACGGGGAGAGCGAACGGATCGTCGGCCGCGTGGTCCGCGAACGCTCCGGCGACCAGGTGTACGTGGCGACCGAAGTGCCCCCGAAGAACGGCCTGTGGCCCGCTCCCGGGGGCATCGACCCGGCCGAGCCTTCCCCGGCGCGCACATCCGCGCGAGCCTGGAGAGCAGCCTGTCGGCCTCCGGCCTGGACCACTTCGACGTCCTGCAGTTCCACGTCCGGAGCGACGAGTGGGTCGACCGCGGCGACTGGTTGGAGACCGTCGCCGACCTGAAGCAGCGGGGGTACATCCGGCTGTTCGGCGTGTCCGTCAACGACCACCGGCCCGAGAGCGCCCTCGCCCTCGTCCGCAGCGGCGTGGTGGACACCGTGCAGGTCATCCACAACGTCTTCGACCAGTCACCGGCCGACGCGCTGTTCCCCGCCCGCGAGGAGCACGGCGTCGGCGTCATCGTCCGGGTGGCGCTCGACGAGGGCGGCCTCACCGGCCGCGTCACCGCCGGCACCACCTTCCCCGAAGGGGACTTCCGCGCCCGCCACTTCCGCGGCGACCGGCCCGCGCGGGTCCAGCGGCCCGTCGAGGCCATCACCGCCGACCTGGGCATCACCACCGAGGAGCTCGCGGAGACCGCCCTGCGCTTCGTCCTCAGCTCCCCGGCCGTCTCCACGGTCATCCCCGGCATGCGCACCGTGCGCAACGTGGAGCGCAACACCGCCGTCGGGGACGGCCGGCCCCTCTCCCCCGAGCAGCTCGCGATCCTGGCGAAGCACCGCTGGGAGCGCGACTTCCACTCCTGACCCCCACCCGCCGCCCGCGGGCGGCGACCGACCGGCCGTTACGCCGTGCGTCGCAGCAGCGCCAGGTACATGGCGTCCGTGCCGTGCAGGTGCGGCCACAGCTGGACGTCCGGGCCGTCGCCCAGCGCCGGTACGCCCGCCATGTAGGGGCGGGCGTCGATCAGTTCGGCCGCCACCGGCGCCGCAGCGGCGCCCCGGCCCTTCAGGACGTCCTCCACGACCACCCGGGTCTCCGCCAGGTGCGGGGAGCAGGTCGCGTAGCCGACGACGCCGCCCACCCGCACCGCTGCCAACGCCTGCCGGAGCAGCCCGCGCTGGAGCGGCGCGAAGCCCTCCAGGTCCTCGGGGCGGCGCCGCCAGCGGGCCTCCGGGCGGCGCCGGAGCGCGCCCAGCCCGGAGCAGGGGACGTCCACCAGGACCCGGTCGAAGGAGCCCGGCAGCCACGGGGGCCGCGTGCCGTCGGCCGCGATCACCTGGTACGGGCCGGGGTTGCCGGCCAACGCCTGCCCCACGAGCCGCGCCCGGTGCGGTTGCTTCTCGGAGGCCAGCAGGAACGCCCCGCGCTGCGCGGCCAGCGCGCCCAGCAGGGCCGCCTTGCCGCCGGGGCCGGCGCAGCCGTCGAGCCAGCGCGCGTCGCGGCCCTCGACCGGCACCGCCGCCAGGGCCATCGCCACCAGCTGGCTGCCCTCGTCCTGCACGCCGGCGCGTCCGTCGCGGACCGCCTCCAGCGCGCCCGGCTCGCCGCCCTCGGCCATCCGGACGGCGTACGGGGACCAGCGACCCGGCAGCGCCGAGTCCTCGCCGACCGCCTCCAGCAGTTCCTCGGGGGTGGAGCGGCCCGGCCGGGCCACCAGCGTCACCTCGGGCCGCTCGTTGTCGGCTTCGAGGAGGTCCTCGATCCCGGCGCGCCCGCCGCCCAGCGCGTCCCACAGCGCGCTGACGACCCAGCGGGGGTGGGAGTGGTACACCGCGAGGTGTTCCTCGGCGTCGTCCTCGTACGGCGGTGCCACCCGCTCCAGCCAGCCGTCCAGATCGTGCGCGGCGATCTTGCGGAGCACCGCGTTCACGAACTTGGCCCGGCCGTCACCGAGCACGACCCGGGCCAGCTCGACGCTCGCCGAAACGGCCGCGTGGGTGGGGATGCGGGTGCCCAGGAGCTGGTGCGCTCCGAGCGAGAGCACGTCCAGCACCGGCGGGTCCACCTCCCGCAGGGGCCGGTCGATGCAGGCCTTGATCACCGCGTCGTAGGTGCCCTGGCGGCGCAGCGTCCCGTAGACGAGCTCGGTGGCCAGCGCCGCGTCCCGCGC
Organism: Streptomyces sp. NPDC057939; assembly: GCF_042887545.1. Taxonomy (NCBI): domain Bacteria; kingdom Bacillati; phylum Actinomycetota; class Actinomycetes; order Kitasatosporales; family Streptomycetaceae; genus Streptomyces; species Streptomyces sp. NPDC057939. Next base: position 101,429 of record NZ_JBHVPG010000029.1, read on the forward strand.
CTGGAAGCTCTCGTCCTGACGGGCCTTGCGCAGCAGCGGGGGCAGGACGAGGTTCGCGTAGGCGTCGCGCTCGTCCACCGCCCGCAGCACTTCGAAGGCCAGCATGCGGACGGGGTCCTTCTGCGGCCGGCGGTAGGGCATGGCCTGCTTGCCGGACGGCTTGCCGCCGCCGGCCGGACGCCGGTTGGGCTGACGAGGCTGTTCGCTCACGTGAAAGGTGCTCCGGAGGTACGAGTGCTGCGAATGTGCGGTGGAGGTGCGGAGGGGTCGGACCGGCGGGGTGCGCGGGCACCCGCCGGCGGGGCCGTCACCGCCGGGTTCAGCCTACGTCGGCCCCGCCGAGGCGCTCGCCGGGCGCGATCCGCACCCCGCGGGCCCAGTCGGCGGCCTTCATCGGCTTCTTGCCCTGCGGCTGGACCCACAGCAGCTCGACGGCGTGCGAGCCGGTGCCGACGTACACGTTGTTCTTGGCGGGGGCGAGCACGCCGGGCTCCAGGTCCGTGCGGTCCGCCACCGGGCCGACGGAGATCAGCTTGAGCCGCTCCCCCCGGAAGACGGTCCACGCGCCCGGCGCCGGGGTGCAGCCGCGCACGACCCGGTCGACGCGCAGCGCCGGCGCGGCCCAGTCGATCCGGGCGTCCTCGACGGTGATCTTCGACGCGTGGGACACCCCGTCGGCGGGCTGCTCCACGGCGCGCAGGGTGCCGTCCTCGATGCCGTCCATCGTCGCGGCGAGCAGTCCGGCGCCGGCGAAGGCGAGGCGGGTCAGCAGGTCGCCGCTGGTGTCGGTCGGGCGGACGTCCTCGGTGAGGATCCCGAAGACCGGGCCGGTGTCGAGGCCTTCCTCGATGCGGAAGGTGGAGGCGCCGGTGACCTCGTCCCCGGCCATGACGGAGTGCTGCACGGGTGCCGCGCCGCGCCAGGCGGGCAGCAGGGAGAAGTGCAGGTTGACCCATCCGTGGCGGGGGATGTCCAGGGCGCTCTTGGGGAGCAGCGCGCCGTAGGCCACGACGGGGCAGCAGTCCGGGGCGATCTCGCGCAGCCGGGCCTGGAACTCCTCGTCGCGCGGGCGGGCGGGCCTGAGGATCTCGATCCCGGCCTCCTCCGCGCGCTGCGCGACGGGACTGGCGACCAGCCGGCGACCGCGTCCGGCGGGGGCGTCGGGCCGTGTGACGACGGCGGCGACCTCGTGCCGCCCGGAGGCGAGGAGGGCGTCCAGGGCGGGCACGGCGACCTCGGGGGTGCCTGCGAAGACCAGCTTCACTTGGGTCCTACCTCGCTATCCGGGCTGTCAGCAGCACACCAGTCTATGGGGCCTCCGCGAGGCCGCCCACCTGCGGTCCCGAGGGGGCGTACGCGGACCCGCGCGCCTCTCGCATATGCCGACACGCCCCCGGTGCGTGACCTGGGCGCCGGGTGACGCGTTGGTCAAGAGAGATTGACCGAAACGGGCCGCGCATGAGAACGGTGTCTGCGGCCCCATCCGCTCTTCAGCACCGGTTCGAGAGGCTTCTCCATGGCCGACCACGCCACCCATGACGCCCAAGCACGGGCCAGCCTGCACCTCCTGGTACGGGACATCGAGCGGGTTCGCCGGCAAGTGGACGCTCTGCGTACGCTCACCGCCCAGCTCGGCAACGTGTACCGCCCGCGCCGCTCCGGTCCCTCCACGGGCTTCGTCGTCTACGGCAGGGCACCGGCACCCACCGTCCGCCTCGCGCAGGAACTCCGGGACAGCGTCGAGACGCTGGTCACCGCGGCCGTGGACTTCGACCGCTCCCTCGGATTCTCGTGGGACGCCGTCGGCTCGGCGCTCGGCGTGACCAAGCAGGCGGTGCACCGCCGCTACGGGGCCCGCCGCGCGCAGACCACCGAGGCCGCCGAGCAGCCCGCCGAGGGCACCACCACCCGGACCCTGGGCCCCCTGCCCACGATCCCGGCGGCCCGCTCGGTCCCGCCCCAGCCCGTCCGCGAGGACTCCGCGGCGGGGGCCCCGACCTCGTCGGCCGCGCCGGCCCCGCGGACCCCGGCGTTCCCCGGCCCGCGCAACGGCTGACCCGGAGCCCTCCGCCGGGTCGCCGACCCCCGACGGCCCGGGCCCGGCTCCGCACCACCCGCCCCGGCGGGGTGACCGCACCGGTCACCCCGCCGGGGCGTCGGCGTTCCCGGGCCGCGGGTGCCACCGGGCCGGGTGGCGGCCGGTTGCCCGGTCAGCCGATGTCCGACGGGTCGATGCGGACCCGGACCGCCTCCGCCACCGGGACCCCGCGCGCCATGCGGGCGGCCTGCGCCGACTTGAGGGCCGCGGCCAGCGCGGCCCCGCTCCCGGGCGGGACCCGTACCAGCGCCCGCTCGCCGGGCGAGGGCTCCCCGCGCCGGCCGGGCAGCGGTACGGGGCCCAGGACCTCGGCGTCGGGGGGCAGGGCGGCGGCCGCGAGGAAGGCCTCCAGGGCGTCCCCCCGACCGGCCACCGCCGCCATCCGGGAGACCGGCGGGAACCCCAACTGGGCGCGCTCCGCCAGTTCCCGTACGGCGTGACCCACCGGGTCCCACCGGACCAGGGCCTGCACGGGCCGCAGCGTCGGCTCGGCGACCACCACCACCTGTCCGTCGGGCCGTACCAGGGAGGAGGCGGCGATCCAGCGGCGCAGCGCCTCCTCCCCCGCCCGCAGGTCGGGCCGGGTCAGCATGGCCCAGCCGTCGAGGAGCAGCGCGGCCGCGTAGCCGGCGCCCGTCGCGACCGGCTCGGCGCCCGGCGTGCACACCACGAGCGCGGGCCGGTCCGGCACCTCGTCCAGCACGTGGTCGCGCCCGGAGGTCCGTACGGGCACGGCCGGGAAGGCCCGCCCGAGTTCCTCGGCGGTCCGCCGCGCGCCCACCACCTGGGCCCGCAGCCGGAACCCCCCGCACTCCTCGCAGTGCCAGGCCGGCTCCGCCCGCCCGCACCACCCGCAGTGCAGGTCGCGCTCGTCGGGGGCCTCCAGCGGTCCGGCGCACACCGTGCAGCGGGCGGGGGCGCGACACCGCTCGCAGGCGAGTCGGGGCACGTAGCCGCGGCGCGGCACCTGAACGAGGACGGGGCCGGACTTGAGGCCCTCCCGGACGGTTTCCCAGGCCAGGCTGGGCAGTCGCGCGGCCCGGGCGGCGCCGTCACGGGCGAGGAGTTCGTCGCCCACGGTCCGGATCCGGGGCGCGACGGCGCGGACCGTCTCCCGGTCGGCGGTCAGCGGCCGGGCCCAACCGGACTCGACCAGTTGGGCGGCCTCCACGGTGCAGCTGGTGCTCCCGGCGAGGAACCCGCAGCCGTCGGTGACCGCGCGCAGTTCCAGTACCTCCCGGACGTGCGGGAAGGGTGCCCGGTCGTCGGAGTGGCTGGAGTCGCCGTCGTCCCAGACGGCGACGAGCCCGAGGTCCCGTACGGGGGCGAACATCGCGGCCCGGGTGCCGACGACGGCGCGCACGGAGCCCCGGCTGACGGCCAGCCACTGCCGGTAGCGCTTCTCGGGGCCGGATTCGGCGGTGAGCAGCGCGTGCCGGCCCTCGCCGAGCAGGGCGGTGAGCGCCGCGTCGACCCGGGAGGCGGTGCGCCCGTCGGGGACGACGGCGAGGGCGCCGCGGCCGGAGGCGAGGGCGGCGGCCATCGCGCGGGCCAGTTCGTCCGCCCAGCCGGGGCCCGGCAGGGCGGTCCACACCGCGCGGGGGGTGCCGCCGCCGGCGAGGGCCCGCAGGAAGCCGGGTCCGGCGCCGTACCGCTGCCAGCCGCCCGGGTCGGGCGCGGGGGGCGGGGGCAGGGGCTCGGGCGAGGGCTTCGCCTCGGCGCGGGCGTTGCGCGGCGGCAGGGCGAGCTGGAGGACGTCGGCGAGGCTGCCGGCGTAGCGGTCGGCGACGGCCTGGGTCAGGGCCAGCATGCGGGGGCCGAGGACCACCTCGGGCGAGACGACCTGGGCCAGGGCGGCCAGTGCCCCGTCGTAGTCGGAATCGGCGCGCCGCTCGACGATGAACCCGTCGATGAGGCCGCCGCCCTCGCGGCGGCCGCCGTGCACCCGGTGGGAACCGGCGCCGAACCGGACCCGGACGCGGACGCCGGGCTGCGCCACCTCGGAGAGTTCGGCGGGCACGGCGTAGTCGAACGGCCGGTCGAGGTGGAGGACGCCCTTGTTGACGAGGACCCGGGCGACCGGCAGTTCCTCGGCGAGGGCGGCTCCGCGCCAGGTCCGCGGTTTGGCCTTGGGCGCCTTGGCCTTGGCCTCGGCGACCATCTCCCGGATCAGGGCGAGCTGTTCCGGCGGGGAATCGTTCGCGCTGCTCACACTGCATTCTTACCAAATGCCACCGACAGCGAACGGCCCCGGACCGATGGGTCCGGGGCCGTTCGTCAGGTGCGGTTGGCCCGCGGGGCGACCTACAGGCCGGCGGCGGCGCGCAGGGCGTCGACGCGGTCGGTGCGCTCCCAGGTGAAGTCGGGGAGTTCGCGGCCGAAGTGGCCGTAGGCGGCGGTCTGCGCGTAGATCGGGCGCAG